>JAYUSJ010000209.1:0-5024 GCA_043755735.1 Verrucomicrobiaceae bacterium | reverse complement strand
TCATCCTCCCATTTCGGAAGGTTTTTCGGGACCAATGTGTTACCCATGTCCTGAACCACTTGTGTTACCTATGTCCTGAACCCGCACCGCAAGGCGTGTTGGCGTGGTTTTTCCGCTTGCGACTAATCACTTCTCACGAGTCACAAGTCACAGTCGACAGAAACGGGGGCTTACCAACATCTGACGACTGGTGTGAGGACGTCACTCCTCGTCGTCCGGGCCCCAGAGGTGCTCTTTTTGCCACTTCGTTTCGTAGAGCTTGCAGAGCCCGAGTGCCGGCGCGACGCCGCCGCTGTAGGTCGCGGTGGTGGAATACTGTTTGTCTTCGTCGTACCATCCGACCGCGACGATCGAGTGGTCGAAATGCTCACCGAGCATCTCAATGACTTTGTCCAGGATTTGCTGTTGCGCGGCGTTCATGACATGAAGACAAGACGGAAACGATCCGTTTGGGAAACGGAATTTCCTATTTCGCGGCGGCGGCGGTCTCTTCGTCGAGCTTCGCTTTCACGAGAACGGTGATTTCGTCGAATAACGCCTGATCCTTTTTGAGCACATCTTTCGCGGCATCGCGGCCCTGTGCGAGCTGTGCGCCCTTGAAGCTGAGCCATGAGCCGCGCTTCTCGACGATGCCCTTTTCCAGCGCGAGATCGAGCAGCGCGCCCGTGGACGAGATGCCTTCGTTATACATGATGTCGAACTCGCATTCGCAGAACGGCGGCGCGATTTTGTTCTTCACGATTTTGATCTTCGTGCGATTGCCGGTGACGGTGCCGTCGCTCGTTTTGATCGCGCCGATGCGGCGGATGTCCACGCGCACGCTGGCGTAAAACTTCAGCGCCTTGCCGCCGGGAGTCGTCTCGGGGTTGCCGAACATCACGCCGATTTTCTCGCGGATCTGGTTGGTGAAAACGACGATGGTCCGCGCTTTCGAAATGAGTGCCGTGAGCTTGCGCATCGCTGCGGACATGAGCCGCGCCTGCGCGCCGACGGTCGAGTCGCCGATCTCGCCTTCGAGCTCCTGCTTGGTCACCAATGCGGCGACGGAGTCGAGGACGATCACGTCCAGCGCGTTGGAGCGCACGAGCGTCTCCACGATGCGCAGCGCTTCTTCGCCGCTGCTCGGCTGGGAGACGAGAAGGTCGTCGAGATTCACCCCGAGCTTCTTTGCGTACTGCGGGTCGAGCGCGTGCTCCACATCGATGAATGCCGCAAGTCCGCCGCGCTTTTGCGCCTGCGCGATGAGCGTGAGGGTGAGCGTGGTTTTACCCGAAGATTCCGGACCAAAAACCTCGACGATACGTCCGCGAGGAAATCCGCCGGCGCCGAGTGCGCGGTCGATCAGAATATTGCCGGTCGGGATGACCTCGACCTCCATGGTGCGCGAGTCGCCGAGCCGCATGATCGCGCCCTCGCCATATTCTTTCGCGATGGTCTGGAGGACCATATCGAGGTTCTTGTTGCGGGCTGCGATGACTTTGCTTTCGGATTCGGTTTCGGTGGCTTTGGCCATGGTAAAAGTGGGCTTGAGGTTATTGAGAAAAGTGAACCCCGATTGCCTAAGGCGTTGCGGGCTGTCGTGGAAGCCAAATGTGGAGAATCCTGCCGGTTCTTTTGGGAAACCACTACAGGAGGTAGCGTTTCCATTCATCGGACTCCGCCGCAATTTTGATGTTTTGATTTCGCCCGATAAGGAAAGCCCGCATGTGGGCCTCCAAAAACAGCGTATCCGCCATTCTCCCAATCATCCCGAACGGGGACGTGTAGCTGAAGGAATCCCGCATCGTGGTTCCGCCATCCGACGATTGAAAGAGATGGTGGTGTTCCATCGTTTGAAAAGCGCCGCGCAACATCGTATCGGTGAAACCATTCGGGCGATCAAAAGCTGTGATTTTTACAGTCAGTTCCTGCCAGACTCCGAAGTGCCTCGCCCGCCATGTCACGGTTTGGCCTGCCTCAATAAGCCCGGAAGTCACGCCTGCCACGGCCCGTTCGCCGGTGTCGGACGCGCAGGCAGCATGAAAATCGATGCTCCGCGAGAGATCGAAGACCCGTTCAATCGGTGCCGCGATTTCAGTGACCAATTCTATCACAGGCATAAAAAGAAGCAGCCGCTCTTTCCGGGAAAGAGCGGCTGCGGAGCTAAAATGTTTGGTCGTGGTTTAGTTTCCGAAGAGTTTCCCGATGCCGCCGGAGAGCAGCGAAGAGAGACCCTGTTGCATCGCGTTGCCTTCCGGGACTTTGCCGTCGGGCGTCAGCTTGTCCACGAGTTGTGGGAGCAGCTTGGCAAGGTGGCCGGAGATTTCGTTTGCGGGCACACCGGCCTGTGAGGCGAGCTGGCTGAGCTGATCCGCCCCGAAGACTTTCTCGACTTGCTGGGCGGTCGCGGGCGGGTTCGGCCCGGTGCTTACCCAGCCTTTGACGAGATCGCCGAGGCCCTGGCCGCTAAATTTTGTCAGAAGCCCTTGAATGCCGCCGCCGCCCTGGAGCATCCCTGCCACCGAGCTGAGGAGGTTGCCGGATTGTTGTTGATTGAGGCCGCCGAATAGCGAACCGAGGATTCCGTCGAGTAGTCCCATATTATTGGAGTGTTGAGTGTTACGATTGAGATTCGCCCCGGTTCATCCGAGGAAAATCGGGCTGAACCTCTCACTATCGCCCGGATGTGCAATCCCTTTTTTCGCGACAGAAAAAACGCCGTCCTGCGCGATGCAGGACGGCGTTTTTGATAAGCTTTATTCCGCGAAAATTACTTCGTCGGGACAGTCTGGATCGTCTGGAGAATGCGTCCGGCAATCTTGTAGGGATCGCCTTCCGAGTTCGGACGACGGTCCTCGAGGTAGCCCTTGTAGCCGTTGTTTACGAAGCTATGCGGGACGCGGATCGATGCACCGCGGTTTGCGACGCCGTAGTTAAATTTGTCGATGGACTGCGTCTCATGCAGGCCGGTGAGGCGGAGGTGGTTGTTCGGGCCATACACGGCGATGTGCTCGTTTTTGTATTTGTCGAACGCTGCCATGAGCGCCTCAAAGTATGCCTGTCCGCCGACTTCGCGCATGTGCTCGGTCGAGAAGTTGGCATGCATGCCGGAGCCGTTCCAGTCCACATCGAGGCCGAGCGGTTTGCAGTGCCACATGACGTCCACGCGATAGGATTCGCAGAGACGGAGGAGGATGTAGCGGGCCATCCAAACTTCGTCGGCGGCTTTCTTGGAGCCCTTGCCGAAGATCTGGAATTCCCACTGGCCCTTCGCCACTTCGGCGTTGATGCCTTCGTGGTTGATGCCTGCTTCGAGGCACAGGTCGAGATGCTCTTCCACGATCTCGCGGGCGATGTCGCCCACTGCGTCAAAGCCGACGCCCGTGTAGTATTTGCCCTGCGGATAAGGATATCCACCCTTCGGGAAGCCGAGCGGCACTCCGTCCTGATAGAGGAAGTATTCCTGCTCAAAGCCGAACCATGTGCCTGAATCATCGAGGATTGTCGCGCGGGCGTTGCTTGGGTGCGGCGTGGTGCAGTCGGGCATCATGACTTCGCACATGACGAGGACGCCGTTGATGCGGGTCGCGTCGGGATACACCGCGACAGGTTTGAGCATGCAGTCGGAAGTGCGGCCTTCGGCCTGACGGGTCGAGCTGCCGTCAAATCCCCACATAGGGAGCTGCTCAAGCGTCGGGAACTCCGCGAATTCCTTAATCTGGGTTTTGCTGCGGAGGTTCGCTGTGGGCTCGTAGCCGTCGAGCCACACGTATTCTAGTTTGTACTTTGCCATGGTTGTTGTAGTTGGTGTCTATTTTTGTGCGGTCTGCGCAAAACGGACCGCGGATGTTGTTGTTTTTTCCCCAAAAAGAGGACATTTCTAGCGCATCGGACTTTTAAGCAAATGCGATGCCATTTCTGCGATAGCAAAATGACTCCGAGCCTTCCAGAGATTTTCTGCAAGGCCGCGCAGGGGACCCGAAAAGTAAGAGGAAAAGACCTCGAAACTAGAACCTCTTCGGCTCCGCTTTGGGCGCCGGCTTTTCTTTCATCCCGAAAATAACGGGCATCAACTCGGCTTCCTTTTTCGCGTTCGCGGCGAAGTTGGAAAATCCGTGTTCAAAAAGCACAATGAACGTGAAAGTGGCGGCCAAAAAGAAGACGACCCAGAAAATGTTGCGAATGAGGCCCATAAATATAGCTCCTTGTAACGCATTTCCAGTGCCACGGCAAAAGGTTATTTCGTATGAGGAATCGAAGCATCGAATTCCCGCCGGCAGGAAGGCAAAGTCGGCGGCGGACTTGGGGGCAAGGCCGTGGTTCTTGAAGCGCACGTCGTCGCCCAGGGCGTCGGTGGGTTCCCGGCGGTAGCTGAGGCGGATTGGCGACGATGGCGTCGAAGCTGGGTTTCTTGGCCGGGTTCAGCTCGCGCAGGGTTTTCCACTCGTTGGTCAGGGTGTCGCCGTGGAAGATTTCGAACTCCGTGTCCTTCCCCTCACACCCACTCCGCGCACAGCAATTCCGCCTGCGCGAGGACTGTCTTCACAGCTTCTTCCTGCAAATCGGGCGGATAGCCGTGTTTGTTCAGGATGCGTTTCACCATCACCTTGATCCGGGCACGCGCGCTTTCGCGAAGAGTCCAGTCGATGGTCACGCTTTTCTTCACTTGCGTGATGAGTTCCGCGGCGATCAGTTTGAGCTTATCATCGCCCATTGCTTGCACGGCGCTGTCGTTGGTGGCTAGGGCGTCGTAGAAGGCGACTTCGTCGTCGGTCAGGCCTAGGTTCTCACCGCGCTTGGTGGCGGCGTCGAGGTCCTTGGCGAGTTTGATCAGCTCTTCGATGACCTGCATCGTCGAGATGGCGCGGTTGTGGTAGGCGTTGAGGGTCTTCTTGAGTTTCTCGCTGAAGACCTGGCTCTGCACGAGGTTGCGTTTGGAGCGCACCTTGAGTTCGTCCTTGAGCAGCTTCTCCAGCAGCTCGGCGGCGACGTTCTTGTGCTTGAGGCCGCGCACTTCGGCGAGGAATTGGTCGCTCAGGATGCTG
>JAYUSJ010000208.1:0-16675 GCA_043755735.1 Verrucomicrobiaceae bacterium | reverse complement strand
CAGGAAAGTCGCCGCCGCACGCGGGGCGAAAGCTAAACAGATCGAATATCCGGAGGGCGTTCTTACTCTCCCGCCCTGCAAGCAGGATGATTTGGCGGAAGAGCGCCGTGCCAGCGGTGGTGATTTGTGCTGCGGTGAGGCCCGTCTCCGCAGCGGCTGCGGCGACGATTTCTTCCTGGGTGACTTGCCCTTGGAGGGAGATGCGGGTGGTGGCGCGACCGCCTGCTTTGGAGACTGCGTTGTAGTGGAATGCCATGATGAGTATCTCTCGCTTTCTTTTTGTTATAGGTTGGATTGGAACGGCGAGGCCAATGGAGAGCTGAGAGAGCGGGTTTCACACGCCACTAAACTCACTGCGGCCTGTCGGGCGGGAGACTCTGGAATGCCTGCGGGGTGGGCAAGGAAAATATTCGCATCCAAGGCCCAAACGCCGCGATTGTTGCCCGCAATTTACGCCGCGATACAGGTGCGGAAGTCTTTCCGAGTTGAGATCCTTCCATCCCACCCCGCAGGCTTCGCACACAAACGCGGATGGTGTTTCGTTTCCCCTAACAAGCCCGCTGTGGTGCGGTTCTTCCCGAGTCCATGTCTCACGTTTCCGATTTTCTCGCTCCGGGCGATCTCCAGCGCATCAGCAACCTCCAGGTGCTGGCGCGTCAGGTCGTGGAGGGATTCACCACCGGCTTGCACCGGTCGCCGCACAAGGGGTTTTCCGTCGAGTTCAAACAGCACCGTCAATATGTGCCGGGCGATGAGATCCGGAAGATCGACTGGCGCGTTTACGGGCGGAGCGACCGCTACTACATCCGCGAATACGAAGAGGAGACGAACCTTCGCAGCACGCTGATCGTGGACCGCTCGGGCTCGATGGACTACGGGAAATCCGAGGGCGGAAAGGTGAACAAGTTTGATTACGCGACGCGACTGGCGGCGTGCTTGAGCTACTTGATGTTGCAGCAGTCGGATGGCGTGGGGCTGGTCACTTTCGACACGAAGATCCGCCGCTATATCCCGGTGCGCTCGCGGGTGAGCCATCTGCGCGTAATTCTCGATGAACTGGAGCAGAGCAAGCCGGGCGGGGAGACGGGGCTGGGGCGCGTCTTCCATGATTTGGTGCCGATGCTGCACCGGCGCGGGCTGCTGGTGATCATCAGCGATTGCTTCGGGGAAGTGGCCGAGTTTCTGAAGGCGCTGGCGCATTTCCGCCATGCGCGACATGAGATCGTGGTGTTCCAAATATGGGACCGCGATGAGCTGGAATTTCCGTTCAAAGGATGGACGCAGTTTGAGTGTCTGGAGCGCGAGGGCGTGAAGCATCTGCTCGACCCCGTGATGCTGCGGCAGGCTTACATGGATAATCTCGATCGGTTCCGCGGAGAGCTCACGCTGGGATGTCGCCGGCACAAAGTGGACCTCGTTCCGTTTTGCACGGACGAGCCGTATGCAAACGCGCTGGCGGCTTATTTGAGCAGGAGGCTGGCACGATGAACTTTCTAAACGCAGCCATGGTTGCAGGCGCCGCGGCGCTGGCGATCCCGATCATCATTCATCTTTTCCACAAGAGCCGCTTCAAGGTCGTGAAGTGGGGCGCGATGCACCTTTTGGAGATGGTGATTCGGACGAATCAACGCCGCGTGCGCATGGAACAATGGATCCTGCTCGCCATCCGGTGCGCAATCCCCGTGCTGCTCGCGCTGGCAATGGCGCGTCCAATTTGGCAGGGCGCGAGCCGCCTGCTCGGCAACGCGCGGACGAGCACAATCGTGCTGCTCGACAACAGCTACTCGATGGAGGCGAGCCGCTCGGGCACCGTGAATTTCGCAATGGCGAAGGACAACGTGCAGAAGATGATCGCCGCGATGCAGAGCCAGAGCGAAGTGCACGTGGTGCTGATGGGCCAGGGCGGCCGCGGCCTGCTGGATGCGCCGACCTACGACCTCTCGCGGCTGACGCAGATGCTCGGGAAGACATCCGCAGGCTACGGCACGGCGCGCGTCCCGCAAGCGCTGGACTTCGCAGCCGGTGCGCTGGAGACGATGCACGAGCCGGTGCGCCAGGTGGTGATGCTCACCGATTTTCAACGCGTGAGTTTCGACCCGACGGAAGACAAGGCGATCGCCGCCGCACTGGACCGGATGGGCAAGCAAACGATGCCGCCAAGCGTGACGTTTTGGGACGCAGGCCAGGAGGTGAAGGAGAACGTGGCAATCGAGTCGCTCGACTTCTCGCGGCTGATGGTGGGCATCGGACAGAAGATCCAAATCCGGGCAAACCTGCGCAACTTCGGCGCGGCGAATCATCCCGACTTGCGAGTGACATTGAAGGTGGACGGCAAAGACAAAGGCGCATCGCAAGTCGCGCTGGGCCCGAACGCAAAAGCGCAGGTGCTCTTTACGCAGTCGTTCGAAAGCGCAGGCTCGCACGTTGTGGAAATCAGCACCGAGCCCGACGCGCTCGCCGCCGACAATACATTCCTCGCCAGCATCCCCGTCCGCGACCGCATCCCCGTGCTGCTCGTCGATGGCGCGCCGGGCGACACGCTCGAAGACATCAAGAGCGAGACCGGCTACCTGCAGATCGCGCTCTCGCCGTTCATGGCTGGAAAAGTCGAACAGGCCGACTTGCTGCAAACGCGCGTCGTGCCCGTCGAAGGGCTCACCGCAAAGGCGCTCGCGGAAAGCCAGATTGTCGTCCTCGCCAACACGCGCCAGCTCGGCGCCGACCAGCTCAAGGCGCTGGAGGATTTCGTGAAGACCGGCGGCGGCCTCCTGGTTTTCCCCGGCGACAAAACCGACACCGCATGGTGGAATGGCCCGTTTTCCAAGCTCGCTCCCCTGCCCCTCGCAGGCATCGCCGGCGACACAGAAGAAGGCGCGCCGACGATGGGAATCACGAGCCAGCGATTCGAAGACCCCGCGATGGAGCTCTTCAACGACCCGCGCAACGGCTCGATGGCAGAGGCTGCGGTGAAAGTCTGGTTCAAGATGCGTCCCCCGGAGAAATCAGGCGGCGCGCTCGACCCCGTGGTGCTCGCCCGACTCGACAGCGGCGACCCGTTCCTCGCGGAGAAAGCATTCGGCGAGGGCCGCGTCATCGCCTGCGCCACAGCGTGCGACGCGGACTGGAGCAATCTTCCGGCGCGCCCCTTCTTTCTCCCGCTCACGCAGCGCCTCAGCGTCTATCTCGCATCCAACGTCTATCCGCCGCGCAACCTCGAGATCGGCCGCCAGTTGGTGAGCTTCCTGCCCGCAGACGCAGCAGGAAAAAAAGCAATCCTCACCGGCCCGGACGGCATTCCCGTAGAACTCGCCATCGTGAAGAAAGAATCCCGCGGAGTGGTGGAATACGGCCCCGTCTTCGCGCCCGGCCTCTACACACTCACGCCACCCGGTGGCGGTCCGCTGCACTACGTCTTCAACGCCGACCGCCGTGAGTCCGACCTCGCACGCCTTTCCGAGCAGGAAATCGCCGACCTCGGCAAAACGCACAACGTCCCAATCGTCCACAGCCTGGATGAATACAAGAATCTGGAGCACAAGAACCGCTTCGGCACCGAGCTCTGGAAATGGTTCCTCGCCGGCCTTCTCGCGTTCCTTTTCCTGGAGCTCATCCTCCAGCGATACTTCACGCGCCGCCGCACCAAACTGCCCGTGAAGCCGATCTCAGCGGCGTCGCTGGTGGGCAAGGAGTGACCAGAAAACAAAAGGCGCACAACCTTGCGGAAGTGCGCCCTTTGCGATGATGAGCTTCGGTTTACGGAGCCCAGGTAATCGTCAGGTGGAAGAACCGCTGCGGGCCGCCTGATGGGTCGGTCACGGTGACGGGGATAAAGCCGCTCACCGGCGCTCCAAGACTGACTGTGCCCGTCCAGTTTGTGCCGAACGATTTAGTCGCAATTGTCGTCCAGCCTCCGGCGAGGAGATCGGCGCGGGATTGCACGGTATAGATCAAGTCGGTGACGCCGTGACCTTGCGCTGCGCTTGCGTTTTCGGGGACGTAGAATGTGTACGTCGCGCCGCTTGCGGCAATCGGCGTTCCGGCAGTTCCGTGGGTGCCGTTGCCGTTGTTGGGATTCATGCCGAGAGCGCTTTCGATCAATGCGGGCACACCGTCGAAATCGTTGTCGTCGTTGATTGCGTTGACGCCGTTAAGGGTCATCCAGCCGCTGAATGTGTCGGTGCGGGCACCGGTGGCCGCGGGGCTGCCGCCGAGGGCCGTGGCGGTCCAGGTGTCTTTGTCGCCCCAGAGTGATGCGTTGGTGATTCCCGCTTGCGTGGTGAGCGCGGTGCCGCCTCCGTCGGCGCTAAGCCGCCATGAATCGCCGTATGCGAATGTGAGGATGTTTGCATCAAACGGCGGCGGGAGCTGGATGGCGACGGACTCGCCGCTGTTGTCCAGATTGCCGGTGTAGGTGCCTGCGATGACCGGCGCGTTGCCGTAGCGGCTGCGGAATTTGGTGAGGTTTTTTACGACGACGATGCTTTCACCCGCGTTGAGCGTAGTCGGCGCGGTGAATGTGAACGTGATGCCTTGGACGAATTTCACGTTCTGCAATTGCAGCGCCGTGCCTCCGATGTTGGTGAGTTCGACGTATTCAAAATCCTGCCCGCCGAGTGCGTTGAACATGATTTCCGAGATACGCAGTCCGCGCAGGAGTGCGAGGGCGTTGGCGTCGGTCGTGGTGTTGGCGAGGCCGCCGGTCGGGAGTTCGTACTGGATAAATGTGCTGCCGTTGCGCCCTTGCGACCATTCGCTCGTTTGCTGGAAATATTGCACGCTATCGAGAAATGCGCCGGTCGAGTCGGCGAGGTAGATGTCGTCCTGCTGTTCGCTGAGGCTGAAGGACAGACGGTTTCCGCCGGTGCCGTCGGCGATGATTTTCAGAAATCCGTTCGCGGCGATGAAGCTGAGCGGCGGGATGACGTGGACGGATGCGGCCTCGGCGCGGGTGTCGGTGATGCGCAGTCCGGCGAGATCGACGGGGAAGGCCAGCGAGTTGCTCAGCTCGATCCAGTCGCTCGCGTAGAGCACGCTGCCGCCGGTGAACCATTCGCTGACGCGGATGCCGCTTTGCTCGCCGGTGATGACCCAGTTGTTCGCCGCGCCGAGTGTGGGCGTGCCGAGTTTCCACGCGAGTGCGTTGTCAAAAAGGACGCGGCCAATCGTCATGTCGGCGACCTGTGCGCCAAACGTGACGCTGTCTCGCAAGGTCGCGCCTTGGTAGAGCAGGACGGTGTCGCCGTCTTTATCGAGGCCGAGCAGCGCGCTGGAAAATGTCGTGAATCCACCAGCGGGGATCGTCGTCACGGGCAGCGGGAATTTTGCAGGAACGAGCGCGTCGTCGGTGAGCGACCAACCGGTGAGCGTGACGGGCACATTGCCGAAATTGTGCAGCTCGACTTGGTCCGCAAGCGTCGCGCTGTTTGCGAGCACTTCGTTGATTCGCACGAGCGGCGCAGCGGTGTTCACGGTCCAAGTGCGGACGGTCGGCGTGGCTTGCGCTGCCCCGATGACGGTGCGTGCGGGGTCGTTGTCCTGCCAGTTGCCGGCCATGTCGCGCCCGAGGACTTCGAGCGTGTGGACGCCGGGCGTAAGGCCGCTCAAAACGATGTTTTCCTGCCGAACACACGGGACGCCGACGGTGCGAGGGAATGGTCCGCCGGTGCCGACGGTGTCTTCCGCGCTCCAAGCGCCGCCATCGAGCCGCCATTTGTAGGCGATGATTCCCGGTCCGCCGACGGTGAATGTCGCGGTCGTCTGGTCGGTCGTGCCCACGGGTCCGCCGATGATGTAGGCCCACTCCGGCACGGTCGCGCCGTAGTCGAGCCCACCAAATGCGCTGCGTCGCGCGTCGGAGGTGACTTGGATGCCGTAGTCCTCGGCGGCAGGATTATTAAAGCGCGGGACGCCCGCAACGTTTGGTCCGTAAGCACCGCTGAACGCGCTCTGACTGTGGTTCGGTCCGACGATTGGATCGAGAATTTGGTCGAGCAGATTGTGGTAAAACTCAATCTTCGTGGTCACGTCGTTGACGATGGTGGTGCCGTTGATTTTCCGCGCATCCGGGCCGGAGAAAAGGCGCGGGACGTTGCTGATGATGTTGTAGCCCATGTATGCGCCATCGCCGCGTGTCGGGTTGCTGCCGTCTTCGGGGACGAAGAAATTGATCGGCGCGTTCTTCACATCCTGGTCGGGAGTCGAAGGCGTGTAAGTGTAGTCTGCGTGCAAATTCGCGACGGTGTTGTGCTCAAAAACCGCAGCAGTTCCGGCCTTGCAGTTGATGACATGATCGAGGTCGTAGCAGACATTTCGCACAACGAAGATCGTGGTGCCGGTGCCTTTGTCACCCGAGCTGATCGCGTTCGAGTAACCGTTGTCGGTGCCAAATGCGCTGACCCATTCGTCTTTCGTCGCGGCCTCGAAAATGTTCGACGCAATATAGGCGTCGCCGCCGAGATCGATGTGCTCGTCACCGCTCAATCCGCGGAAATGGTTGTAGCGGCAATCGAGCAGAAAATCTCCCGCGACGCTCATGCTTCCGCTGTCGCCGTCGAACACGTCGTTGTGGCCGCGGTTGCCGTTGAACTGATTGTAGTAAACGCGCCACCAGCCGCCGAGGGGCAGGCCGTTGGGCGTCCAGCCGGGGCCGGTGCTGGCCGCTTCCGCCGGATACTCGACCTTCAGCGGCTCCATGCTGTTGTCCGCCGATGTGAGGAAGTCGGTATTGTCTTCGACGCGCCCGAGCGCCGGATCGAAAATCATCATGTCGGGGAAGATGCACTTGATGACGGTGAGCTTCGGATTGCGTCCGTAGAGCATTCGCAAATGCGTGCCCGCAAACGTGAGCCCCTCGCAGAATCCCCATGAGCGCACGAAGCCGAGCGAGCCTTGGTTGTCCGTCGATGGCGAAATGCCCTGCGCGTTGATGAAGTCGCAGTATTTAAATACCGACTCCACGTTCATCGAATCCGTCACGCGGATGCCGCCCCATTTTGGAGCCCCGTATTGGACGAGGTTCTTAATCGGATCGACATCGTGATCCGTCACGTTGGTCCCCGGCACGTGCGAGAACGAGATGCGCTTATCCGGCGTGCCGAGCACCTCCATTTTTCCATTCACCGTGAGGCGCACATTTTCGTCAAAGTACACCGCTGTTCCCGCTTGGACCGTCAGCGTGAGGCCGACGGGAACTGTTGCGTTTGCGGTCACGCGGTATGGCCCGCCAGCGGGCGTCCACACAAGCGCGCCGGTCGTCGCTCCGCTTGCTCCGAACGGCAGCGCGCCCATGTCGGCACGCGAGCTGTCTGAATCGAGCGGCGATGCGGGATCGCCGGTATCGCGGGCGGGCGAAGTGGACTGCAAATGAAAGTCTTTCGCCACGGCATTCACAAACAACGGAACTGCGGCGATGTCGCCGGTTCCCGCTGGTGCCGTGGGGTCCACCGGGTTCGTGCCCGCCACGTTTTCGTAGCAGTTGTAAGTTGAAGTCAGCAGCGGGAAATCGTTCCCCACGGTGCCGTAGTCATTCAGCATCGGAGTGATGGCCGAGATGATGCAGTTTTTCGCATTCACGATGAGCTGCGCGTTTGGCCCCGTGCCGTATTTGTTGCGGACGTGGACGCCGACATTGTGCCAGTAAATGCCGCCGCTTTGGTCGCCCTGATTTCCAGGATGCGACTCGCCGACGATCGTCACATTTTCCATCGTGAGCGTGTAAGGCGTGGCCTCGCTGCCAATCTGCGTTTTTGTCGAGATGCCGAAGTCGCAATCCACGATCTGTGTGCGTCGCACGGTGACGTTGTTTTGCAGCAGGCTCATTCCCTTGTCGTTGATGTTTCGGACGATGCAGTCTTCGACCGTCACCGCGCCCGCAAGCAAGTCGATGCCGTCGTCGCCCGCGTTGGAAAACACGCTCCGGCGCAAGTTCACCGGGCGTCCGCCGCTGTCGTGGATGTAGATGCAATCCTCGTCGTCCGCCGCGCCGGTCTCGCGGTAAATCGAAAGCATTTCGCTGAAATTCGAGTCCTCGATGGTGATGGCGCTTCCATCAGTTTCCGGACCCATCACGCAGCGCGCGAAATGCGAACGGCGCATCGTCATCGTTGTGTTGCCAGAGTTCGTCAGCGTCTTTCCGGGCAGGTCGGTGATTGCGCCATCGTCGAACGTCCAGACCGCGCCATTCGTGAGCCGGAACGCTGGACCAGTGCCGGTGTGGCCGCCGCCGGGCGAGTGCGCAGCGCGCGTGACGAGGCAGTATTGCCAGTTCGTCGTCGAGCCGTTCACATTGATTTCACCCCAGCGATTCGCGGCGGAGTTTGCGGTGATGGAAATCGGCTGCGCTGCGGTTCCGAGCGCATTCACGCCGCCGCCCGTCGTCACGATCAAATCCGAGCCCGCCGAGCTGCCCGCGGTCGCGTCGCCCGCCATGAGCACGATCGTGCCGGGCGAAATGTTCAGCGTGCCCGTGGCGGGAACGGTCACATCGCCGGTGACGTTCATCACGCCGCTCCAAGTGGTGACTCCCGCAGGCAAAGTGCCGCTCACATTTGTCATCGTCGGCGTCGGCGTGAGGCTCGTGATGGCCTTGCTGGAATTGAGCGTGCCGACCGTGCTGGTGAGCGTGAAATTTCCGGGATCGGCGGCACCGGTCGTGACGGTGGAGCTAAGATTTAAGTCGAACGTCACATCGCTACTGCCGATATCGGCCTGATGGATTTCGACGGCAATCGTGTTTACTCCATTATGGAGGAGGCCGAGTGGCACTGTGATGGCGCTGGTGGCGTTTTCCTGCGTGGGCGTTGCATTGGCGTAGGAGGTGAGAGGAGTGGCTGCGGGGAGCGTCGCCGTGCGCAGAATTTGCGTTCCATTCACATACACCGCAGCTGCGTCGTCGAATTTAACCTGGCCTGTGACGCTCACGAGTTGCGCGACATCGGCGATGGTAAACGTATTGCGGAACAGATAAGTCGGGCCGCTCTGGGTGCCAGCGGCGACAGTGTCATAATCCACACGGGTGAAGGCGCGGTTTTCATCCGCGTCGCCGTACCCGGTCTGCGTGACGATGCTGGGCCACGTGGAATCATCGAAGCCCTCATTTTTCCACGTCGCGCCGAAATTCGTGTTGAACGTCGCGAGCGTCGTGGATGTAAAATCACCACGGTATTTCCATGTCGAGCCGACCGTGCCGGTGTTTGCAGCCGTCGAGCCGGTGCCGCCCGTGCCGTAGGTGAAGATCGGCACGACCGTCGAGCCGCCGCCGCCCACCGTCACGAGCGCACTTCCCATTCCGTTCGTGAGCGTCACGGTGTTTGGCGTGAGCGTGATTCCGTTTGTCGCCGTGAGCGACGCCGTGCGATTCCACGCGGTGCGGTCGAGGTTGCCAGCGCCGTCTTTTACATCCACACGCACGAGAAACGGGATGCCCGGGATGTAGCTCGAGGGCGTGGTAATCGCTAGCGTGCCGCTCGGCGCGAGCGTGCCCGAGACGCTCGTGTACACCGCCGTCGTCGGCTCCCAAATCACCTGCCGCGTGATTTCATTCACGATGGCGCCCGTGCTGTTCAGCCCGCCCCAAAACCGCACCACCACAGTATTCAGACCCGGCGTGAGCACACTGCCGCCGCCCGCTGGCACGGTGAGAAACCACTCACCTGCGTCGTCATCGCCAGCCGCCGTGCCCGTGTTGCGATACGACCATGTCGCCAGCACACCGTTCACCGTGATCGAGTAAGTCTTCGCCACATTAAATGTCCCGCTGAACGTCGCCGCGCCATTGGTTGTGCGGGAAATGCCCTCAATGGCCGCGCCCGCCGTCGTCACCGTCAGCGCGTAGTTTTGCTGGATTTGCGTCAGCACATTTGCGCGGCGCAAATCGATGTAGCCTTTCGTCGAAGTGATCGTCGCCGGAGGCACCCAGCCCGTCATGATTTGATCGATCATCGGATCAATCGTCGCGTGATTGAACCACGAGTTCATCGCATCCAGCACCGCCGCGTAATACCTCGGCACCATCGCCGGATGATTAAACATCCGCCGCAGCCCGACGACGCCCGTATTTCCCTGCTGCACCTGCTCGTCGTAGCTGAAAAGCGAACGCGTAATCGGGTCGCCCGCGCCCGCGCCGATGTCGAACACATCGTCCATATCGTGCGGCACAAAACGGAACCGCGTATCCACCACACCGCGATACAGCGAGAAATCGTCCGCCCGCCCGCTTTGCAGCCCGCCCTCTTGATTCCCGATCAACGCATCCGTCGCGATGTAGCGATAAAATTGATCCACATCCAGCACCGTCGCCACCGCCGCCGGATACGCAGCATTTGAAATCGCCGGCTGCCCCGCCGTGCCGCCCGTCTCCGGCGCACTGATGATCCGCGTGAGGTTCGCCACGTCCGAGTAGTCCGCCTGCGCTTGATTCGTCTGCTTGATATACCCGTCCGCGTAATTCGCACCATTCGTGCCCTCGTAGCGAAACTCGCCGATGCCGAGATTCTCCGCAGGCACGTTATCCGTCGTCGGAAAATGATCATCCACGCGGTAAAAATTCCCCTCCGCGTCATTCGGATAATGATGCGCCGCCCAGTCTGCATTGCGCCCTTCCAGCCGGGCATAACGCCCCAGCATCCGCCCGCCCGACTCCGCCATGTCCACGCCGTTCAGCCGCACACGCACCACCGCCGCCTCCTGCGGCGGAATCCCCGCGCGCAAAAACAGCGCATTTCCCAACGCCTGCGAATGCGGGAAATACGCATTGATCGTCATCGTCCCGCGACCGTCCCACTTCGCATCGCTGCGGAAACTCACGCTGTAATTGTTTGGCGGTCCCAGCGCCGTGTCGCCACCGCCGCGATTGCGCGTGCCGCAATTATGGATCGCTTTGATGCCCGTTCCGTCGTGCGAAACGAACGTCGCATTAAAAGTCGCCAGGCTCTCCTGCTCGCCGTTCGTCGTCCCGATTTGCACCAGTTCATTCCGGTCCACGCCCGTCATGATGATGCGGTAAACCGGCGAGTCACTCGGCGTCAAAAACGTCGCCGTCGCGCTGAACGAATTATCCACCAGCACCAGCGCATTCGTCACCTGCCCAAACGTCTCCGGCAGCACGCCTGGATTCGACGTCCGCGCCGCCGCCGGCCACGTCCGCGAATTCACCCCATCCGTTGCCGAAATATACCACTCCACAATCGCCAGATTTGCCTGCGCCGGGATACTCGCCTCCACATCGCCATCGCCGTCGCCATCGGTCATCGCCAACATCGCCCAAGCCCCCGCATCCAACCGCCAATGCAGCGTCGCCGTCGCACCCGGCGCTTCATCCTCCAAATTGCACGACACCACAATCGCCTGAGTGCTCGTCGGGATTTCCGGCCTGTGCTTCGCGTCCTTAATTAACGGGGCAACATTCGCCGAAGCTACCGAATTCACCGCTCCCGGCGAACCGCCCGCAGCCGCAGAAACGCCCCAATTCTGCCCCGAGCCGATGCCCAGCGCCGGATTACGCAACTCAAACGATTTCCCATCTCCATCCGCCGCACAAAACCATTCCCACCCGCGATGCCCAAACGTCAAATCCCCACGCCCCCGCACCGCCCATTCGCCCTCATCCGCGTATTTCAAATCGCACACCTTATTCCCCAGCGCATCATCCAACTGCAACTGCTCGCCGCCATTTGCCAAAGTGCCCGTCCACCCACCAATCACCGTCCCCGCGAAGCCCGGATTCGCCGAATTGAAAGCCGCCACATTTGCCGCCACGACGAGATAACCGCCCGCCGGAATGGTAGTCGCCGCCGGAATCGTAAAGCTCACGCCTTTTGAAAAACTCCACCCCGAAACATCGACCGCCACCGCATCAGGATTCCGTATCTCCAGCCATTCTTCGCCCGCAGGCTCAATTACGCCCGGCGGGCGGAAATAGATCTCGTTAATCACCGGCGCAGCAGACGCGGCGCAGGCAAGTGTTAGTGTCGCTAGGGTAAAGTGAATTCTCATGAATAAATGTAGGTTCTCCAAGGGATGGGTCCGTGGAACGTAAGTTACGGCGTGGTTACGGGCAAGAGGCATTCTGCACCCACAAAGTTACAGGCCGTTCAGTAAGCAAATCGCTATTCTTATTGCCCCTTTTCCCCTTGATTCCATCGAACCATTTTCCGTTCCGCCATTGACGACTTCCGCCGCTCCCGCCATTCACCGCCGCGATGAACCGCGCCAACAAGAAACAAACCTCCCCTCCCCGCAGGTTCACCATGCGCGGACCGCTCGCGATGCTCCTTCGTGGAGTCGCGGTTCTTTGGCTTCTGGAAATCATCGACACCGTCTTCCTGCAACACGCGCTCGATCAACTTGGCATCGTCCCGCGAACCGTGCGCGGCTTCATCGGGATCGCCCTCGCGCCATTGCTGCACCGCGATTTCGCCCACCTCGCCGCCAACACCGCCCCGCTCCTGCTCGGCGGCTCGCTCATCGCCCTGCAAGGAGGACAAGCATTGCGCAAAGTGACCATCATTACGTGGTTTTGCGGCGGCTTTCTCGAATGGCTGCTTGGCCCTTCGAACATTTGTTCCATCGGCGCAAGCGGCGTCGTATTTGGCTACATCGGCTTTCTACTCGCACACGCCATCGTCACCCGGCATCCGCTCTCGGTTCTTGCCGCACTTGTCTGCGGATACTTCTACGGAGCGTCCATACTGCCCAACGTCCTCCCCACCGCCGCTTCCGCCGCCCCCCAAATCTCGTGGCACGGCCACCTTTTCGGGCTTCTCAGCGGAATTCTCGCCGCCCGTAACGTTCGCGGAGCCGGCGGACGATGATCCGGGCCCGCGCCCATTGAAAAAAGAAATCTCCAGAGGAGAGACGACTCCGCCTCATTTTGAGCGGTGCAATGCTTGAGCACGAAGACAGAGGGAAGGTGCATGATTTGGTGGATTTTTCGCGCCGTGTTCCCTGAGTCACAGCGAATGATCAAAATTGGTCACTTTTTGGCTTGCCGATTGGTCCTCATTGGATGTTTCTTCGACTTGCACCGCCGTAGAAGGCTGGGGATGACTGGGTCGGATTCTGGGGGGAACAACTGACTCGGCTCCCCAGCCTTCTACGGCGGTTGTTTTTTGTACCGGCGCAATGGGTGCGCGGGCGGATGCCGGTGATGTTTGGAAATGGGCGTTCTTCTTCCTACTGGAAATGCGGGGGCTTTTTCATAATGTCGCGGCTGTGCAAAATCGCAGCAATTTACTCGTTCGTTTTATTCCGGTGCTCATCGCGGTGGTGGTGATGGTTTTTCAGCGGTGCTCGTCGGAGACGTTTACGAATGAGACGGGGCGCTCGGCGCGGCTGGGGCTGTCGGTGGAGCAGGAGTCGGCGCTGGGCTTGCAGAGCTATCAGCAGGTGGTGCGGGAGAGCCGGACGATCGATCGCGGTCCGCAATATGAAATGGTGCGGCGCTGCGCGAAACGGCTGGCGCAGCAAACGGGCGAGAAGGGGAAGAATTTCGATTGGGCGGTTTCGCTGATCGATAGTCCGCAGGTGAATGCGTTCTGTCTGCCGGGTGGAAAAATCTGTGTCTATACGGGCATTCTTCCGATCGCGCAAAGCGAGACGGGGCTGGCGGTGGTGATGGGCCACGAGATGGCGCACGCGACGCTCCGCCACGGGAGCGAGCGGGTGTTTCAGCAAAAGCAGACGCAGACGCTGCTGACAGGCGTGAATTTTTCGATGGGCGATATGAGCCCGGGGCAACGTCAGGCGATCATGGGTGCGATCGGGGCGGGCGCGCAGTATGGATATTTGCTGCCGTTTGGCCGCGACCACGAAAGCGAGGCGGATGCGGTGGGCCTGCGCTACATGGCGAAGGCGGGCTACGATCCGCGGGAAGCGCTGTCGTTTTGGAAACGGATGGGGCAAGGCAGCGGGGGAAAATCGCAGCCGGAATTCATGAGCACCCATCCAGCGCATGATACGCGCATCAAACGGCTGACGGAGATGATGCCGGAAGCGCTAGAGTTGTATCAGCGGGCGGGCGGGCGGTAGGTCGCGACGGGGCAATGGTCGCCAGCGTGGCGGCGACTAATCACTTCTCACCAGTCACAAATCACAGCCGATAAACACTCTGGCTTATCATCCCGCGACGACTGACAGAGCACTAGTCGCGGCGGGATGAAAGCTTCGCGAGCAGGCGGAGGATTTCCAAGTAGAGCCAGACAAGAGTGACTAGCAGTCCGAACGCTCCATACCATTCGAGATACTTCGGCGCACCCACTTGCGCGCCCTGCTCGATGAAATCGAAATCCAGCACGAGATTCAGCGCGGCAATCACCACGACAAATCCGCTGATGCCGATGCTCAGCAGACCGCTGCCGTGCATAAATGACATGTTCACGTTAAACATGCTGAGCACCCAGCTCACGAGATACATGATGCAGATGCCGCCCGTCGCCGCGACCACGCCGAGCTTGAAGTTCTCCGTGGCGCGAATCCATCCGGTGCGATAAGCGGCCAGCAGCGCGAACAGCGTGCCGAATGTGAGCATCCCCGCTTGAAGAACGATGCCGTTGAATTTCGCATTGTACATCGCCGAGATGCCGCCGATGAGAAGACCCTCGCAGAGCGCATAAATCGGCGCAGTCACAGGCGACCATTCCTTTTTAAAAGTCGTCACCAATCCGATGATGAACCCGCCGATCGCTCCTCCAATGGCCCACGACATGGCTCCCGCCGGATTCGCTGCAAATTTCTGCCACGTGAAGAGCGCCGCGAACATCGCCAGAAAGAGCAGGGCCGCAGTCTTGTTGACCGTGCCTTGGATCGTCATGCGCTGCTCGCCGGCGGCGACCGCTCCGGTGAATGTGTTCTCGTTGAGTGTAGGATTTGAAGTTCTCATGATTCTGCGGCGAGTTTAGCAGCAAGCACCCCGGCGGCAACCCTGCATCGCGCCTTTTCTGACGCCGTCCGATTTCAATAGCATGCAAGACGCGGAGGCCTTTGCGCACTGGTCTTTTGTAAACGGGACCCCATTGGATGCCGCACGGATTCAACAGGCTGAAGCCGAAGGCTATAGTATGGGGCGAGACTCAGCGATGGTAAATAATGTGGTGCTTCGGACCCTGGATACTCCGCACCAGCGCAGTTACCCCAAGCGGCAAAGCGAGCAGGACAATCATCCCAAGCGCCACGGCCGTTGCGCTGTGCCAGCGCCAGTTCACCGAACCGGTGTCATCGTCCTCCCGGTGCCGGGGAATGAGCAGCACGCACGCGATTGGGATAACAACGAGCAGCCATCCGTAGTTGATGAGCAGTTCGGGCCAAGTGGGAACGGAGTCTTGGTAGATTTTCCCCCATTCCCGCCAACGCGCAAAGAACTCCGCGACGTATAGGCACAGAGGATTCCCCCCGCGATGCTCGCGAACTGCGCGACGCAGAACATGACGAGGTGTCTTGGAGTCATGGCTGGATTTGTTTCGGTGAGGACATGGCTCTGACGCGAAGCTGATAGCTACAACACTTTCCGCAGGCGGTTGCGGACTGCGGGAGGAAGGGATTCGATTCCCCTGACGCCAGACAACACCCTCAGAAACGCTTCACTTTCTCGCACCTGCTCGCAGATTTTCGCGATATATTCTTCTCCGTGCAGAAGGATGAACATTTTGAACGGGCCGGCAGCGATTTGTAACTCGATCTCGGGACTTCCGGCATTGTCGGCAATGCTCTTCATCACCTCCCATGCGTCCGCCGGGTGCTTCCTCACGAGTTCAGACAACCAACTTTCCGCCCACGCCAATCGGCAGTAGGTCAGATATGATTCGGTGATTTCCTCGTTTGTCGGTTTCATCACCAATACATTGCGTTAGTCCCCCAGCGCCGCCTTCAGATCCCCTGCGAACGCATCGACATCCTCCGGCTGGGTGTCCCACGAGCACATGAGGCGGCATCCGCCGGCGCCGATGAAGCTGTAGAAGAGCCAGCCTTTCGCGCGGAGCTTCTCCGCGGCGGCGAGGGGGAGTTCGACGAAGACGGCGTTGGCCTGGCGCGGGAAGAGGAGTTTCACGCCGGGGAGGTCGCGGATGGCGGCTTCCATCCGGGCGGCCATGGCGTTGGTGTGGCTGGCGTGCCGGAGCCATGCGCCGTCGCGCAACATGCCCACCCAACTCGCGCTGAGGAATCGCATTTTGCTGGCGAGCTGGCCGGCTTGTTTGCAGCGCCATTCGAATTCTTTGGCGAGGTCCCGGTTGAAAAAGACGACGGCTTCTCCGACTGCGATGCCCTGCTTCGTGCCGCCAAAGCAGAGGATATCGACGCCGGCCTGCCAGGTGATTTCCTTGGGCGTGCAGCCGAGGCTGGCGACGGCGTTGGCAAATCGCGCGCCGTCCATGTGGAGGCGGAGGCCGAGGCTTTTGGTCTTGGCCCAGATGGCTTTTATCTGGTCGGGCTTATAAACGGTGCCGACTTCGGTGCTGTTGGTGATGGTGACGGCGCGGGGTTTGGGGAAGTGGAGGTCGGTGCGTTTTTTGACGGTGTGCTCGATGGCGGCGGGGTCGATGTGGCCGTTCTCGCCTTTGATTTGGAGGAGCTTGGTGCCGTTGCTGAAAAACTCGGGCGCGCCGCATTCGTCGGTCTCCACGTGGGCGAGTTCGTGGCAGAGGATGCTGTGGTAGCTCTGGCAGCAGGTGGCGAGGGCGAGGGA
>JAYUSJ010000207.1:0-47019 GCA_043755735.1 Verrucomicrobiaceae bacterium | reverse complement strand
GACCTCCGTGCCGTCCCAGAACTTTGCGCGGTATTCGCGCCATTCGGCGGTGCCGGGGGTTTTCACGGGGCGTTTGTCTTCAAACGTGGCGGCGGTGGTGGGGCCGAGGTCCGTCCAGCCGGTGTCGCCTTGGACGCGGCTTTGCAGGACGTAGCCTTTGTTGCCGGCCTTGATGACGCGCACTTTCACGATGCTGCCGTCCACTTTTGCGCTGATGTCCGGCGGTTCGGTGCTGGCTTCGGGTGCGCTGCCTTTGATTCCCAAGTCGAGCATGATGGCATCGGAGCAGCCGGGCGCTGTTTTCCAGCGGGCGATGACTGTGAAGAGCCAGGTGAGCAAGCCTATCGTCGGGCTGGCGCTGCCGCCGGGCGGGTTCCACGCGACAACGGTGGGGACGGTGGGCACGGTCGGCGGTTTGCCGGTCTCGGCTACCACGGACACTCCTCGACCAAGCCCGAGCACTGGGAAGCGGCGTTCGCTCTTGCAAAATTCAACGGCGCGAATGTGGACCTCGGTCATTTCTTCGCGGGCAACAACACGTCGCCGGTGCCGTTCATCACGCAGTATCACGAGCGCGTGACGAAACTGATCCGCGACAACAAGTGGAACATCCAGGCGACGATCGAGTTTGAATACAAAGTCCCCGCGGGCTCGGACCGCATGACGGAGCTCGCCCGCGCAATCAAGTATTGCCGCGACGCGCTGGCGTGATTTTTGGCGCGCTCATCAAGAAGAGCACACGAAGGTGGATACGCGTCATGGAGCGGCGTGCATCCTGCCGCCGCCTTCGATCGCGAAGCGCATACTTTTTCGATGTGGCACGCGTGGTGGATCGGGCGCTACGCGCTATGAAGGCGGCGGCAGGATGCGCGCCGCTCCATGACGGTTTCCCGCAAAGGTGGCGCGCGCCGCATAACCCTCGGTAAGTTTGCCGGGCGGCGGACATCTTATTTGTGATGATTCGTTTTATCCTGCTCACGCTTTTCGTTTCCACCGCTGTCGCCCAGCAGCCCGTGCCGCTTTTCGACGCCTCGACGAAGCTGGAGCCTGCGACGACTGAAGATACGGCGGAGGCGCTCATCACGCGCTTTGCCGACCGGGCGCGGGACCGTCATGCCCGGGAGGCGCAGTTTCATTCTTACGATCACTACCTGACTTTTTATTGGGAGGAGCGGACCATCGACGTGGAGATCGTGGACCGCGTGGCGAAGGGCGGGAAGGACATCACGGTGAACTACGCCACGCTCACGCCGCTCGGTGCGCCCGAGTTCCGCGCCTTCTATCGCGGCATCAATACCGTGGCGGAGTATCATTTTAACAAGCTCGCGCCGGAGGTTTCGCCGAACCACTACTCGGTCACGATGTCCTCGAACATGGTCGAGAAGCGCCCGCTGAAAGTGGGCGATGCGATTGAGATGGAGATCAGCCAGTTTACCAAAGCGGTGAAGAATGGGCGCAAGAATTACTACGGCACGACTGTGCTCTACGTGGTCGGCAAGGGCATCGTGCCGTGGGAGGGAAAAGGCGAGCGGCTCGACTCCGCGCCGCTGCCGGAAAAGGCGTGGCTCGGCGGGCTCACGACGCTGCCGTATCAATATAGCGACGAGCCGCAGCACCGCTTCAAGCAGACCGCCGGGAACATCGCACCGGTGAGCGCGCAGCCTTTCATGCTTGGGCGGCGGCTGCATCACACGGACTTCGGCAGCGGCGCGCACTCGGAAAAGGGAAATCCTGTTTACGACGAGCAACGCGGAAAACTCGGCCCCGGATTCGTCGCGCAGAGTTGCGTGGCGTGCCATGTGAACAACGGCCGCGCACTTCCGCCCGCTGTCGGCGCACCGATGCTCCAGACCGTGGTGAAAGTCGGCGGCGACGCAAAAGGAACACCGCATCCAAAGCTCGGTGGCGCACTGCAACCAAAGTCGGTGGGCGGCGCAGCAGAAGGCGGCGCGACCATTGCAAGCTACGCCGAAATCGCCGGCAAATACGGCGACGGAACGCCGTTCACTCTGCGCAAGCCGGTGTATGCATTTTCCGGCGAGACGCCCGCCGCATTTTCCGCGCGGCTCACGCCGCAGCTCGTCGGGCTCGGCCTGCTCGAGGCCATCAGCGAGCGCGATGTGCTGGCCCTCGCCGACCCGAGCGACACAAACAAAGACGGCATCTCCGGACGCCCGCAGATCGTCCCCGATGCCGAGACAAAACAACCGCGCCTCGGACGCTTCGGCTACAAAGCAGCGCAGCCGACCGTGAAGCAGCAAATCGCCCACGCATTCAACAGCGACATGGGCGTGACCACCGCAATCTTCGCCCAACTCGACGCCGCTACGGCTGCGGAAAAACCCGAGCTCGCCGACACCGACCTCGCCAATCTCACGCGCTACATCGCCACCCTCGGAGTCAGCGCCCGCCGCGACCTCGCCGACGCCGGAGCTTTGCGCGGAGAAGAGCTTTTTGCGAAAGCAAAATGCACCGCCTGCCACACGCCGGCATTTACCACGAGCGCGTTTCATCCGCTCGCCGAACTGCGCAACCAACGCATCCAGCCCTTCACCGATTTGCTGCTGCACGACATGGGCGAAGGCCTCGCGGACACCATGGGAGAACACCTCGCAACCGGCAGCGAATGGCGCACGCCACCGCTCTGGAGCATCGGCCTCACTGCGGGCGTGAGCGGCGGAGAGGCGTATCTCCACGATGGCCGCGCTCGCACGCTGGAGGAAGCGATCCTCTGGCACGGCGGCGAGGGCGAGAAATCGAAAGAGGCATTCCGCGCAATGCCAGCGTCCGACCGGGCTACCGTGGTGAAGTTTCTCCAGTCGCTGTAATTAGCGGGGCTCGCCTTACTCCCAGCGGATGTCGTCGAGGTAAAAAACAACCGGCGCACCTGCGGCGGCGAGCGTCCAGACGAAGCCGGTTTTGATTCGGGTGAGATTGCCGGTTACGGGAATTTCGTAGCGCTGCCATTCTTTTGCGAGGGTCACAGTTTCAATTCCGCCACTGGCGGTGTCCGCGAATTTCTTGTCTTTGATGATGCCGAACTTGAAGCCGACTTTTTCGCCTCCGCTTTCTCCACGCGCCCAAAAGGAAATCTTCTTCGCGCCTGTGAGATCGAAGCCGCCGCCTTGATCGCCCCAATCGCCGGCGGGGCTTTGCCATACGACTCCGCCCCAGCCTTTGTCGCCGGTAAACTCGCACTTCATCGCGGTCTTGCCGGAGTGCGGCTGCGTCGTGCTTGCGGGATCGATGCGGATGAATTTCGCATCGCCCATCCAGCCCGCGGGAAGAAAAGGCTGCACGTCGTCGGCCTCGGCATATACGGAAAGCGGGAGCGTGGATTTGCGGCCGGACGGCGTCTTTTCTTCACCGGTCACACGGAACACGACGTTGGCAGCAGCGCCTCCGCCATGGCCGTCGCGGACGAATGCGAAAAGCCGGTATAATCCTCCATCGGCGGGCACTTTGATCTCGGCGGACTTCGCGTCGGAGCGGATGATCGCTTCGGGGAAAAGCGGTGGAGCTGTATCCTTGTCGGTGTATTTTCCGGGATCGTGTTGAAGCACCCATTCCACTTTGAGCGCATCGCCCTCGGGGTCTCTTGCGTCGAGGGTCGCGCGGAGCGTAGTGCCCGGTTCCACGGGCTTGTCCACGCCATCGACGACGAGTGATTTCAACTCCGGGCAACGATTGGCCGGCGGCTTTCCTGTCCAAAGTTCGTGCATCGCATCCACAGCGCCAAGTCGCGTTCCGTCCAGCAGCAGCATGCTGAACCACGTCGATGTCACCTCCTGTTTATGTCCCCAAAGAAATGCATACGAACCCACGCACAGGCCGCGCTGCGCCAGCACGGCGGACTCATAGACGCGCTTGTAGTCCGCCGCCTTTCGTGTGCTCGTCTGCTCGGGATACGCGCCGATTCCATTCTTCGGAATCTCCCACGCGCCTGCCGGACCGAACTCCGCGAGCATGTACGGCTTCCTCCCGCCCGCAGCGCGATATCGTTCCGCGAGCGTCGCTGCGCCGCCGTACGAGTTGATGCCGATGATGTCGATTTCGGGACACAGCGCGTGGATGTGCCGCACTTTCTCACCGCCAATTTCGGCGACGACGGTCATCGTCGGGTGCGCCGGGTCGAGCTGCCTCACCATCACGGCAAGGCTGTTGATTGCGGTCCACACCGCTCCGTTTTTCCCCTCCCAATCCTCCATCTCATTTCCCAGCGCCCAGCAAAGCAGTGCCGGATGGTCCTTATGCTTGAGCACCGTTTGCCGGACATGCTCGCGCTGCTTGATGAGCGCGTTCACATCGCTCCAGTCAAACCCGTGCCGCACCTGGGCCAGCCATATTCCGGCAGTCACGGTGAGTCCGAGTTTTTGAGCCTCGTCGAGAACCTCGCCGAGATTTCCATCGCCCCACAGCCGCACGGAATTTCCACCCGCAGCAGCAAGGGAGGCGAGCGACTTCCCATCGCCGCCGCCGCCTTTGATCATGAATGGCTGTCCATTCCGGAGGAGTTCAAAATGTCCGTCCTTTTCCACGAGACGAACATCCGCACGGGCAGCAGCAATTGTCAGGGCGAGCAGGAGAGTCGAAAGAATGCGCATCTCCCGACAAAGCGCGATATACTGCGGCAAGGCAAGCCGGCATCGCTCCGCCAGACAAAATGAAGATCGCTTGTAACCGCCGCATCGGGTTTCCTCAGTAAACGGTATGAACACCGAAAATCCATCTTCATCCGAAACTGCAAAGTGCCCGAATTGCGCAACGCCGCTTCCCGCTCACGCGCCGCAGGGGCTTTGTCCCAAGTGTTTGTTTGCGGGGCTCGGCGCGGAGACGCTGGATGATGCCGCGGCTTCGGTTCGCCCGCCTGTGCCGACGCCGGAAGAGCTCGCGCCGCATTTTCCGCAGCTCGAAATCCTCGACTGCCTTGGGCGCGGCGGGATGGGAGTCGTTTACAGGGCCCGGCAGAAATCGCTCAACCGTCTCGTCGCTCTGAAACTCCTCGCACCGGAGCGCGTGGGCGATCCCGTGTTTGCGGAACGCTTCAGTCACGAAGCGCAGGCGCTCGCAAAGCTGAACCATCCGAACATCGTGACCATCCACGACTTCGGACAGGCGGGCGGATTCTTTTTCCTGCTCATGGAGTTCGTCGATGGCGTGAATTTGCGGCAGGCGATGAAAGCGGGACGCTTCACACCGGAGCAGGCGCTGGCCATTGTGCCTCCGGTTTGCGAAGCGCTGCAGTTTGCGCACGAACACGGGATCGTGCATCGGGACATCAAGCCCGAAAACCTGCTCCTCGATAAAGACGGACGCGTGAAAATCGCGGACTTCGGTATCGCGAAACTCGTAGCTCGGCACTCCGATGTCGAGTCGGGCGCTGATAACGCGGGGCGCGTGAGAGTGACGCCGGACTCGACTTTGGAAAGTCGAGCTACGGTCGGCACACCGCAATACATGGCGCCGGAGCAGGGAAAAGCGGGCCGCGTGGATCATCGTGTGGACATCTATTCGCTGGGCGTCGTGCTTTACGAATTGCTCACAGGCGAGCTCCCCGCGGCGAATCTCCAGCCTCCGTCGCGTCGCGTGCAAATCGATGTGCGGCTCGACGAAATCGTCCTGCGTGCGCTGGAGAAAACGCCGGAGATGCGCTTCCAGACTGCGGGCGAATTCCGCACGCAGGTGGAGACAGTGGTCGCCGCTCCTGGGCGCTCTGCCGCGCCCGTCGCCAACAGCGCAGCCGGGCCTTCACGCTTTTCCGTGAAGGCAATCGTGGGCGCTTGCTGGGCTCCGCTGATCATCATGTTCGCCATGACGTTTTACGCGAAGTCCGCCGTGCCTGCCGGGCAGGTCCATCATGGTCCGGCGTGGTGGCAGATGGCGCTGCTGTTCACGATGATCCCGCTCGGGCTCGGCGCGCCGTTTGGCACGACGATTTTGGGGTGGATGGCCGTTTCCGACATCCGCCGCTCGCAAGGGCGGCTTCACGGCATGTGGCTGGCTTTGTTCGACGGGCTCCTTTTCCCGTTGATTGCGCTCACCGCGCTCGTCGGGTGGTTTTGGTCGTGGCTGTTCGACGACGTCATCCGCGCTGCTCTGCTTGCGAGGCCGCAGGGGCGCTCGGCGATCGATGTCATGTTCATCGACCACGCCACCGGCTTCGCTGTGATCGCCACCATCGTGACTCTCCTCATCCTCGCCCGCATCATCTTCCGGCGCGTCCTGCGTGCGGTGAGTGATTCACCGCAGCCCGTCGCCGCTGCTCCTGCAAAAAAGCGCGACGTCTGGATGCGGGTCGTCGGTGTGATTTGCATGATTAGTGCGGCGGTGGGCGGCTACGTCTGGACGAAAATCGCCGCGCGCGACAGCATCGGCACCGTCAATGCCCACGTCATGCCCGTGCGCGTCGTCGGGCGCTCCGTGATTCTCCGTGTCTTCACGCCTCCGCCTGTGCCGCGTTTCGAAATGCGCTTCCTTCTCGAAGGCCCGGAGTTTTCCGGCGACCAAAAAATCGCCGGCAAGCAAGTCGTCCCCGACGACCTTGTAAAAGACGGCTTCTCCGGCCCCATCGTCATGCCCGGTTCGTCCCCCGGCAACCAGCCGTGGGTGGCGTTCTCCGGCGCGATGACGGAAGTCGCCTTCGTCCTCCCCTCGCCCGCACACGCCCAGGCCGCGATTGCCAACTTCCGCTCCATCGGCCCCATCTCCATCGAGCCAAACGCCACCCAGCGCGCCGTGATCTTCGACACCCAGACCCAACAAGGCGCAAACTACATCGCCTCCGTCCAATTCACCCCGCCGATCCGCGAAGGCGACCGCCGGTGGGCGCAAATCCATCGCACTGCGGTCAACCACGGCACCAAATCCGTCGAGATCGCCTTCGAAGTCCGCACCTCCCGGCCCGCCGGCATCATCTTCCAGCATGGCACAGACCGCAGCGCCGTCATGATGTCATCGCCCCGCGGCGACTCAAAGCGCTACACCAGCACCGTCAGCCTCACCCTCACCCCGCACATGCCGAATCTCACCCGACTCAGCTACAACCTCGGCGGCGCTGGCAGCATCATGGAAATCGAAGGCGACTTCGACTCCCTGTCTCGCGAACTCCGCGTGACCTTGATCGACGGCTTGCTAAAAACCGAGCGCGATTGGGAAAACGAACTCTGCCGCCTCGGCGGAAAACCCGTCTCCCTGCGCGTGAGCGACAGCATCGAGCGATGAACCACGACTCCGCCTTCGCCACCACCCGCTGGACCCACGTCCTCGCCGCCCAAGGCGCATCCACAGCCGCCCTCGGCGAACTCTGCACCGCCTACTACGCCCCTATTCACGCCTACATCGTCCGCACAGCCCGGGACCTCGGCGACCCGCGCGACCTCACCCAGGAATTCTTCGCCCGCGTCCTCGGCGGCTCCATGATCCACGGCGCGGACCGCACCAAAGGCCGTTTCCGCGGCTACCTCCTCGGCGCTGTAAAACACTTCCTCGCCGACATGCGCGACCGCCGGTTTGCCGCAAAGCGCGGCGCGCAACACGAGCACGTCGCCCTCGCCCCGAGCACCGACACCTCGCCCGGAATCGACATCCCCGACGCCCCGACGCCCGATGCCTGGTTCGACCGCGAGTGGGGCATGGCCGTCCTCGCCCTCGCCCTCGACGCATTGGCCAAAGAACACACCGCCCAAGGCAAAGACGCCCATTTCCAAGCCCTCAAACCCTGGCTCACCGGCGACGCCGACCAGACCGAAGACGCCACCCGGCTCGGAATGACCGAAGGCGCCGTAAAAGTCGCCATCCACCGGCTCCGAAAACGCTTCCGCGACTGCGTAAAAGCCGAGATCGCCCAAACAGTCGCCACCGACGACGAAGCGCGGGAAGAACTCCGCTACCTCATCGAAGTCATCGCCTGAGCAAAAGAGTCTCAACGATTCTGCGCCTGTCTCGCCAGACTTCGCCGTGCAAACCAAGCAGCGGCCAATGCGATGAGCGCGATGATTCCGCTGCTGAAGAACGGTGCGCCGGGAATTCGATGTCCGCTTTCCACCGAAATGAAATGACTGAAAAGCGAGGTCGTGATGAGCGGGCCGACGATGCCTGCGACGCTTTCGAGACTCGTCACCGCGCCTTGCACTGCGCCTTGCTCGTCATCGCCGACGGAGTTTGAAATGAGACCTTGCACGGCTGGTCCTGCGAGGCCTCCGATGGAGCCGATGATGATGATTCCGTAGATCATCCATCCCTCAGCTGCGAGACCGTACGCGACGTAGGCGAGAGCGGTCACGCCGAGGCCCAGAAACGTCGTCCGCCAGTCGCCGATTCGTGCAATGACGCGCCCGGTTAGAAAGCCTTGCATCACAGCGGCGCAAACGCCGACGAGCGCAAGCGACACGCCGTTCCACAGCGAGCTCCATCCATAGCGGAACTCCGTGTAGAGCACCCAGACGCTGGGATACACTTGATGCGCAACGAACGAGAGAAACGCACAAACCGCGAGCCCAAAAACCCGTGGCCTTTGTGCGAGTTCCGCGAAAGCGCCGAATGGATTCGCGCGTTTCCAATTGATCGGACGCCGGTTCTCGGGCTTCAGCGACTCCGGCAGGATGAACCAGCCGTAGAGCCAGTTTGCGAGGGTCAATGCGCCCGCCGCATAAAACGGAACGCGCACCCCGATATCGCCAAGCACGCCACCGATGAGCGGGCCGATGATGAATCCGATTCCGAACGCCGCGCCGATCATCCCGAAGTTCGCCGCCCTTTTTTCCGGCGGGCTCACGTCGGCAATGTAAGCGCTGGCTGCGGCAAAATTCGCGCCCGTGATTCCCGCGACGATTCGCCCGACCACAAACCACGACATGCTCGGAGCGAGGGCAAGAAGCAGGTAGTCGAGCGCCAGCCCAAACTGGGAAATCAGAATGACCGGGCGCCGTCCCACTTTATCAGAAAGACATCCTAGGAGCGGCGCAAATGCAAATTGCATGAGCGAATACAGCGCACCCAGCCAGCCCGCTGCATGGGACGCCGCTGCGGTATCACCGCCGCTGAACTGCTTCACAAGCTTCGGCAAAACCGGCACGATCAACCCGATTCCCAGAATATCGAGCGTGACGGTGATAAGAATGAAAGCGAGCGCCGGTGTTCGGGCGTTGGACATTGAGCGGAGGAGAGCAGCGGGTGCGCAGGTGAATTGCACACCAATTTCCAACACCCGAAAATGTAGCGGATTTCATCGCTTGCAAGACGCCCGAAAAAACGATAACAAAAGTGTGTTATGAAGATTCATACCGCACTCCTCGCCAGCATCGCAGCCTCCATCGCACTCGTATTGTCCGCCTGCAGCGCCGGTGACAGCCACGAGAAAGTCGCCGACGACACGCTCAAAATCATGGAGCGCATGTCCACGGCAATGACCTCCATCACCGACAAGGCATCCGCCGAAAAAGCAGTCGCCGACATGAAAGTCATCGCGAACGACATGAAAGCAATCGGCGAGCGCGCCAAGAAACTCGGTGAACCGAGCGCCGATGTGAAAGCACGCATCGACGCCTCGATGAAGGTAAAGGCCGAGGAGTTGCAGAAGAAAATGATGGCCAATATGATGAAAGTCGCAACGGCGGGTCCCGAAGCCATGGCCGTCTTGCAGGCGGGCATGAAAGAGATCGCGCCCATCATGGAAGAAGCGGGCAAGACCTTCAAATAATCCGCCAGGCGCAACTGCGCTGAGTTTGCGGGATGCCAAGAGAACCATCGGCATCGGGTTGTCCTGCCGTGAAGCTCTGCTCTCGACGTCATTTTATCCGCGCCAATTCGTTTGGCCTCGGCTCGCTCGCTCTCGCGACTTTGCTGCGCGACGACGGGTTGCTCGCTGCGCCGGTGAAGCCGTTCATCGCGCCGGAGCACTACGATTTGCTGCCAAAGACGCCGCATTTTCCGGCGAAGGCGAAAGCGATGATTTCGCTGTTTATGATCGGCGGCCCGTCGCAGATGGATCTTTTCGACCCGAAGCCGATGCTCACGAAGTATGACGGGCAGAAGTTTCCAGGCGACATCCGCTACGACAATGCAGCGGAGGCTTCGTCGAAGGTGCTCGGGAGTCCGTGGAAGTTTTCGCCGCAGGGACAGTGCGGGATGGAGTTGAGCGAACTGCTTCCGCGCCTCGGCGGAATCGCGGACGATATCACGCTCATCCGCTCGATGCACACGGGCGTGAACAACCACGGCCAGTCGATGTTTGCGCTGCACAACGGGCGCATTTCCGCAGGGCACCCGACACTCGGGAGCTGGCTCACTTACGGGCTCGGGAGCGAGACTCAGGAGTTGCCCGCGTATGTCGCACTGACGCATCCGAGCGGGATGCCGCTGCTCCACGGCGACAACTGGTCGAGCGGCTGGCTTCCATCGATTTTCCAAGGCACGCACGTCCGCCCGACCGAGCCGCGCATTTTGAATCTCGACCCGCCCGCGCATCTCGCCGGCGAAGCGCAGCGCAAGCAGCTCGAACTTCTGCGCACGGTGAATGAAGCGCATCTCGCGGAGCATCCCGGCGAGAGCGATTTGGAAGCGCGCATCGCGAGCTACAGCCTCGCGGCGAAGATGCAGACTGCGGCGAAGGAGGCGTTCGATATTTCCGGCGAGCCGGAGCACATCAAGAAGCTCTATGGCATCGATAAAGACGTGACGCGCGACTACGGCACGCGGTGCCTTATCGCGCGGCGGATGGTGGAGCGCGGCGTCCGCTTTGTGCAGGTCTTGAATGTCGGGCAATCGTGGGATCATCACGGCTCGATTCTCGGCGAACTGCCGAGGCGATGCGCAGAAGTGGATCAGCCGTGCGCGGCGTTGATCACGGATTTAAAACAGCGCGGCTTGCTCGACACGACGGTCGTTCATTGGGGCGGCGAAATGGGGCGGCTGCCCGTTTTGCAAAACGATATCGGACGCGAAAAATGCGGACGCGATCACAACACTTACGGCTTCTCCACATGGATGGCTGGCGGCGGTTTTCGCGGCGGCTGCGTGTATGGCGAGACGGACGAGTGGGGCCACAAAGCGGTCAAGGATGTCGTGAATCACTACGACTGGCACGCGACGTTGCTCCAGCTTTTCGGACTCGATTGGAAGACGCTCACTTACAAGCGTGCGGCGACGGAACTCTCGCTCGTCAACGGCCAGCCCGCGCGGGTCGTGAAGGAGATTCTGGCGTAGGGTATCTTGACTGCGGCCCGCGACGGTGTATTTATAAATCGCCTTACAGCGATATTACTCCATGCCACGTCTTCCACGTCCTGCTCTCGAAAAGATTGCCGAAAGCTTCCGCGCGCTTTCGGAGGCGACGCGGCTGGGCATTTTGCAGGAGCTCAAGGGCGGGGCAAAGACCGTGAATTCTTTGGTGGAGCTCATGGCGCTTTCGCAGGCCAATGTTTCGAAGCAGCTTCGCATTTTGTTCGATGCGGGATTTCTAGGCCGTGAGCAGCGGGGCAATCAGGTCTTCTACTCCATCAAGGATGAGTCCGTGCTGAAAATCTGCGAACTCGTGTGCGACCGGCTCAACAAACAGGCGCTCGCAAGCCTCGTGAACTACTCGATTTAGCCCGCACACCATGAAGGATTCCTTTGCCGCGAGAGGCGGATTGTGGGTGATCGGGCAAAGCATCGTGATGATTGCCGTGCTTGCTTCCGGCCCCCTGCGAAAAGCCGATTGGAACAGCCGCGCGGGATTTTGGATCGGTGTTTCCCTCATCGTCGCGGGTGCGGTTTTTGGAATTACCGGGGCGTGGACGCTCGGGCGAAACCGCACGCCATTTCCGCGTCCGGTGGCGGATGCGGAGTTGGTGGAACACGGGATTTACTCGGTCGTGCGGCATCCGCTTTATGCGAGCCTCATTTTCCTGAGTGCGGGATGGGCGCTGATTTGGGCGAATCACGCGGCGGGAGCCGCAGCGTTCGTGATGTTCGTCTTTCTCGATCAAAAAGCGCGTGTGGAAGAAGAATGGCTCTCCGGGGAGTTTCTCGGCTATCGCACCTACGCGGAGCGGGTGCGCAGATTCATCCCCGGGATTTACTAAGGACGCAAAGTTTTCGCTTGAATATCGCTGTATGGCGATATAAGAACCTCCCCGTATGAAAACAATTACTCCGCAACAACTCCGCAGTCGTCAGGACGGCGGCGAAGAAGTCTGCCTCCTCGATGTCCGCACTCCGGCCGAACACGCCGAGATTCACGTCCCCGGCGTCCATTTGATGCCACTTGACCGGCTCGATTGCGCCGCGCTTTCGCAGGCGGGCGGGTTTTCAAAAGACCGGCCCGTGTACGTATTTTGCCGCTCCGGCGGACGAGCGAAGATTGCCGCGGAGAAGCTGGAAAAAGAAGGTTTCACGGACTGCCAGGTCGTGGAAGGCGGCACACTCGGATGGGCCGAGGCGGGCCTGCCCGTGAACCGCGGCGCGACGAAAGTCATGTCACTGGAGCGCCAGGTGCGCATCGCCGCCGGAGCCATCGTGCTGGGCGGCGTGTTGCTGTCCCAATTCGTCCATCCGTCGTTCATCTGGCTCTCGGGCTTTATCGGCGCGGGGCTCGTATTTGCAGGCATCACGGACTGGTGCGGGATGGGAATGATCATCGCGCGGATGCCGTGGAATCAATGCGCGGACAAATCCTGTTGCACGAAATAACGCCGCCATGAATCGCAAAACCATTGTCATAGTCGGCGGCGTCGCGGGCGGCGCATCGTGTGCCACGCGGCTCCGTCGCATGGACGAAACGGCGGAGATCATCATGCTGGAGCGTGGTCCGTATGCGTCGTTTGCAAACTGCGGACTCCCCTACCACATCGGCGGCGTCATCGAATCGGAGGACGCGTTGCTGGTCGCGAAAGCGCCGCTTTTTAAAGACCGGTTCGGGATCGATTTGCGGACGGGAAATGAGGCGATCAAAATCGACCGCGACGCCCGGGAGGTCGAGATTCGCGAAGTCGCGACGGGGCGGATCTACCGCCAGCGCTACGATGCGCTCGTGCTCGCTCCGGGCGCCACTCCACTGCGTCCGCCGCTTCCGGGCATCGATCTTCCGGGGATTTTCACACTGCGCAACATTCCCGACATGCGGCAGATTCAGGCGTGGATCGCGCAGCGCAGCGCAAAGTCTGCGGTGGTCGTGGGAGGTGGATTCATCGGACTGGAAATGGCTGAGAATCTCCGGCACTTGGGGCTCGAGGTTTCAATCGTCGAGATGCTCCCGCAAGTCATGCCGCCGATGGATGCGGAGATGGTCGCGCCCGTTCACGAGTATCTCGTATCGAAGGAAGTGCGGCTGATTTTGGGCACGGCGGTTTCCGGTTTCGAGGAAAAGGACGGGCGCATCGAAGTGCAGACGAAACACGGAATCGCGGACATGGGCGACATCGTGATTCTCGCCATAGGCGTGCGCCCGGAAACCGCGCTGGCAAAAGATGGGGGCATCACGCTCGGAGAACGCGGCGGCATCCGTGTGGACGGGCAAATGCGAACAAGCGACCCGCACATTTGGGCAGTCGGCGACGCCGTGGAAGTGCGCGATCGCATCACGGGAACATGGACGCTTCTGCCGCTCGCCGGCCCCGCGAACCGGCAGGGACGCATTGCTGCGGATGCGATCTGCGGACACCCTGCGGAATTTCACGGCACGCAGGGAACTGCAATTTGCGGCGTATTCGATCTCGCCGTCGCCTCCACCGGAGCCAGCGAGAAGGCGCTCCAGCGTGCGGGAATCAAAGGCTACGACAAAGTGTATGTCCACGCCGCGAATCACGCCGGCTACTATCCCGGCGCGACCCGGATGCATCTGAAACTCATCTTCCGCACGTCGGACGGAATATTGCTCGGCGCGCAGGCGGTGGGCAAAGCTGGCGTGGATAAGCGGATCGATGTCATCGCGATGGCGATTCAGAAAGGCGGGACGATCTACGATCTCGAAGAAGCCGAACTGTGCTACGCACCTCAATTTGGCTCCGCCAAAGACCCGGTAAACTTCGCCGGGATGATCGCCGCGAACCATCTTCGCGGCGACAGTCCGCTGCTGCAGTGGAGCGACCCGCGGCTTGCAAGCTTCGACCTACTCGATGTGCGCGACACCGACGAGTTTGAAGAGGGCCACGCGCCGGGCGCTCGCAACATTCCGCTCAATGATCTGCGCGCAGCCCTCGACAGCCTGGCGAAAGAACGTCCGCTTGCAGTCTACTGCGCGGTCGGCGGACGTGCGCACAATGCCGTCCGGATTTTGCGCCAGCATGGCTTCAACGCGGCGAATGTTTCCGGCGGATTTACGACGTGGCGTCACATCAATCCCACCCCCGGCGGGTAGATTGGAATGCCAGTCGCTGCGAAAGAGCTGCGAATATTTAAAAAATGTAGAATCGACTCTCCGCCTTTTGCGTCCAAAGCTGCAAATCATGAAGCCACGCATTATTCTTAGCGTCACCATCGCAGCACTCCTCGCTGGCTGCGGAGAAGAGAAACGAGCCGCTGAAGTCGAGGAGCTCAAAAAACAAAACGCCGACCTCGCCGAACGCATGGCCGCCCAGGAGCGAGCTGTTGAAAAAGAGAAGCAGGCGCTCGCCGAGGAGAAACTCAGCGCCGCCCAGGCCGAGACAGACCGGGCTGCGGATGCGAATCGCGCGGAGGCCGACCGCCTTGCCGAGGAGCGTGCGTCGATTGATGCCGACCGCAAGCGCATGGAAGATGACGCTGCCCGCGTGACTGCCGACCAACGCGCAGCGATGGAAGCGGAGCTTCGCAGACGCGACGACGCGCTGAAGATCGCCGAGATGAAAGCCGCCGCCGCATCGCGCGCAAAAGCCGAGGCCGACGAGGCCCGCGTCGCCGCGGAACGTGCCGCGAAATCGGAGCGTGAAGCCTCTGCCCGCCGCGAAGCAGAGCGCGCGCGCAACACACCTCCCGCCGGTGCGGGACGCAATTCCGACTTCTTTTACACGGCGCTCGATCCATACGGCGACTGGGATGAAGTGGAAGGATACGGCCCCGTTTTTCTGCCGCGCGAGGCGCAGCAGGACAGGAGCTGGAGGCCTTACACCGACGGCGAGTGGGTGCGCAGCGAGCAGGGCTGGACGTGGCGTTCGAACGAGCCGCACGGCTGGGCGACGGGGCATTACGGACGGTGGGTGCGGCACACCCGCGAAGGCTGGATGTGGGTCCCCGGCAGCGAGTGGGCTCCCGCGTGGGTTTCGTGGCGGAAAAGCGATACGCACATCGGCTGGGCGCCTCTCCCGCCCGAGGCGCACAGCGGACGCGGCTTCAACGCAAGCGTGGACGAGTATTACGATATCGGCGCGCGCAACTACAACTTCGTGCAACGCGAGCGATTCGGCGCGGGGCGGACGTATCTCGGACGCATCGTCGAGCCGGATCGCAACGTGACCATTATCCAAAACACTGTAAACGTGACGAACATCACCTACCGCAACTCTGGAAGCGGCACGGTGATCGTGAACGAAGGGCCGGATATAAATTTTGTGAACGCCCGCGCAGCCGTGCCGGTGCAGGTTGTGCGGTTGCAACGGGAGGAAGTTCCGGAGGGACGCGCCGCCATTTCGACAGCCGTGATCACGGCCGGATTGCTGCGACTGGTTGCTCCAAAGTTTAATCATGATCGCCCGGTCGCCGTGCCTCGCATGGTGCGCAAAACGGCGACGCGCGACTTCGACCACGGATGGGCCGGAGCCGATCCCGTTGCTGAAAAAGTCATCCGCGAGAAAGCCGCCGCGGAGGCCCGAAAGGCCGAGGAGGAAGAGCGCGAAACTTTCCGAAGAATGTCTGCGGAAAAAAAGCCGCCGACTGCGAAACCAGCGCCGTTTGTTCCGCCACCGCCGACAGCGCGACCGGTCGTGCCGCCTGCGGAAAAGCCGGTGTCGCCCAAAGCCGTCGTGCCGGATAAAGTGACTCCACGCGGCCCCGTTCCGCCCGTTGAGAAGCCCGCCGCGCCGTCCGCAAAACCGCCGGTCGTCGAAAAGAAACCGCCGCTCGCGCCACCCGTGGAGCCTGCGCCAAGGGAGATTCCGAAGCCAGCGGTAAAGCCCGCACCCGAGCCCGTCGCAGAGCCGGCGCCGAAAGTCGACCCGCCGGAGAAACCCGCCGACGTGAAACCGATGCCGCCCGAAGTGCCGAAGCCCGAAGTCCCGGCTGAAAAGCCGCTCAAGCAACCGACTGCGGAACCGGCGATTGTGAAGCCGGTGAGAGAAGTCGAGAAGCCGGTGAGAGAAGTCGAGAAGCCAAGGAAGGAAATCGAGAGGCCGAAGAAAGAAGCGCCGCCGACAGCGAAGCCGGTTTCGGAAACTCCCGCTGCGGAAGCGAAGGACGCTCTGAAAAAACCCGTGACGCTCAAGCCGGTGAAGCCCGTCATCGCCAAGCCCGACGCCCCGTCTGCGGAGCCGATCAAGAATCCCGCCGACGCGCCTTCGAAAAAGCCGGCCGAGGTGAATCCGAAAAAACCTGCTGATCCTAAAGACAAAAAGCGCGATGGCACGAATGCCTCCGACCTTTTGAAGAAGAAGCTGACGCCGGAGGAAAAAGCCGCGCTGAAAGACGAAGCAGAGAAAGCTCTCAAATCCCTGAGGGAAAAACTCGGGCAATAAAGGCGGGATGAAACAGTGCTTCAAAGTGTTTGGTCATGCCCGCCGTAGTGGCGCAGGCGACCCGCCTGCATTCGTCTCGTTGGGCGACTCGCCCAATCGCCGCGCTTCGGGCGGGTCGCCCTCCAAGACTAAAACGGGCGGGGTCGCCCGTCCCACTACCAGCACAACCGCGATTGCGACCGTTTCGTTCAATCGCACAACCGGGAAGGCATCATGATTTTCGCCACCGATCCCGCCTGCAAAACGCACAATCCTGGAAAGGGGCATCCCGAACAACCGGCGCGCTACGGGGCCGTCTATGCAGCGCTGGAGGCTGCCGGAATCATCGCGAAGGCAAAGGTCATCGGCCCGCGCGCCGTGAATCGCGAGGACCTCGAACTCGCGCACGCAGCGCGTTACCTCGAACTCGCCGAGCGCGAGATTCGCGGCGGCTACGATCACCTTAGCACGGGCGATACAAACATCGGCCCGGAGTCATGGGACGCCGCGACTGCCGCAGCGGGGTGCGCGATCGCGGCGACGGAGGCCGTCGTGAAGGGCGATGCGAAGACCGCATTCTGCTTGGTGCGTCCTCCGGGGCATCATGCAAACGCTGTGAAAGGCATGGGCTTTTGCGTGCTGAACAATGTGGCCATTGCCGCGCGTCACGCTCAACGGCGGCTCGGCATCGGGCGCGTGCTGATTGTTGATTGGGACGTGCACCACGGAAACGGCACGCAGGACATCTTCTACGAAGACGGCAGCGTGTTCGTTTCTAATACGCACCAATCGCCGTGGTATCCCGGGACCGGCGCCGCAAGTGAAACCGGAGCTGGAGCCGGCAAGGGCACGACGATGAATTGCCCGTTCCCCGCCGGGAGCGGACGCGCGGAAATCGTAGGTGCATTTGAGTCGAAACTCGTCCCCGCGATGGAAAAGTTCCGCCCGGAGCTTGTGATGATCAGCGCGGGATTCGACTCCCGCGAGGGCGACCCACTCGGCAATTTCCTGCTCACTGACAAAGACTTCGCCGACCTCACAAAGATCGTCCGCACCATCGCGGAGAAAACCGCCAGCGGACGCGTGGTGAGCCTGCTCGAAGGCGGCTACAATCTCGCCGGACTCGCAAACGCCGCGACAGCCCACGTCACCGCGCTCCTTTAGTTATCGCCGCCAGTTGTCGGTCGGATTTGGGACGTGAAATCTCTGCCGTTCACCGCTCCCGACCGTATAGATTTCGTAATCGAACGGCCTCACTCGATGAGCGCCGCTCGCCAGCATTCGCGCCTTGTGCCTTAGCAGGATTGCCGGAGCCAGCGCACGCACCCAAAGGGGACGCGCCTCTGCGATTGCCGCGTGCTCGGTACGCGTTATGGGAGAAAGCCCGAGATTTTCGCCGGTCTCGCCGAAGGTCGCCACGAACCGCCGTATTACTCCCACGCGCGCCCCGCGCCGCAGCATCGCCATGAACCACCACCAATCGCCGGCGGACTTCCATTGCGTATCAAACGGAGCCCATACTCTGCGTCGGAAAAAAAGCGCGCAGCTCGAAACCGGAAAGCGCCACCAACATTGGCTCACCTCCGGTACGAGTGAAAACCGATGCGCCAGATATTTACCGGAGCCATCGACGATCAGGTTGTCCGCCAGCAAAACATCGAGCTCCGGATGCGCCGCAAACTCCGCCTCGACCGCCGCAAGTGCGCTGGGGAGGTATTGTTCATCGCAGTTCAGCCACGCCAGCACGTCGCCGGTCGCACGGGCAAAACCGCGGTTGAGCGCATCGTAAATTCCGCCGTCGCGCTCCACGCAAAGTTGCGCACGGGTCGAACTGCGGACCCATTCATCCAGCTCGGGGCCCGTCCCGCCATCCTCGATGAAGTGCTCCGTTTCCACGCCCTGATCCTCGATCGAGCGCACGCAAAGTCGCAGCCAATCGAGCTGCCGGAAGCTGGGTGTGACGATGGAAAAGCGCACGGCCGCACCATTCCGCATCCTTGGCCGGACGAACATCCAAAAATTGCGGATTGGACGAAGGCCCGGAATTCGTGAAGTTTCGCGGCAGCCGATGAAACTCCTTGTTTTCGCCCACATCCCGCCGCCACACCATGGCCAGAGCTACATGGTGAAGCTCATGCTGGACGGATTCGGCGGCGATTGCAGAAAGGCCGGCGCGAGCGCGGGCCCGGTGCAGTGCTACCATGTGAACGCGCAAGTTTCCGACAACATGGAGGACATCGGGACGTTTCGATTTGGAAAACTCTTAACACTCCTCCGCTATTGCTTTGAAGCGATCTGGTGCCGCTTCCGCCATGGAGTGCGGTCATTCTATTACGTACCGGCGCCGGGAAAGCGTGCCGCCCTTTACCGGGATTGGATTGTCATGCTCGTCTGCCGTCCGTTTTTCAGAACCTTCATTCACCACTGGCACGCTGTTGGCGTCGGCGACTGGCTGCGAAAAGAGGGACGTTGGTTCGAGCGGAGTATTACGCGTTTTCTAATGGGGAAGCCCGGTCTCGGCATAGCGCTCGCAATCCCGAGCATGAGGGACGCGCTTTGGACGCTCAGCGATCGAGTCGAGATCGTTCCTAATGGAATCCCCGACCCGTTCCCGAACTTCGAAACCGAAGTCCTCCCGAAACGCGATGCCCGCCTCGCTGCGCGAAAGGACCGTCTTGCTGGCAAACCCGGCGCCACGGATGGACACACGTTTCGCGTCCTCTACATTGCACATTGCATCCGGGAAAAAGGGCTCTTCGACACGCTCGACGGTGTGGCGCTGGCAAACATCGCACTGCGCGAAAAGAAGTCGCCGTTCTCAATCCATCTGACTGTAGCTGGCGCATTCATTAATCCAGGAGAGGAAATCGAGTTCCTTGCACGGCTCGCACAGCCGGATCTCGCGGGGATGGTGGAGTATGCGGGATTCGTCGAGGGGAATAAAAAGAAGGAACTCCTCCGCGATTGCGACTGCCTCAGTTTCCCGACCTACTACCATGCCGAGAGCTTCGGCCTCGTAATCGTCGAAGCCATGGCCGCAGGCATGGCCGTCGTCACCACGCGCTGGCGGGCGATTCCGGAGTTGCTCCCGGCGGACTACCCCGGCTTTGTTCCTGCAAAATCGCCGGAGGCGGTCGCGACTGCGCTTCAGGCGGCGATGTTTCAGGATGCACGGACGTTGCGCGACGCGTTTCTCAGTCACTTCACCATCGAGCGCCATGTCGAAATGCTCGGTAAAGCGCTGAAGACGATGGATTCCCTGTAGTCGAACGCGAGAGATTTTCACGCGCTGCTTGCCGAGGGAAACGGAGCCGCTAGCCTGCGCGACTATGTCTGAAACGCTCACTCCGATGATGCAGCAATACCACGGCATCCGGCGCACTTTGCCGCCGGATACGCTGTTGCTTTTTCGTCTGGGCGATTTTTACGAAATGTTCGCCGACGATGCGAAAGACGCCGCCGCGATCCTGAATATCGCGCTCACGAAGCGCAACGGGACGCCCATGGCCGGAGTGCCGCATCACGCGCTCGACGGCTACATCCGGCGGCTCATCAAGGCGGGGAAACGCGTCGCCATTTGCGATCAAGTCAGCGAGCCGCGGCCGGGTCAGATTGTGCAGCGGGAGGTCACCCACATCGTCAGCCCCGGCACCATCGGGGATGTGAACATGCTCGATGCAAAGCGGAACAACTTCCTCGCCGCGCTGCATCCAGGCGCGAAGAGCGGGCACGGGTTCGCATTTCTCGATCTCACCACCGGCGATTTTCGCCTCACCGAACTGGCCGACGATCAGGCGCTCGCCGATGAAATCGCGCGCGTGCAGCCTGCTGAACTTCTCGTCTCCGAGGAAAACACCGAGCGCTATCGGGACATGGCGCGCATGGTGCCGCGCGACGGCTACACGTTTCTCCCGGAGCAGGCGTATTTCACGCTTCGCGAGCATTTCAAAGTGCAGAGTCTGGATGGCTTTGGATGCGCTGAAATGCCCGCAGCCATCGCCGCGGCAGGCGCCATCCTTCAGTATCTCAAAGAGCTGCGCCGCTCGCTCGCGCACGTCAACCGCCTCTCGGTGTATCGCAACAGCCAGTTCATGGTCGTCGATGCCGCCACGCAGTCGAACCTCGAGCTCGTGCAGAGTCGTGGCGGCGGGCGCGACACATCCCTCCTCGGCTGCCTCGACCGCACACTCACGCCGATGGGCGCACGCAAATTGCGCGACTGGATTTTGCACCCCATCTGCGACATCGCCACGCTCCGCGAACGGCAGAATCTCATCGGCGACTTTCTCAGCGAGCCGTTCCTTCTCGGCAACATCCGCGAGACTTTGAAAGGCATCCGCGATCTCGAGCGCACCGTCGGACGCCTCACGCAGACCGGTGGCAACGCCCGGGATTTGCAAGTCCTCCGCACGTCGCTGGAACAAATCCCGCAGCTCCGCGAAGACCTCGGCGCGTTGCTGCGAAAGGAGAGCGGCACATCCCTTCTGCCCGATTCGTCATTCGTCATTCGTCACTCGTCATTGGCTGCTCTGCTCCTCCCGCAGCTCCATCCCCTCCCGCACGTCGTCGAACTCCTCACGAGGGCACTCGTCGATGAACCGCCCGCATTCACCAAGGAAGGCGGCATCTTCCGCGAGGGCTACCACGCGCCGCTCGACGAGCTTCGCAACGCATCGACCGCCGGCAAGGAATGGATCGCGCAGCTTCAGGAGAAGGCGATTGCCGATACGGGAATCAAGAACCTCAAGGTGCGCTACACGAGCGTCTTTGGATACTTCTTCGAGGTCACAAAATCCAACCTCGCCGCCGTCCCATCGACCTGGCACCGCAAGCAAACCGTCGCGACGGGCGAGCGCTACATCACGCCCGAGCTGAAGGAAGTGGAGAACAAAATCCTCGGCGCCGACGAACGATCGCAGGCGCTGGAGTTCGAGCTGTTCGTGCAGCTCCGCGATGATGTCCTCCGCGAACTCACCTCGCTCCAGGAGACCGCCGCCGCCGTCGCCACCATCGACGTTCTCGCCGGCCTCGCCGAGACCTCGCGCCTTTTCGGCTACTGCAAACCCGTGCTTTCCGAAGACCTCCGCATCCGCGTCACCGATGGCCGGCATCCCGTCCTCGACCAATCACTCGTGGAAGAAAAATTCGTCCCCAACGACATCGCGCTCGATGACACGACGAACCGCATCATCATCATCACCGGCCCGAACATGGCGGGAAAAAGCACCTACATCCGGCAGGTCGCGCTGCTCGTGCTCATGGCGCAAATCGGCAGTTGGGTGCCCGCGAAGGAAGCCGAGATCGGCCTCGCCGACCGCATCTTCACCCGCGTCGGCGCGAGCGACGATCTCTCTCGCGGCCAGAGCACCTTCATGGTCGAGATGAACGAGACCGCCAACATCTGCAACAACGCCACCGCCCGCAGCCTCGTCATCCTCGACGAAATCGGGCGCGGCACCTCCACGTTCGACGGCCTCAGCATCGCATGGAGCGTCGCGGAATTTCTCCACGACGAGCCCAAGTGCCGCACCCTTTTCGCCACGCACTACCACGAGCTCACCGAGCTCGCCATCACCCGCGGCGGCGTGAAGAACTGGCACGTCGCCGTCCGCGAATGGAACGACCAGATCATCTTCCTCCGCAAGATCGTCCCCGGCGGCGCCGACAAAAGCTACGGCATCCAGGTCGCCCGCCTCGCCGGCCTCCCCGCCAAAGTCATCGCCCGCGCCAAAGACATCCTCAGCAACCTTGAGCGCCACGAACTCACCGCCGACGGAAAACCCACCCTCGCCGAAGCCCCCCCGCCGCCGAAATTCGGCAAACCCCGCGGCAAGAAAGCCACCCAAAAGGCCAGAGAAGCCATGCCGGAGCAGGCATCGTTGTTTTAGCCCCGCCCCACTCCCTATGCCTCCTTCGCTGGTCGGCGAAAAAAAGCCGCGATTGGTCGCATCAGAGCGCCCCTCGTTGTCGCTACTCCTACGTCGGGCTTAGAGGCCCTCGCGGACGTAAAAACACGTCGTACATTTGGGTCCGCAGCCCTAGTGATCCACTTTGCACGACGCGCAAAGCGGTCCGCGAGGCTCGCACACCGCTCTGCACGTCATGCAACGGGGTCCGCAAGGCTTGCGCACCGCTCTGCACGTCGTGCAACAGGGTCCACAAGGCTTGCGCACCGCTTTGCGCGTCGTGCAACGGGGATCGCAAGGCTTGCGGACCGCTTTGCACGACGTGTTTTACGGTGCGCGAGGCTCGCGCACCCAAATGCACGACGTGTTTTACGACGCGCGACCCCCGTTCAGCGCCTTGCAAGCCGCGCAAATAGCTCGGATAACCCGCTTTTCGCAAGGGAGATGCGCGTTTTTCAGGGAGAAGCGCCCGCCACCCTGAATTTACGCCCGCTTTTTCCGCCCGCCTGCGGACCTCCCCCTTCGGCGTTCACCCCCGCGCTACCCGGCGAGCATCCGCACGCGCTGGCTGGCGAGGGGGAGTTTCATGGTGAGCGAGAGGCCGGTGCCGGGGGAGTTGAGGAGTTCCATTTCGCCGCCGTGTTCGCGGATGATTCGGCGGACGATGAGGAGGCCGAGCCCGCTGCCGCCGGCTTTGGTGGTGAAGTAGGGTTCAAATATCTTGCTCATTTCCGCTTCGGGGATTCCGCCGCCGGTGTCGGAGAATGTGATGGTGGCGAAGCGGTCGTCGGCGTCGGTGCGGACGCGGAGGATGCCGCCGCTTTTCATCGCTTGGAATGCGTTTTTGATGACGTTGAAGAAGACCTGTTTGATTTGGGTGCGATCGACTTCGAGGAGGGGGAGGTCGGAGCGGAGTTCGGACTCGACGATGATGTTGCGGTCGGCGATTTCGGCTTCGAGGAAGCGGATGCTTTCCTGGACGAGCTGGTTGAGATTTTCGAGGCGGCAGTCCAATTGCGTGGGGCGAATCGCGCCGAGGAACTGGCGGATGATGGCGTCGAGCCGGGCGATTTCCTCCTTCGCGACATCGACGGTTTTCATGAGGTCTTTGCGCTGCGTGTCGGGGATCTTGCGGAGGCGGCGCTCGAGGAGTTGGAGGTGGATGTTGAGGGAGTTGAGAGGGTTCCCAATCTCGTGCGCGACGCCGGCGGCGAGGAGTGTGAGGGCGTTCAGGCGCTCGGTGTGGATGGTTTCTTCGGTGCTCTTGCGGCTCTCGGTGATGTCGCGGAGGATGACGGCGTAGCCAAGGAGGGCGCGCGCTTCGGAGTCCACGCGGAGGGGGGTGACGTAGAAGTTGAGGAAGCGGTTTAGGGGGTAGAAGACTTCCATGTCGCGGGAGATGGTTTTTTCGGCCTGGGCGATGGCGTTCCAGTCGAGGCCGCGGAGTTTTTCCGTGAGGAGGACGCCCATGGCGGACTCGCGGTCCATGCCGAAGAATTCGCCGGCGGCGCGGTTCAGGTAGGTGATGTGGCCGGTGGGGTCGGTGACGATGACGCCTTCGTGGAGCGCGTGGAAAATGGTCTCGAAGAAGCCTTTTTCATCCGCAAGCCGGAGGACGTAATCGCGCACTTCTTCCGGGCGCACGCGCCCGATGCGTTCGAGCAGTTTGTCGAGAAAGCCGGAGTTCATCGTGCGGGGAGTGTAGCGGCGGGATGATTGCGCGCACAGGAGGAAAAACAGAAGGGGCCGGGAATAAAGGCCTCCCTTTATCCCAGCTCTATCTCCCGCGCAGCCGCGCCATCCTGCGCATGCCGCGAGGTGCGGAAGCATGCGGCAACGCAGAATGTGACCAGCGTGCCGAGCGTGATGCGCCACGGGAAGGCGATGATGAGAAGCGGCTTTCCCTCGGAGGTGGTGAATCCGGTCCATTCCTGAACCCGGCCATTGCTGAAGAAGACGACCGCCGCAAACCCGCAGATCATCGCGATGATGTTTCCGGTGTCGCTTCCACGTGTTTTCGTGGCGATCGCGAGGAGGAAGAGCGCGAGCAGCGAGCCAAAGGTGAAACCGAGAATCCCGAGAACGAGCGGAATGATTTCGAGCGTCGGGTTGAACGCCATCGCCCACGAAGTGAGCAGGCCGACGATGACGACAAACCCGGCGAAGAGAACCGTGCTCCACCGGAGGACGCTTACTTTTTCGTCCTCGGAAACGGGGCCGCGCTTCTCGCGACGCGGCAGCACAAAGTCCCGCGCGAAACTTGTGCCGAGAGCGTTGAGCGCGGTGCTGAGCGAACCCATCGCAGTGGCCATGATGCCTGCGATTACAAGTCCGCGCATGCCGGCGGGCATTTCAGTGATGATGAAATACGGGAATGCTTCACGCGATACGATGTCGCCGGGAAGAGTGCCGGTGCCGGACTTGTAAAATGCGGAGACGAGGATTCCGACGAGGATGAAGCAACTGACGACCGGTAGATCGATCAGGCCGGAGAGGATGGTGGCCTTTGCGCTTTCGCGGCGGTTCTTCGCGGTGAGCATGCGCTGCACGGTGTCTTGATCGATGCCGTGCGTGGCCATCGTGACGAACGTGCTGCCGATGATGGCGGCCCAGATCGTGTACTCGCTGGTGAGCACGTTCTTCAGCCACGGCCACACGCCGGGCTCGGCAGGTTTCGCGAAGTCAAAAAACGCCGGCGACTTCACATACTGCGATGCCGTCGCCCATCCGTCGGGAAGCTTGCCGAGTAAATACCAAATCGAAAATCCGAGCGACGCCACGAGCACGCCGACCTGGATGAAGTCCGTCCAAATCACTGCGCGGATCCCGCCGACAGCGGTGTAAATGGACGTGAGCACTGTGACGAGAATGACTGCTCCGGCAAAGATCGCGAACTTCTCGCCCGCGCCGACCGTTTTGCCCATCCACACTTGATACGCAATTACCAGAATGATGGCGCTCACGTAGAGCCGCGTGCCCATCGCAAGAACGCGCGTGATGAGAAATGTTCCCGACGCCCATGTGCGCGTCCGCGGGCCGAAGCGCGTCTCCAGATACTCGTAAAGCGAAACGACGCCCTGCCGGTAAAAGAGGGGGATGAAAAGAAAGCTCACGATGATGCGCGCGAGAATCGTGCCGATGGCGAACTGCGCATAAGTCCAGTTGCCCTTCGAGAATCCGCTCTCCGGCGCACCGAGAAATGTCGCGGCGGAAATCTCCGCGGCGAGGATCGAAGCCAGCACGGCCCACCACGGCGTCTGGCGATCGCCAAGCGTGAAGCCTTCCACCGATCCGCTTTTTGACCGCTGTGAAAGACCAATGGCGAGAATGATGCCGAAGTAGGCAAGGAGCACGATGATATCGACCGTGTAGGACATGCCGCGGGACACTAGCGACTGCCCGGCGCGTGGCGAGGGTGGAGTGCCGGAATTGACGCGCGCCCTGCAAAATCCCAGCATGGCGACATGAAATTGCGCCTTCTACTCAGCACGTTCGCCCTCTCCGGCATCAGCATCCTCGCCGCGGAACCCGCACCGACAATGTCGGACGTGGCGTATGGAAAGCACCCGAAGCAAGTGCTGCACTTTTGGAAGGCCGAGTCCGATAAACCCACGCCGCTGCTCTTTTTCATCCACGGCGGCGCATGGCAGAGCGGCGACCGCTCGTCGGGCCTCACCAACATGCTGGAGGGATTTTTGGTCAACGGCATCTCCGTCGTCTCGATCGAATACCGCTTCATTCGCGAGGCAACTGCGGACGGCGAAATCCCGCCCGTAAAAGGTCCGCTGCACGACGCGGCGCGCTCTCTGCAATTTGTCCGCAGCAAGGCAACGGAGTGGAACATCGACAAAAAGCGCATCGGCGCATCCGGCGGTTCGGCGGGCGCGTGCTCCAGCCTGTGGCTCGCCTTTCACGACGACCTCGCCGACCCGAAGAGCGCCGACCCTGTCGCGCGTGAATCGACCCGGCTCTGGTGCGCATCGGTCACCAACGCCCAGACCACGCTCGACCCGCAGCAGATGCGGGAATGGACGCCCAACAGCAATTACGGCGAGCACGCGTTCGGCTTTGTCGGCGACCCCGAAAAGCACCTCTCGCCTTTCGAAGACTTCCTCGCCAATCGCGGGAAAATCCTGCCGTGGATCGCCGAGTATTCGCCCTACGCGCTGGTCACTTCCGACGACCCGCCGATCCACCTTCTTTACCACACGCCGCCCGCGATGGGGCAGCCGCAGAAGGATCCCACACATACCGCGAACTTCGGCGTGAAGCTTCAGGAAGCGCTGAAAGCGAAAGGCGTCGCGTGCGAGCTCGTGTATCCCGGCGCGCCATACGTGACGCATCCGTCCGTTCAAGCGTACCTCATCGAGAAGCTGAAGCAGTAGCTCAGGCGCACCCGATTTCCAGCTCGCCCGCAGCGATTCGGCGAAGCACTGCAGGATAGAGGCGATGCTCTTCGACTTGGATCCTCGCGTGGAGGGTCGCGGCGGTGTCATCGGAGAAAACGGGAACTTCCGCCTGGGCGATGACTTCGCCGGTATCCATGCCGGAGTCCACAAAATGCACCGTGCAACCCGAGCGTATGGCATTCGCTTCGACGGCCTGTTTCCAAGATTCCAAGCCGGGGAACGCGGGGAGCAGCGATGGGTGGATATTGATGATGCGGCCGGGAAACGCATCGAGCAGCGGCGGCTTGATCATGCGCATGTATCCCGCGAGGACGACGAGCTCGACCCCGGCCTCGCGCAGCATTGAGGCCAGGCGCGTTTCGTTTTCCGGCTCCATCTTCGTCTTGAAGCGACCGGGCGCGACGAACTCCGCGCGGAAGCCGCGTTCGCGGGCAAGCGTGAGGATGCCCGCGTCTGCGATGTCGGAGATGACGATGCAAATCTCCGCATCGAGATTCCCCTCAGCTATCGCGTCTGCGATGGCGCGAAAGTTGGAACCTTTGCCGGAGCCGAGAATGCCGAGTTTGAGCGTGGATGACATGCAACTTCGTTCCTTATTCAACCAATGCTCGTCTGAACACAGAATTGTACGTAGGACTCTCACTCATCATGCCCGACGGTTTCGACGAAGAACTCCGCGATCTCCGCGCACGCTCGCTTTTGCGGCGACTGCGAACTTTCGACTCGCCCCAGCAAACCACCGTTTCGCAGGGCGGCCGGCAGCTCGTGAATTTTTCCTCGAACGACTATCTCGGCCTCGCAGCGGAGCCCGCGTTGCGCGAGGCGGCGAAGGCGGCGATCGATGAATACGGTGTGGGCAGCGGTGCTTCCCGGCTCGTTTGCGGGACACTCGCACCACACACGCGGCTGGAGGAAACGCTGGCGAAATTCAAAGGCACCGAGGCGGCGCTCGCTTTCTCTACCGGCTACGCGACGGCGGTCGGAACACTCACGGCGCTGGCCCGCGAGGGTGATGTCATCGTGCTCGACAAGCTCTGCCACGCATCGCTCATCGACGGCGCAAAGCTCAGCGGCGCGACGCTCCGCGTCTTCCCTCACAATCATCTCGGCAAACTCGAAAGCCACCTCTCATGGGCTCGCGAGCACGCACCGGATGGCCGCGTCATCGTCGCGACCGAGGCCGTTTTCAGCATGGACGGAGATTGCTCGCCGCTGGCTGAAATCGTGGCGATCAAGAACCGCTACTCCGCGCTGCTGCTGCTCGATGAAGCGCATTCCGTCGGCGTGCTGGGGCGAAATGGTCGCGGTATGGCCGACGCACTGCGGCTCCACGGCGAGGTGGATATCCAAATGGGCACGCTCAGCAAAGCGCTCGGAGTCTCCGGCGGGTACATCACGGGATCGCGCAAACTCATCGAGTTGCTCGTGAATCGCGCCCGCAGCTTCATTTACTCCACCGCACCACCGCCCGCAATCGCCGCCGCAGCAACCGCCGCAGTCGAGTGGCTCATGACCGACGCCGGCGAACAACGGCGCGAAATGCTTTGGCGAAATCTCGCCCGACTCGGCGATGAATTGCCGCGCTCCTTACTCGGCGAGCGGCGTATTCAGAGCGCCATCGTCCCGGTGATCCTCGGCGAAGCGGAACGTGCGCTCGACGCAGCGGAGCTGTTGCTGGAGGCGGGGTTTGTGGTCCCGGCGATTCGATTCCCGACCGTCGCAAAAGACGCTGCACGCCTTCGCATCACCGTCTCCGCGAAACACACTCCGGAACAAATCTCGGCACTCTGCGCGGCGCTTCAGCGTCTCGTGATTTGACGCTGGCGATTAGCCGAGGAAATGCCATGCGATGACCGCAATGGCTGCGGCAAGAAGGAGCCAGACCATTGGAGCGACTCCGCTGTTTTTGGGGCTCTTTTTCGGGGCCTCCTCTTTTTTGGCCTTCGGTTGTGCAAGGGAAACGTCCATAAGCGGCAGTTCGGACTGCGGCTGCGGCACAGGCTTCTTCTCCACAATGAATTCTGCTTTGGGTTTGGGTGCCGTCGCCTTTGATGCCGCGATTTCCTTGCGGGGCGGCGCGGGCCTTGCCGGCACAGTGTTGGCCTGGGGTTCCGGAGATTTCCCGACAACGGATTTTGTGACGGGCGCTTCAAGGAATGTGCGCTTTTGCTTCTCGAGGTCGATCTTTCGGTCGAGGTAGGCCTTCTGCCTTTTCGCAAAGTCCGCCATTTGCTCCTTTGGCGCGGCCGCCCCGGCTTCGCCAATCGTTTTCCGAAGCTTTTCAATGGCTACTGCCTCGGTTCTGAGATCGGCCTCAGCTTGGGTGAGACTTTGGGTCGTATTTTTTACAGGAGAAGCAAGAGCACTCATTGGTAATCGGTCAGAAATGGGTAGAAACAAAGGGAGCAAAGCCCGCGCCCGACTAAAAACAATTTTGCTTCCTTGCCGCGAGGGCCGTTTTGTGTGAATACCGCCGTCCCGATAGCCGACAAACACGACTCTATGAAAAATCTCTTCCTTGCACTCATCCTCAGCGCCGCAATTGCGAAAGCTCAGAATGCTCAACCACCGGTCCCTCCCGCACCGCCGACGCCGCCTGCCGCTCCTGCCGAGCCTGCGCCACCGGCGATTCCGCCGCCAGCCGGCGATGTGAAACCAGCCGGGAAGGCTGAAAAGCTGAAACCGCTTTCGCCGGGCGATCAGAAGTTCGCGAAGAAAGTCTCCGAAGTCCTGCAATATCAGATCAAGCTCGCCGATCGCGCGAGAACGATGAAAGAAGATGCGGAACTCGCCACGTGGGCCGGAGCGAAAGCCAAGGAACTTACGGGAAAATGGACGCCCTTTGCGGACATTTGCGGTAAGCACGGCTTCTCCGATGTAGCTACCGACATTACCAAGAAAGAAACGGGGGAAATCGGGAAGCTCAGCAAGGCGAAGCCCGAGAAGTTCCGCCAGGAGTATCTGGAGCTCTTTATGAAGGAATCCAAGAGCGCCCTGCGTGATATGGAGAATGCGCCGAAGATGGTGCAGAATCCGGAACTCAAAACCTGGGCGGAAGGCTTCGTGTCAGTTCTTAAGGCCAATGCGCCCGAAATCGAGACGAAGTATAAAGACGAAAAGAAGCGCAAGTAATCTTGCCCTACTTCGCCCCCGACATCACCGCCCGCAACAGCAACTCGCTGTAGCGGGCGGTTGTTTTTTCCCACGTAAACGTCCGTCCATGCCCGGCGAGAATCGCGGGATCGAGCTTCGCCGCGAACACTTCCAGCACGCCTTCCGCGAGCTGCGCCGCACCGGGCGTGATGAGGCGTCCGTAGTTGTCGTTGAGCACTTCGGGGATTCCGCCAACGCGACTCGCAACCACGGGAAGCCCGCTGGCAAATGATTCCAGAATCACGTTTGGGACCCCTTCGTTTGCGCTCGGGAGCACAAGACAATCTGCTGCCCGCATCCAGCGCGCCACTTCTGCCGGGTCTTTGCGCCCGATGAACCTGGTATTCTGTCCGCTTTGCTCGCGCATTTCCTTCTCGAGCGGACCGCCGCCAATGAGTGCCAGCCATGCCTGCGGGATCATCCGACGTAGTGTGCGGTGACCTTCGATCACGAACTCCGGGTTTTTCACCGGCAAAAAGTTCCCTACAAAAAGGATCAACGGCGCATCTTTCGGAATTCCGAACTCCGTTTTCAGAGCCTCCTTTTCCCCACGCTCCGGGGGACGGAAGTTCGTGAGATCGATTCCGTTATAGACCGGGTGGATCTTTGCCGCATCGAGTCCCGCCTCAGCAAGTTGTCGTGCGAGATCTGCGCTGCGCGTGATGATGGCGGCAGCCTTCGGCATGTGGCTGACGATTATTTTTCTGCGTACCGTATCCTTCAAGTACTGATGCACATCCGAGCCCTGCGCGATGGAGACAAATGGGAAGTCCGCCACTCGTGCAACAGCGCACGAGTCGGGATAGATCCAAGACGTCAGCGCGACATCGAATGTCCCGCGCGATGCTTCGAGATGGGGCCTCAGTGCCCTGGCGTAGAGTCGGTGATTCACGCGGCTGCCAAACCGCGGAACGTACGGCACGCGAATGAACCGTGGCGAAAGATTCGCATCCATCGCGCGCGGCTCGGTCCGGCGCCCCACGAAGGGCAACGATGGTCGCAGCGCAAGCACTTGCACGGACCAACCCTCCGTCGCGAGCGCGTGGAGAATGGTCGCATTGTCCAATCCACGATAAAGTTCCCGGGAATCGGGGAAGAGATTGGAGCTGAACAGCAGGCGCTTCACGCGGTCTTCATAAGACGTGTGCTTCCCCGCTGCAAGTGTCAGCGCGCAGGGACGAGGCGAGGGTCCGCGAGGTCCAGACGATACATGAGCTGATTATAGTCGTAGCGTGGAGTCGGGGCGGGATTGCCGGAGAACTCGCGGGTGTAAGTACCCTCAAACCAAATCACCTTCCCTCCCTCGGTATCGAAAAAGTCGTGATGCACGGGATTGTAAAATGAGTATCGGGGATGCGTCGCGATTTTCACTGCGCGACCCCACGGCCCCTCAGGAGCAGCGCTCTCGGCGTACCAGACTTCGCCAAGCGGGGAAGGATCGCTTTTACCCCCCGATTGCAGGCCGACCAGGATCCAGCGTTTTCGCCATGCGTTCCACTTCACGCTCGCGGTGTGGATTCGGAGTTCCTTGCCGCCGTCTGTGATGAGCGTTTCCGTCGTGGGAGCGTGTTCGCGCTGCCAGCTCCACTTTTTTGTCGCAGGATCGAGCCAATAAGCCTCATAGCGAGCGGGGTTTGTGACATCGGCAAACTTCGCGGCGACGCGCGTGTGGGCAAGCGGCGACGCGAAATAGACGTATCCTTCATGCTGCACGGCCACACCCCGCGGGTAACGCCACTCCTCATTTTTCTCCCGCTCGGAGGCTACCACGAACACTCCTTTTTCGTTGTCAAATCGCGCGACTCCATGGCGGGTTCGTTCACCCAGCGATGGATGGAGGCCGAAGCCGGATAGTAATATATCACGCCCGTCCTCGCCTCGGATGGCATGCAGGCCGAACATCCACACGGCTCCGGGCCCGTCGAGCGGGAGCATTTTCCGAAGGTCGGTACCGTCCATGAAATACACGTAACGAAGTCCGTTCGACGGATGCGCTTCGATGGGAATCGTTGCTGCCGTGGTGCGGAAATTCCCGAGCGGATAACGCGCGACATTGGTATCGCCCCACAGAAGAAATATCCGGCCATCGTATCGAGCGCTTTGCACGGAATCCTGCCCGAGCACTGGCGATGCGTTAGGGATCGTGACGGGCTTGCCCAGCAATTCAGTATCCCGAAAAAGTCCCACTCCCGTGAGCCGACCGACGCGCTCAGCGACATTCACACGCCGGATTTTGACTGTCGCCGAGCCCCCTCGCTTCGGGACCAATCGCACTCCGCGAAATCCGAATCCGTCTTTCTCCTTTTCATAGCCGGGACTTGCCACATGGAAAAATGCCTCCCTCTCCATCAATCCGGGTTCCTGAAATGCGACCCATCCAGCATTGTCTGAAACGAGCGTAACCTCGTTTACGGTGCGAATCTCGGCGAGAGGCACACCCTCACCCGTCTCCTCATCGACGATTCGGATTCCAAAATACTCGGACCCGGCCCTCGCGATCGAGAAACATAGGCACAATCCTGCGCATAACTTGATGAACATTCTCCATTCGTACCGCCGTTGGCGCATTGAATCGATGGAGAAACGAGAGCAGGACAATGATTCCCGCCAGTTGCTTTAGTGGGCAGCAGGTGCTCCGTGTGCAGCGGGCGCTTCTGCGGCTTTCTTTTTCAAGATCTCCCGCTGAGCCGCGAAGATTTTCTGCGTCGAGTCCTGCTGGTCCTTGAACCAGGCGTCGAAGTCCTTCTTTTCATCCACCGTGTAATCGGCGCGCATGCCGAAGTGTCCAGCCCCGCAAAGCTGTGCGCAGATAATATCCCAACTGCCCGTCGTGATCGGGCGGAACCACATCGGCGCTTCCAGGCCTGGGGTCGCGTCTTGCTGCACGCGCATCTGCGGCAGGCAGAAGCCGTGGATCACGTCGCGACTGCTGACCCGGATGACCGTTGATCGCTGGTTTTCGAGGTGCATGTTGCTCGTGGCGATCATGTCGTCCGCAGAATTTGGATCGTTCGGGTCGATGCCGAGGTTGTTGCCATCGCCGACAAAACGCGGGTTCTGTGCGCCAAATTTCTGGTCGGGACCAGAGTAATGGAAGAACCAACCGAATTGATATCCGATCGCACGGATGCGGAGCGGGTTTTTATCCTCGGACGGCGCGTCGTTGACACGTTTGCCCCAGAGCGGAATCGCGAAGCCAAGGAGGATGACCGCCTCGATGATTACGACGCTGGCCTCGATGTGCGTGGAAACGTGACTGGTGACACCGTGGTAGTTCGCCTTCGGGTTTTTCGAAGCGCGAAAACGCCAGATCGTGTAAAGGAAGTAGGTAATCCACCCGATGAACAATAAGAACATGAACCAATGGCAGAAGTTCAGCATGCTATCGATTTCTTTCCCATGCTCAGAGTGGTTGGGCAGGATGCCCATGAGCTTGTTGAGATCGAACCAGTCGGAAAATGCGGCGAGCGTCATATCAGTCGTTAGAAGTAAGTTGTGCGGAATTGGCTTTGCGCCATAGGAAAAACGCAGTGGCCGTTGTGGCCGTGAAAATGAAACACACGAGTGCCAGGAGGACCCAGAGTGTGGAGTTGGATGCGTTGCGCATCGCCAAGTCGTCCCCGCCCATGCACACGGCACAAGCTGCGGCATTGCCGGTGAATGCAGCCGTTAGCGAAAGAGCTAGAAATGAGCGTTTGAACGTTTGCATCGTTACACCATTGCCTTGCTCTTTTTCATGAACCAGATCCCATAGAATGGCAGCAGTGCTGCGAGCGCTCCGAAGCTGTAGGTCATACCGGTTGTGCCCTGATTTTCGACGTTCCACCACGCCACGCCACCGGACAAAAGGGCACTGAGGATAATGAAGCAGATGTGAAAGTATCGGAGCGACATAGGATTCGGTTTAGTGATGCCAGTATTCGCTGCCGGGGATGGGGTCCAAGTAAGCGAGCAAGAAGAGCAGGAAGAGCGCTGTCACGAAGAAGAACGTGAAAAGGAGCGGACGCCAGATGACAGCTTTCTCCTGCTTCAAGTGCATGAACCACGCTCCGACGAGGCAGACTTTAAAAGTAGCCAAGCCGAGGCCGATCGCCATGTTGATTCCTTCTCCATGGATCCCGATTAGACCGAAAGTCCAGACAAAGATGGCGATAGTTTTGAAGTCGATGTAGGATAATGCGACCGTGATTCCTGTGAAAAAGAACAGCAGGAACCCGATTACGAGATACACCTTTACATGAGCGAACATGCTCCCATGTGCGGCATCGTGGCCGTGCGGGTCGGCTTTGTGGTCAACAGTTGCGGAATGATCGGACATGGTGCGCTACAGAAGGTAGAAGATTGGGAATACGAAGATCCAAATAAGGTCCACCAAATGCCAGAAGAGGCCGGAGACTTCGATTCGGTTGCAAAGCATTTCCGGGTTGGTGTGGAACAGGTTTGCGCCACCCTTGATCGGGAGCCAGAAATAGATGAAACAAAGGCATCCCGCTAGAACGTGGGCACCGTGGAGTCCGGTGATCATGAAATAGGTCGCGAGGTAAGTGTTTAGCTTCGGAACCAGCGGACCGTGACCGTGGTTGAGGTCGCGTTTGTCGAGCACGAGATGTTCGACAGGCACCTGAGGTCTAGGCCAGAAGTGTGCCTTGTCGTTGTCGGGATCGTATGGCTTGGCGTTCTCCGCATCCACTGCGTGCAGATGGATGGTGTTCATCCGGTGGAGAATTTCGGCCTTTTTCTTTGGGTCGATGACCTCTTTGTTGAGCTCCGCGATATCGGCTTCACGGACGACGATTCCCTTAAGAGTGACTTCGCGTGTGTGGAGGAGTTTCGCCTTCCTTTCGGGGTTTTTTTCGTCTTTTCCGAGTGCGATTACCGCATTGAGGTTCGACTCTGGAACAAAAGGAACGCTCGCAGACGTCATCGCGTCTTTGTCGTGCTCCATATCGAGATGACCACCGATGAAGAGTCTCGGGTATCCTTTGCGCTTCTCGTGTCCATCGACCATGACGCCATCCTGAAGGTGCGAGTCGTTACCGAGTTGCGCTTCGTATTTCTCAGCGGCCGCTTTGTTCACGTAAGCGCCGAAGTGATGGAACTTTGCGGGCCATTCGTACGAGAGCTTGATCGTCAGGAACAGCAGTCCGCACATGAAGGTGACGAATAGCCAGCACTTGTAGGCGAAAAGCTTCCGCATTTTCAGCGCCTCCCATGAGAGAATGACCGTCACTGACGATGCAATGAGCACGAAGGTATTGAAAGTGCCGACCGGCACGTTCAGCCATCCTTTTGGCCACATCCACGGGTCGGAGCCGAGCCGCATGAAGATGTAACCGGCAAAGAGACCGCCGAAGAGCATGACTTCCGAGGCTAGAAATAGCCAGATACCGAGCTTTGGGTTCGCGAGGCCTGTGTCGGGACGGGGCCGGACTGTGTATGGGATTTCCATGGTTTCTTAATGCGCTGGCGGTGGAACGGGCACTGCGGCGGGTGTGCCTGCAGGTGGCTCGGACTGCGGTGTGAAGTCTTTTTCGGCTCCGGGCACGCTGTATTCGTAGGCAGCACGATAGACGGTGATTGGCTTGATGAAGTTTCCGTGTGGAGGCGGCGTAGGCGTATCCCACTCGAGGGTGGTCGCATCCCATGGGTTATCGTTCGGGATTTTTTTGCCCCAGAAGATGCTTGCGAAGAAGTTGTAGATGAACACGAGTTGGAACAAACCGAGCACCCACGCGGCCCACGATACCAGTTCATTCATCTTCAGGTATTCGGGCAGCACCGTATTTGCGTAAGTCAGTCCGCCGTCATACCAACGGCGGTGCATTCCCGCCATACCTTGCAAAAACATCGGGAAAAAGAGGAAGTTGATCGAAATCAAGGAGCCCCAGAAGTGTAGCTTGCCGAGGGATTCACTCATAAAGCGCCCTGTCGCCTTCGGATACCAATGGTAGCACCCGGCGAAAATGGCGAAGATCGTTCCCGGCGCGACGACGTAGTGAAAATGCGCGATGACGTAATACGTATCGTGCATGAACAAGTCGATCGCGTTGAATGCGAGTGGGATGCCGGTGAGTCCGCCGATTCCGAACATCGGTAGAAACGCAGTGGCAAAAAGCATCGGCGTATTAAACCGGATCGAGCCTCCCCAGAGCGACAAGAGTAGCGCTGTGAGCAAAATGACTGACGGCACCGAAATCATGATCGTCGTCGTCTGGAAGAAAGCCGACACCTTCGCTCCCATGCCGGTCATATACATGTGGTGCGCCCAAACGATGAAAGAGAGGAATGCGAGAACGAACAGCGCACCGACCATCGCTTTGTAGCCCCAAATGGGTTTTCGGGTGTTGCAGGCTATGATTTCGGTGATCATGCCTATACCGGGTAAGATGAGTACGTAAACCTCCGGATGAGCAAGGAACCAGAAGAGATGCTGCCACAAAATCGGAGATCCACCGCCGGAGTATTGCGGAACGAGCCCGGCTGCGGTACCTCCTTGCGTGACTACGAGTCCTGTTGGCTGGAAGAATGAAGACCCGAATACGCGGTCGAACAAGTTCATGACGGCTGCGGACTCAAGCGGAGGGAACGCGAGGAGGAGCAGATATGCGGTGATGAACTGCGCCCAGCAGAAGAACGGGAGCCGTCCCCATGTCATACCAGGGGCGCGGAGCTGAACGATAGTGGTAATGAAGTTGATCGATCCGAGGAGCGAACCGGAAATGTTGAACACCATTCCGAGGAGCCAGAGAGTTCCGCCGTTGGTCCAGACGCCCAGCAGGTCGCCGGACGCATCCACGCTTCCTGGAAGGTCTGCGATGCCCGCAAGCGGCGGGTAGTTTGTCCAGCCGGACTTCGCTGCGCTGCCGGGGACGAAGAAGCTCGCCACCATGAAGACGCAACTGATGAAGAAGCTCCAGAAGCTCGCCATGTTCAGGCGGGGGAATGCCATATCCACCGCACCGATTTGCAGCGGCATGACGAAGTTTCCGAAACCGGCCATCGCGATTGGCACGATGCCGAAGAACACCATGATGGTTCCATGCATCGCCCCGAAGACGTTGTAGCCTTGCGACGAGAGAGTGTAGCCTTCGACGCCGTCCTTGACGACTTTAACGAATACGTCGTCGCCAAAGATCGCAAACATCAGGCTTCCGAGCGTGCCTGGCAGCGGCGTTGCTCCACCGTTTGCGATGGTCCATCGCATGAGCATCATCAAGCAGAACCCGATGAACAGGAACGCAAGTCCTGTCACGGTGTACTGCATTCCGATGACTTTGTGGTCCGTTGAGAAGACCCACTTACGCCAAAAGCCTAGCTCGTGGTGGTCGTCGTGACCGTGGTCGTCGTGATGCCCGTGGGCGTCATGCGCGTGATCGTGAGCCATAATTTTTAGTTGGTGTTACTTTGCGGGGGCGGCGCCTTTGGCCGGGAAATTCTTCAGATCCTCCTCGGTCCATTGGGTCGTACGGGATGCGAACTCCTTGCGGACTTCGGCCACGAATTCGGTTGTGATGGCTTCTTTGATTTCGTTGCCGAAACTGCTGCGGGTATAGTTGATGACATCCGCCACGTTTTTGTCGTCCTTCAAAATCGGGAAGGTCAACTCCGGCTGAGGCATTCCTGTCGCGTAGATTTTGCCATCGACTGTCATGGGTCCGGAGATTCCCTTCAACACGATCGCCACCAAGCGGCGCGCGTCGCCAGTCACGTAATCCGTTTTTGCTAGTGGAGGAAAGGCGCCGGGAATACCCATTCCATTAATCTGGTGGCACGCCATGCAGGTCTGCATGTAAACGATTTTTCCGCGATCGGCCGACACTTTGATGTCTTCCTGTGCGAATGCGGCTGTCGATGCGGTGAGAGCGAGGGCTAGGATGAGATTTTTCATAATTGCGTTGCTTGGTTCCGGTTACTTGGCTGCGGGAAAATTGAGAAGGTCTGCCTCGATCCATTGATCCGTCTTGGATTCGAATTCTTTGCGGACTTTGGTGACAAAATCGGGGGTGACGGCCTGTTCGGCTTTGTTGCCCCAACTGTTGCGAATGTAGTTGATGACGTCGGCGACGTTTTTGTCGTTCGCGAGGACGGGGTATGTTAGCGTCGGATTTGGCATTCCAGTCGCATAGACTGTGTTTCCGACTTTGAGCGGACCAGCGATGCCTTTGAGGACGATTGCGGTCAGGCGACGGGTGTCGCCAGTGACGTAATCAGTCCCTACGAGCGGAGGAAATGCCGGAGGAAGTCCTGCGCCGGTCGTTTGATGACAGGCCATACAGGTCTGCATATAGACGCTTTTTCCGTTCGCGACCGAGGCTACGAGGTCATATGTCTCTGCGGCTGCGGGGGCAGGCGCTGGCGCAGTGCCGGGAGCCGGAGCTGCGGCGGGCTTGGCATCGGGTGCGGGCGCTGCGGCGGCTGCGACTGGTGCGCCAGCGTCGAGAGTGTCGGATGTTGGAATCGCTTTGATTTCCGCCTCGGTGTAAGGCCCGACTTTGTCGGCAAACGCCTTCTTTGCTGCGACCACTTGGGCTTCTGTGATTTCGCCCGCTTTATTTCCCCATGACTGGCGGACGTAGGTCAGCACGCCTGCGAGTTCACGCGGCTTCATTTGCGCCCCAAATCCCTGCATCGCCGGGCTATTATAGGTCACACCCTTCACATTAATCGGTCCGTTCAAGCCGCGGAGCAACATGGCAAGCAATCGCTTTTCGCTGGCTTCACTTCCGTCCACCCACTCCGATGCGGCGAGCGGCGGCACTGCTCCCGGTTGTCCGACGCCGGTCGGTTGATGGCAAACTGCGCAGTTGTTCTTGTAAACTTTTTCGCCGAGTGCAATGAGCGGAAGCTCTTCAGTGCCCTTATCTCGGTCTTTTACAACCGGCAATGGGAAAAACGCCTGTGGGTTGCTCTCGTATTCGTTGTAAACCGACGAGCTAAAACCGCCGTGGAACATGCCCACGTAAACGCCTGCCCAGCAAATTGCGGCTGCACTCAGCACGCCCAACCATGTCGGGATCGGCATCGTGCCGGCTTGTGGCTCTGCGTGTTCGCGGGCGATTGCTGCGTGAACTTCTGTGATGTCCGCTGTTTCGCGGTAGTCGATGCGATCTTCGTTCGGCTGACTCATTTCTTTGCCTCCTTTTTGGCGACCGGTGCTTCCTTCAGCTCATGACTGCGGTCGAGTGAAAGTAAATACGCTGCAAGATTACGGGCGGATGTCGTGGGCAACCATTGTTTCCCGCCTTCGACTTTGACAGCCTCGGGCGACACTCCGGCTCCGATATCGCGCTTCTCAAACAAGCCCGGATTCGATGGGCAGTTTGAATCAGCAGTGCGTGTTCGCGGATTGAAGATGTGTTTGTAAATGAAGGCCGCGTCACGAACTGCGGGCTTCATCGGATCGTTCGGCTGCTCGTTGCGCCAGAATCGTTTTCCATCCGCATCGCGCCACCCATAGTTCCCGAGGTCCGGGCCCATGCGGGTCGCTCCGAGAAGCGGCGTATCGTTGTAGATGAAATCACGCGCCACGGTGCGGCGTGCGCCCCATCCGCGCTCGATGTCAGGCCCAAATTGCGGATCGCGAATCTGTTGCGTGTGGCAGTAAAAGCAGCCGTTTTCCACGTAGATGCGCTCGCCGTGACGCTGACCGAGGCTGTGCTCGATCTTTACGGGATACATGTCGCTCGGAGAGTTTTGCCCTTCGTCCCAGACGACCTGCGGCTGGAGTCCGCTGAGTTGACTGTTCGGCAGCAGGACCATCACGGTGGTCGAGACGAGGAATGCGCCGAAGATGCCGGTGAAAAGTGTGCTCGGTTTATCCATTTAGTGTGTCTCCCCTGGGTTGGACATGAGCGTCGGTTCACCGGCCGGTTGACCGATGCGCAGGCGCATGAAGATGAAGTGAATCGCAAAGATGACCTGCGCTACGCCGAAGAGTGTATAGCCGATGTAAGTGCGGACGACGTGCTGCCATCCGCTGTTTTGCGGGACGTTTGCGAAAGTGAACTCCCGTGCAGGGTTGAGTGCGGTCGCATCCACCGCCGACTCGTGCAGTGTGAATCCGGCGGCGAGTCCTCCGAAAAGGAAAAGTCCGATGATGGTTGCGCCACCGTAAGCCGTGCCAAGGAAGTGCAGCTTGATAAATGTGCGGGACAGCCATTCGCAGCCGACCAAACGCGGGGTGATGTAGTAAATCGCTCCAAACATCACCATGCTGAAGAATCCCATCAGCATTGTGTGTTTTACACCGTAATCCCACGTCGTGAAATGGGTGAAGCTGTCCACACCGCGAAGCGCCCCCAATACTCCGAGACCCGCCGCAATCGCGAAGAAGACTGTTCCGACGTACGTGAATCGCAAAGTTGGCGACGACGCCATTTTTCCGGTGTGACCGATCATCGTGCGCCCAAGGTTTACCGAAAGACAGGCGATCGGGACGATCGAAAGAATACTGGCCGCGATGCTGATCGTGACGAGATACGCCGGCACCGGACCGCCGCTCAGTTTCGTCATTGCAGTGAGTCCACCGAGAAATACCCAGCCCCAAAACCCGATTTTCGCGAGGTTGTAGCTGTAGATGGGCTGGTTGATTACCTTTGGGATGAAGTAGTAAGCCGATGCGAGACCGAGGCATCCAAACCAGAGGTTGAAGAGCCCGCCTTGGAACCAGGCGTTGACGACATTTTTCATCACGCCCGGCATCTGTGAAGCGGAGACCAAATCAGCAGTTCCGAAAAACCATGGGAAAAGGAAGAAGCCCGCAACGAGATAAGAAACTGAGATGTAAGGAGCGGCAGTGCGCTTGTAGCGGAAGAGGATGAGACCCCAGATGCCGATGCAAAGGTAACCGATGAACATCAGCACACGCGCACCGCGGACCATTTCGAAATATTCCAGACCGGAGTTGTGTCCGCCGAGAATCATCAAGACGCCGACCGCGACGCCTGCGTTCCAGAACCATGCACCGAACTGAAGCACACTGGGAGACTGAATCGCGACGCGGCAGAGACGACCGATGAGCCATGTTGCCACTCCCATTCCCGCGAGCGAGCACCAGCCGTAGATGAGCGCAGTATTGTAAGCGGGCCAGGCGCGCCCGTAGGCGAAATTGGTGTCGAAAATCGAACGAAGCAGTCCGTCAATTCCGAGCATCCGGTAGAGCCATTCGGGCCCAAGGATAAAAGTCGGGTCGTGCAGGCGCTTCGAGGCGATGTAGCCAAGAACGGTCGAAACCAGGAGCCAGAAAATCGCCGTGCTGAAGAAGGTGAGGACCGGTCCGCGAGCGGATTGGTCGATGATCGAACGCTCGATAGCCTCGTTGCTGTGCTGCGGTGCTGCGGCAGGGCTCGATGGAGCTTTTGCCGGGGCCGCAGGTGCGACCTTGGCGGGTGCGACGATGGAAGCCGGTGGAAGCGCGGCCTTTGCAGGTGCGGGCGCCGAAGGCAGTGTTGCGAGCAGGATGGTTTGAGAATCGGTCATTTCAGGTCAGACCAGTTAAGAAGCGGAGGACGGTTTGGAGCTGGTGCGGCTTTCGCTAGTGTGGTTCCAGCAGGTGCGGGAGCGGGTTCCGGTGCGGCGGGCGCTGGCGCTGGCGCAGGTGTAGGTGCGGCGGGCGCTGGCGCGGCTGGTGGGGGAGTTGGAGCGGCTGGCGCGGGCTCTGGCGCAGTTGGTGCCGGTGCGGCAGGCGTCGGAACTGGCGCTGCCGGGACCGGTGCAGGTGTCGTCGCCGCTGGAGCAGGAGCAGGTGCCGCTGGTGCTGGCGCTGGCGCGGCTGGTGCCGGAACCGAGATTGCTGGAGCGGGGAAAGTGACCGTTTTCGCTCCGCCGCCCTGATAATTCGGCATCGAAACAGGTGAGTCGGCAGCCGGTGGCAGGAGGTCCACTTTCACCGCGCTGGCTGCGGGCTTTTTCGCTGCGATTTCTTTTACGACTTCAGCAACGGCTGCTTGCAGGACGTTTTGCCCTTCAACCGTTGATTTTGCGGTAAGTGCAGCGCCGGATTCGGTGCGCGACTTCATCGCTTCGCGGTAGCGGACTACGCCCCGGAGATCGTCGAGGTTATCAAGGTTTGGTTTGTTGACGCCGTTATATTTGGCGGCGGCATCGGTCAGAAGCTTGTCGATTTCCTTCTGCTTGGCCTTGTCATCGGGCTTGGCGACCAGGCCAAGTGCCGTTTTTTGTGGCTCCAGTTCTTTGCTGGCTGAGGGTTTTCCCACCCAGAGAGAGACACCGGCAGCCACTGCGCAGAACACGGCGATTCCGCCGAGTCCTACGAAAAATCCACCAGGAGTGGTTACATTGTGTCGCATGTTAGTTCGTGAGTTTCAGTGATTCCGCAAGGCGGGGATCCTTGGTCGGGAAGAGGTAGCCTTCACCGAGGTGACGCAGGAAGCCCATTCCGAGAATGCCGACCACTGCAATGAGCGTGATTGCGCAGGCGATGAATCCGGTGAAGGAGAACCCGCCGGGCGCATACTCGGGGATGATGATGATGAAAAGGTCGAGGCACTGCATCAGGATGATCCAAGCTGCGCAGAAGATGATGCCCTTGCTCTTTTTCATGCCCTGAAAAAGGAGCGGAACAAACATGAAAAAGAAGCGGCCGAATACGAGGAAGTGGCTCAGGTAGGTCCACGACTCGGTATTGCGCAAACGGAAGTAGATCGTCTCTTCCTCGATGTTCGCGTAGGTGATGAGCATGTATTGACTGTAGCCGATGTAGCCCCAGAAAACGGTGAAGGCGAAGATGAACTTGCCCATCGTGTGGAAGTGCTCATTGGTCACGGGCTGCAAGTAGCCGAGGCTTTTCAGCCATTTGCAAACGAGGATGGCGACCGCCATCGAGCTGCCCGCCGCGCCTGCGAAAAGATAGACGCCCCACATGGTCGAATACCAGTGATGGTTGAGGGCCTTCAGCCAGTCGATGCCGCCGAATGTCACGGAGAGCGCCATCACCGGAATGCCTGCGATGGCTGCCGCCCGCATTTTAAAAGTATGCACCGCCTTGCCATCCGTGTCCTGCGCCATGCTGCGTTTGCGGAGTATCCCGGAGAGGAGAAAGAGCAGGCCAAAAATGCCGATTGCGCGCACCCAGAAGTAGGAAATGTTCAAATACTTTCCTTTGCTGCCTTCCATGAGCGAGTCGTCGAGGTGGGGCTTAATCCACGAATACATCAAGTCCGGCTTTACCACGAGAATGACTGCAATCGGAATGAACAGAACCGCGACGTATTTCAGCAGCGCGGATACATTCTCCAATTGACGGCGGATGACCACGGACCACTCGGAATCGGTGGCGTGATGCAGGCAGTTCCAAAAGAACGCTCCGATACAAATCGTGAATGCAAAAAAGAATGCGAAGAGCCAGCTAAATCCAAACAACTTCGGGCTGATGACTCCGATGATAATGGCACCGATGAGTCCCACGGCGGACATTCCCTGAAAGATGGTCTTCAGAGTTGCTGCCTTTTTCGGGTCGAACTTCTCGGAGTTCGGTATGGCGATGTGGTGGCTCATTTCTTTTCTTGGACGTTCAGTTTCCCTTCGGCCACTTTTTGTAGCGCGCGGACGTAGGAGACGATGGCCCATCGGTCTTCGACGGTAATGATTGGACCGAGGGCTCCCATGGTGTTTTTGCCGTGGGTGATGGTGTTGAAGATTTGCCCGTCCGGTTGCTTGCGCATCGGCTCGCTGGTGATGTTTGCGACAGTCATCAGACCGAACGCTTTCACCGGCCCATTGCCAAGTCCGGCGTGGCCGTGGCAGTGGGAACAATAGATATCGTAACGCTGGGCACCACGGCTCACGAGGTCCGCGCCGCGTGCTGCAAGGATCTCCGGAATTCCGTCGCCATACATGTCGCCGATGCGGCCCGTATTAAAGTAGTCGGGCTGGTTCGCGAATCCACCGGTTCCGCTGCCGAGATTGTTGCCCTCGCTCTGATAGTACGCACCGGGGAGGACGTAGCCGATTGGCACGGTCCCCGGAATAGGCGCACGTTCTGCGCGGCCGTCCGCGAAGAAGTTACTGTTCACTTGGGGATTCACGCGTGGCTGATGGGCCATGTCGTTGAACCACTCCATGTGGGTTTTCTGGCCTTTTTGATCGCGGAATCCCGCGATGCTCAGGGCCGTTACGGCTAAAATGATAAATGCTCCAAATCCGATTTTCAGCATGGCTTACTCCTGGTCGAAAACTGGCGTGATGTGGGCACCGCCGAGAGACTCGAGCAATGCTTGTGTTTTTGTTTCCGAGAACTGCGGGTCGCGGCTCTCGATGATAAGGAAGAACTTGTCGTCCGTGACTTTGGTGAACCGGCTCCAGTTAAAGAGCGGGTGGTGCAACCGCGGGAGACCGTTGCGGAGGATCATTCCGAACACCGCTCCGAATGCGCTGAACAAAATTGCCAGCTCATACATGACCGGGAAGAAGAACTGGAGCGCACGAAGACCGTGCTCCCAATCGTTTGGCTTTCCGTTTACGATGGTCGGGTAGAGTCCGTAGCTGGTGATCGTCACCAGCCCGAGACCGGTGAGGAAGCCGATGACACCACAAACGAAAACAAATGCGGAGAGCCACGATTTCTTCATGCCCATCGCTGCGTCCATCCCGTGAATCGGGAAGGGCGAGTGGCAGTCCCACACGGTATAGCCCGCGTCGCGGACTTTTTCCGCTGCGTTGTAAATGTCCCGGGCGCTGTTGAATTCCGCGCCAAGGGCGAAAAGACGTTTGAATTCGGCCATGTTAGTGAGCAGCCGCCTCCTTCGGCGTTGAAGATTTGTGTTCGTCTTCCGGGTGGAAGTGCGGGTCTGCCTCAGGGATCACGGCTTTGACTTCGAAGATGGTAATCATCGGAAGGAAGCGCATGAAGAGAAGGAAGAGCGAGATGAACATTCCGAAGGTTCCGACGAATGTAAGCACCTCCACCCACGAAGGTGTGTAATGCCCCCATGAAGACGGAAGGAAGTCCTGAGCCAGCGTAGTTCCAATGATGACGAATCGCTCGAACCACATACCCGCGTTGACGAATTGGCAGATGATGAAGACAGCGATATAGTTGTGCCGAAGGCTCTTAAACCAGAAGAGCTGTGGAATGATGACGTTGCACGTCATCATCGCAATGTAGTGCCACGAGTACCAGCCGAACATGCGGTTCCAGAAGGCGTTGTATTCGTAGAAGTTGCCCGCGTAAACAATCGCGACGAACAGCTCCATCAAGTAGGCGTAACCCACGATCGATCCGGTGAGCAGGATGATTTTTGCCATCTTGTCCACATGATTACGCGTCATCATTTTATCGAGCTGCGGATAGAAAATCCGCGCCGGTAGAAGGAGCGTGAGCACCATTGCGAACCCGCCGAAAATTGCGCCTGCCACGAAGTAGGGCGGGAAAATCGTCGTGTGCCATCCGGGGATGACCGATGTAGCGAAGTCGAACGACACGATCGAGTGAACCGACAGAACCAGCGGCGTGGAGAGACCGGCCAGAATGAGGTAGGCCATCTCGTAGTGCTGCCAGTGGCGATTTCCGCCGCGCCATCCGAGCGCCGCAATGCCGTAAGCAAACCGCTTGATCGTTCCCTTTGCTCGATCGCGTAGCGTCGCCAAATCAGGAATCAGGCCGACATACCAAAAGAGCACGGACACTGTGAAGTAGGTCGAAACCGCAAACACGTCCCAGAGGAGCGGCGAACGGTAGTTCTGCCAGATCGCGTTCCAGTTTGGAATCGGGAAAAGGAACCAGGCCTTCCAAAAGCGTCCGACGTGGAAGCCGGGATAAAGACCGGCGCACATCACGGCAAAAAGCGTCATCGCTTCCGCGGCGCGATTGATGGAAGTGCGCCACTTTTGTCGTGTGAGGAACAAGATCGCCGAAATCAGCGTTCCTGCGTGGCCGATGCCGATCCAGAACACGAAGTTCGTGATGTCCCACGCCCAGCCAAACGGCTGGTTTTCACCCCACACACCGACGCCGTTTCCGACCTGGTATGCGAGCAATGTTGGAACGAGGAGCGCGAGCGGCGTAAACAGGAAGAATGCGATCCACCAGTAGCGGCGGGTTTTTTCTTCGCAGATGGACGCCACGTTTTCCGTGATCCAGGCGAGTGATTTGTTGTCGTTGACCAACGGAATCTTTGCGAGTTCCGGCGGGCAATGCAGGACGACGATTCCGTCCTCAGATGTATTGTGTGCAGCGGAGGCCATTTAAGCTGTTGCTCCTTCCTCAAGCGGCTGGCTCCATTTCGGCATGGCCAGATTTGGGTTCATGATTCGGGCTAGATAATGCACGCGCGGCTTGATGCCGAGGTAGTCGAACACCCGGTAGGCGCGTGGGTTTGCGATGTCGCGGTTGACGGCGCTCTTCGCGTCGGCCTTGTTGCCAAACGTGATAGCTCCGGTCGGACACACTTGCTGGCAGGCGACCTTGAAGGCATCCGTCGGCACTTGGACGTTGTCGCTGTCCTTGGCTTTCACCTTGACTGCGATTTTCGCCTCCTGGACGCGCTGCACGCAGAACGTGCATTTTTCCATGACGCCCCGCATACGGACAGTGACGTTCGGATTCTTCGAGAGCTTGAGCGTATCCGCCATGCCCTTTTCGTTCACGAGGTTTTGCCGGAAATACTTGTCTTTCTGCCGCTCGTTGAAGTCGAAGAAGTTGAAGCGCCGCACCTTGAACGGGCAGTTGTTCGCGCAATATCGGGTTCCGATGCAACGGTTGTAGGCCATCACGTTGATGCCGTCGTCGCTGTGGACGGTGGCATTTACGGGGCAGACCGTTTCGCACGGAGCGTTTTCGCAATGCTGGCAGGGCATCGGCTGCATCACCATGCGCGCTTCGCCGAGGTTAAACGACTTGTCTTTCCGCGAGTTCATCGGCGTCGCGAAGTAGCGATCCATACGAATCCAGTGGAGTTCGCGGCCTTCGATGACCTGCTCTTTGCCGACAAC
>JAYUSJ010000206.1:0-16694 GCA_043755735.1 Verrucomicrobiaceae bacterium | reverse complement strand
TAATAGGCTCCGCGCCCTTTTCTATGCTCAATACTACTGCCTTACTCCGTGCCGCCAATGAAGCCCGTGGACTCGCCATGGATGCCGTGCATGCTTGCTCCAGCGGGCACCTCGGGTTGCCGCTGGGCTGCGCTGAAATCGGGGCCGTTCTTTTTGGGCAGGCGCTTTCGCACAATCCTGCGGAGCCGAAATGGCTGAACCGCGATCGCTTTATCCTCAGCGCCGGACACGGCTCGATGTTCCTCTATGGCTGGCTGCATTTGAGCGGCTACGCCTCGGTGGACCACGACCAGGTGAAGAAATTCCGCGTGCTGGGATCGCATACACCGGGACATCCGGAGTTTCACGAAACTGCGGGCGTTGAGGCGACGACCGGGCCGTTGGGGCAGGGAATCAGCAATGCCGTGGGATACGCTGTTTCTCAGAAAATGGCGGCTGCGCATTATAATACTGCGGCCCACACGATTTTCGACAACCACATCGTAGCTCTCGCTGGCGACGGTTGTATGCAAGAGGGCGTGGCGATGGAGGCAGCGGCATTCGCAGGGCACTTCAAGCTCGATAACCTTATTCTTTTCTATGATTCGAACGACGTAACTCTGGATGCGATGGCGGACGCCTCGCAGTCTGAAGATGCGGCGAAGCGCTTCGAGGCGATGAACTGGGCAGTGCAGACCGTCGATGGACACGACACTGCGGCGGTTCTGGCTGCTTACGAAAAGGCGAAGGCTGCGACGGGCAAGCCGCAGTTGATCATCGCAAAGACGCTTATCGGCAAAGGCATCCCGGAAGTTGCGGGAACCGCCAAGGCCCACGGTGAAGGCGGCGCGAAGTTCATCGACGCAGCACGCAAGGGACTCGGGCTACCGGAGGAGCATTTCTTCGTGAGCGCCGAAACACGCGCATACTTCGCAGACCATGCACAGAAACTTGCTGCGGCTTATGATGCATGGAAGGCGACCTTCGCCGCGTGGCAGCAGGCCAATCCGGCACTGGCGGCGCGGCTCGCATCGGCGAACGATGTGCCCGCGGATTTGATCGGCAAGATTCCCGCATTTGCCGCAGATTCGAAAATCGCGACTCGCAAAGCAGGGAGCGATGTCCTTCAGCCAATCGCCGAAGCGGTGCCGAATCTCATCGGCGGAAGCGCGGATCTTTACGGTTCGACGCTCAACTACATCAACTCAAGCAAGGACTTCACCGCAGCTAACGGAACGGGGCGAAACATCCGTTTCGGCATTCGCGAGCACGGCATGGCGGGCATCATGAACGGCATCGCATACGATGGTCTCTTCCGGGCAAGCGGCGCGACATTCCTCGTGTTTGCCGACTACTGCCGCGGCAGTATCCGCCTCGCGGCGTTGAGCGGACTAAACCCGATTTACATCTTCACGCACGACAGCGTGGGCGTCGGCGAAGACGGCCCGACGCATCAGCCCGTCGAGACAGTCAGCGGACTGCGCGTCATCCCGAACCTCGACGTCATCCGCCCTGCGGACCCGGAGGAAACCGCCGGAGCATTCGTCGCCGCGATGCAGCGCACGACAGGCCCGACGCTCCTCGCATTGTCCCGCCAGGCGGTGCCGATGCTGAATGAGGCCAGCGTGCAAACCCGCCGCGAAGGCGTGGCAAAAGGAGCGTACGTTTTGGTGAAAGAGACCGGCGCGCTGAAAACCATTCTTCTCTCCTCGGGCAGCGAAGTGCAGCACGCGGTCGCCGCAGCAAAGACGCTCGGCGAAGGCGTCCGCGTCGTCAGCGTTCCGTCGTTCTATCGCTTCGACCAGCAGTCTGCCGCCTACCGCGAAGAAGTGCTCCCTTCATCCTGCCGCAGCCGCGTGGCGATCGAGGCAGGTGTCTCCGCGCTGTGGTGGAAATATGTGGGGCTCGACGGCAAAGTCATCGGAATCGACCGGTTCGGCCTCAGCGCTCCCGGCAACAAAGTGATGGAAGTTCTCGGCATCACCGCGCAAGCCGTGGTCGATGCGGCGAAGTCGCTGGCATAACCGTTCACGTTTGGCGGCGGAAATACACCCGATGCTCGAGCCCGTCCATCGCCGCGAATTTGTCCGGACGGTAGCGGCCGGTCTTGGTAGCGCGGCTTTGTATGGGATCGCGGAGGAAAACGAAGTGCGATTCGAAATGCGACCGCCGGTTCGCACTTGGGCGCGGCCGATGACTTGGATCGGCTCCGTCACGGATGTCAGTGCGGTGGTGAAGGCGAAAGTGCCCGCCGGGACCGACTGCCGTATCGCCGTGCGGAAAGCGTCAGGTGCAGAGGTGCGGTATTTCCGTGTGGATGACTCCCGGGCCGCATCGAATGTTGCGCACTTTCGCATCAGCGGTCTGGAACCAGCGACGGACTACATTTACGCGTTGGAAATCGGGCAGCGCCCGTCCAGTTTTTCGTCTGGCGAGATTCGCACGATGGGTCCGGCGGGGAAACCCTGGTCGTTTGATTTCGCATTCGCATCGTGCGCCGCCACAGGCTCGCAGCATCCGGTATTTACGACGATATTGCAGCGGCGTCCGGTGGCATTTTTGCATCTTGGCGATTTCCATTACGCCAACATTTCCCGCCCCGATCCGCGCTACTATCGGGCTGCATGGGATACCGTGCTTTCGTCGTCCACGCAGTCGGCACTCTATCGTTCCGTGCCGCTCGCATACACTTGGGATGATCACGATTTCGGGCCGAATGGAAGTGACGCGCGGGTGCCGGGGCGCAGCGTCGCGTGCAAAGTGTATCGAGAGTATGCGCCTGTTGACACGTTGCCGGACGGGAGGGAGGACGGTGCAATTTACCAGGCGTTTTCCATCGGACGGGTGAGGTTCCTTTTAACGGACTTGCGCAGTATGCGATCGCCCGAAAAATCCGCTGATGGTCCCGCCAAGACAATGATGGGCGCTGCTCAAAAAGAGTGGTTCAAGCGCGAGTTGCGTGCTGCTGCGAAAGACCATGCGCTGGTCTTTTGGGCGAGCAGCGTGCCGTGGATTGGGAGCGGTAAATCCGGCGATTCATGGCAAAGTTATTCTACCGAGCGACGCGAACTCGCGGAGTTCATGGCGGAGATCGGGATACGGAATCTGTGCATCCTCTGCGGAGACGCGCACATGCTCGCCGCGGATGACGGGCGTAATAGCGACTACTCCGGAACGGGTACGCTGCGTATCCCTGTGCTGCACGGTTCCGCGCTCGATCAGGGCGGGAGCTACAAAGGCGGGCCGTATAGTGAAGGCTACCATAGGGCCCGCTCCGGAGAGGGCTGCTTTGGATGGGTGCGGGTTGAGGATGACGGGCGGAAAATCACGGTGGATTTCACGGGGCTGAATCATCTCGAAGAGGTCTTGGTGAGGCACCGTTTCGAGGTCTGAGGTTTCCGCTTCCGCTTTCGTAACACCGGAGTATGTTTTGCAGATGCTCACACTTACTGAAAACGCTGCCCGTCACCTCCGAACGATGATCGAGGAAAAGGGAGAGCCGGGGAAATGCCTGCGCATCTTCATCGAACGCGGCGGATGTGCCGGCATGAGCTACGGGATGACGCTCGACGGTGAACAGACCGGCGATTTTGCCGCGGAGCGCGACGGGGTGAAAGTGGTCGTCGATGCTGCGAGTCTGGAATATCTGCAAGGATCAACGATTGATTATTGCGATGACCTCGCCGGCACCGGCTTCCGCATTCAGAACCCGAAGGCATCCCGTTCGTGCGGTTGCGGCACGTCGTTCGAGCCCGCTGCCGCCGAGGGCGAGGAAGCTGCGCACTAAGCAATGGCTCGCGGGTTACTTGGATTTGAGCCGGAAGAGGCGGTGAGCAAAACGCGCGGCGGGAACGCGTTCATTTGGGCGGTCGTGCTGCTACTGCTTACCGGTGCCGCGCTGACAAGCTGGATCGGGAGTTTTTACATCGTCGGGCATCCGGAAAAGGCAGCGTGTTACCGGATTTTGAAAAAGCTGAAAAAGCTCGATCCACCGAAGGAGTTCGCAGTGACGAAAGGACCCCACGGGAGGTTTTTTTCTGCAAAGCAATTACTCGAAGGCGTGCCGAGAATGAAGGATGAGGAATTGGTGGGGTTTGGGAAAATGCGGAAACCCGAGGTCGCGGCACGCAATGAGGAAATGATGCGGATGTACCTCAAGAACTATCAGGAAACCAAGAAGGCGGTGCCTTACATCGCCGGCGTTTTTGAAGTGATCGAATCGCACGAACTCGGCAGTGGAGACTTTTTCCCAAGTGGAGTCGTGGCGCTCGCGCAGGCAAAGGATTACCCGCAGGTGCTGGTGGAACTGGTATTCCCGGCCGCTGCGGCGAGTACGAAAACCGTGAAGCGATTGCTCCCGACCGGACGCGAGATCACACTCGAACGGTCGAAGGACCTGGCCGCGGTCATTCACGCAGAGCGGCTCTCCGACTCGCGAATGCTTTTCACGGTCATGCCGCTTTCCTATGGAAGCTTTCAACTCAAGGAAGGGCTGGGAAGCTTTACGCTGAAATCGCCGCAGGACCTTGAAGACCCGGAGAAAGGTGGAAGCCCGAAGAACGCAATCAACATCGATGGAAGTATGCCCATCGTGAACGGCCTGCGGCTTCAGCGAAGTCTGGCAGCGTATCAGGAATACCGCCGGAAGCTGCTTGCGAGCAATGAGGGCGATCGTCCGTCCGCAAATCAGGTCGTCGCTTTCCGCGAAGGTTCGAGGGAGGGCGAAAAGGTGGAGATTGCGACTCCTGTCGTCCTCCGGGAAGCTCCCGCAGTCCCTCCGGTTCCTGCTGCCTTGCCGCAGCTTCCGGCGGCGACGACAAAAATTGCGACGCCGACTCCAAAGCCTCCGTTGATTTCATTCGCCGGGCCGACTACATCTCCACCGCGAATCCCGATTCCTCCCCGCCCCATCGTACGCGCCGCCCCAAAGGAACCCGCGCCGATTGCCCTTGAGCCGCAGCCTCCGGCTCCCGAGCCCGATCCACCCAAGCCCGTGGTGCTCTCCAAGCCGGCGGCACCGATCGCGAAACCTTTGGCCGGCCCTGTGGAACTTCCGCCCGCCCCGCAAAAGCGCATGCTCCTTTCTACGAAGGATGCGAGCGCTCTCGTCGATCATTTTGATCCTTCCACCGAGCCTCTGCTCGGCGGCGAATTTGTCGTGACGGGCGTTCTCGGGCAGCGTGTCGCGCTTCGGGCCCGCGAGGCTTTGCGCGATCCGGATGCCGATCCGACTGTCGCAGGCACGACGGGTGCGATGATCGTGGTCGATTTTCCGAAGGGCGCCGAGCCGCCGGCCAAAGATGAGATCTTCTCGCGAGGCGGGACGGATGGCTTCGTCATTAAATCCGTGCGTCGCGCGGGCAGCGGGCAGATCACGATTTTTGCGGAGGCATCTGCAAAACAGTAGCTTGCCGCGCGGAGCAGGATTCCTATGCTTCCGCGCCGTGAACTCGCCCGAAGGCCCAATCCAATTTTGCAACGCGTGACTGCTGAAAAGAACCAGCCGTCCCGCGTGCAAAGGATTGTCGCGGGTGCCCGAAATATTGCGCTTTTTTTCGTCGCCTTGTTTTCTGTCGGTGCCATCCAGTCGCGCGGCATAACGGTGCCGGAAAGCAGTTCTCTCGGTCGCAAATGGCAGTATCTTTCCGAGAAAGGCGCGCAGTATTCGCTGCTCTTCGTTGGGTCGAGCAGGGTCGCCCATCACTTCATTCCCGGGCAATTCGACGCGGCGCTGAAGGAGCAGGGGCACGATGTGAAATCGTTCAACTTTGGTCAGGACGGCATGTTCCCGCCGGAGAGTCTTTACGTGCTGCGCAAGTTGCTCACGAAAACCCATGTGCGACCGCGGTGGGTGTTGATCGATTTGATGGAGTTTACGCCGGTCCTGGCGAAAAACGAATACTCCGAGCGCGCCATCGGGTGGCACGACCTGCACCACACGACACGCACGCTGCAGACCATTTGGTCCGGGCCCGACTCCTTTTCCACGAGTCTTCGCGAAAGCGTTTATCATGCGGGACTGCTGGCGCGACGAACGATTGGGGTGGGCCGCGGACAGGACCCGCTTCAACTTCGGTTGAAACTCGTGCAACCGAGAAAACCGGCGGTGATTTCCGGTGGCGGATATGAGCCGCTGGATGCGCGACCTTTGGCGGGCGCGCAAAAAGACAAGTTCGATACGGGGTTGGCCGGCCTGCAAAAAACATCGAAGCAAGTCGGTATGCCGGCAGCCTTCCGTGCAGAACTGGAACAGATCATCGCAGTAGTCCGGGCACATGGGGCCGAGCCCGTTTTTGTCGTGGCACCTGTCGCCAATAGCGAGCAGCGCTATAAGGACTGGCCGCCTGCGGGCGTGGCGCAGTTTTCGTACGATCACCCTGAGACCTATCCGACGCTGTATCTGCCGGAGCAGCGGTACGACGCCGAGCACCTCGACTCGGCCGGAGCGACGGAGTTTACCCGCACCTTCGCGGCGGAATTTTCCGACTGGCTGAAACGGAAATGAAGAGGTTGCTGAACATTTTTGCGTTACTCGCAGGCTTCATCTCCGCTGCTGCCGTCCTGTCCGCGTGGACGCCCGAGCGCTACGTGCCGGCCGTCACGGAAAAGCTGACGCGCTACGCGGCAGCGGGTGACGAGTACGACGTTCTGGCGATTGGATCGAGCCGCACTTACCGGCAGATCATTCCGCAGGTGTTCGATCAAGCGACGGCAGCCGCGGGCAAGCCGGCCCGCATTTTCAATCTCGGGATCGACGGGATGCGCCCGCCGGAGGACACTTATGTGCTGGAGAAGGCGCTTGCCCTTCGGCGCAAGCCGCTGAAGCTCGTCCTCGTGGAGTGCAACAACATCCGGTTCGAGCTTCGCGATGAGGATGCCGGAACCGTGCGCGCTGTTTACTGGCACGATTGGAAGCGCATGCTCACGCTTACGCGGCTCGCTCTGAACGAGGAAAAAAAGAAGCGTGGTTTCGCCGAACGAATGATTCGCAAATGGGAGGTATTCACGGAGCTCTCGAACCATGCGGGGTACTGGTTTGAGAATATGACGCAGTTCGGGCGGGGAAACGAACAGCTCTCCGCGCGGCTCTTCAATACCAAGGAGATCCGGCGTCCGGGCGATCCCGACGGATTTCGCGATTCCCCCTTCAAGGCGGACCTCGCGGGAAAAGAGCTCGCCGACTACGAGAAAGATGTGGAGGCCATGCGCAAGGTGCGACCAAGGTTTGAGCGCTCCGATTCCATCAGTCAGGCGGAGCTCGCCGAGAAGCGCCGCATCATTGAGCGCGCCGGAGCAAAGATGATTCTCGTGCTGCCGCCTTATCCGATGTCGAAGCGTTTTCTTCCCGACGATCCAGTCGAGCAGGCTGAGGTGCTCGATTTTTCGAATCCGTTGGAGTTTCCCGACCTCTACACTCCGGCGCATCGTCTCGACGAAGGTCACACCAATCGCGTCGGCTCCGAGATTTATACGAAGCTCATTGTGGACCGGCTTTTGCCGCGGCTATGAAATTCGCCGCTCCGCTTAACGCATGTGCTTTCGTCGCGGGCTTCGTGGTCATTGCCGCGGCGCTCAGCCATGCAGTTCCGTCCGTTCGTCCGCCGCAGATCGGCGCGAAGTTGGACTGGCTGGAAGCGCACGGCGAGGAATACGACACGTTCTTCATCGGATCGAGTCGCGTGCATCGACAGATCATCCCCGATCTATTCGACGCCGAGATGGCCTCGCTTGGCGTAAAGACAAACTCCTTCAATCTCTCTGGCGACGGAATGCGCCCGCCCGAGGATGAATTTGTGATGGAGCGTGCATTTGCGGGAAGAGCAGCGCCCGTTCGTTTGCTCCTCGTTGAGTGTAATCCCCTGGAACCCGGCATCGCTGATGATGACGGAGGTAGCGCACGCACCGTCTATTGGCACGACGCGAGCCGCATGATGCGCCTTTGGCGGAATTGTTGGACGCCATTGGTCGCTCCGGAACGGTCCACTGGCCGCTACGTGGCTCGCGTTTGGAAGCGATTGCGCGACTACCCGGAGCACATCCAGCACTGGGCCTGGAACGCCGGACGTCTCGGGGAAGGCAACGAACGGCTCGTGGAGATGCTCTTCGGTCTGTCCAAAAATGACGGCTCGTGGAAAATCGGAGCGGACGGTTACAATGCCCCCAAGACTGCCGAACTCATGAGGGGTTCTGCGTTGCGTGCGTATCAAAAGGATTTGGCAGTGGTGCTGAAGTCGCCGCCCGTGCTGGATCACGAGGATGAGGAAAGTCAGGTCGCGCTTGCATGGAAGAAAGCGCTCGCGGAGAAATTGGGCGCGCGTCTCGTACTCATCGGCTCGCCTTACGCGCGAGGCACCGTCTTCGCGCCGAGGGACCGCATTCCTTTTCTGAACTATTCGAACCCCGCGCAATATCCCGAACTTTACGCCCCGGAAAATCGCCGCGACCCCGGCCACCTGAATGTCCACGGGTCCGAAATTTACACCCGCCTGATCGCCCGGCATATTGCCGCGGTGCTTAAATCGCAACCATGACACTCGCAGCCATCGAACCCGCAAAACCAATTCTCTTCGTCGAATTCCGCTTCCTGTGGATCTTCGCAATCATCTTCGGAGTGAACTGGATGCTACGCTCCAACACGGCGCGCAAGGTCTGGCTGCTCGTGTGCAGTCACGTCTTTTATGGCTGCTTTTTTATCGGTGCACCGTCCGAGTTTTTCCCGAATTTGTTCGCGGGGAAATGGTCTGAATTGCCCGCTGGCTGGTGGTTTCCTGCGCTCCTCTGGTTTAGCACCATCATGGACTACTACGTCGGGCTTGGTATCGAGGACGCGAAGACGGAGCGCAAGCGCAAGCAGTGGGTCGGCATGAGTCTGCTGGTGAATCTCGGCGTGCTCGGCTTCTTCAAGTACTATGGTTTTTTCGACCAGAACGTGCGTGCTGTCATTGACTGGATGGGGCTCACGCCGAGCTGGGAACCGCTCAAAGTGTTTCTGCCGTACGGCATTAGTTTTTACACGTTTCAAAGCCTCAGTTACTCCCTCGAAGTCTATCGGAGAAAGCTGCCTGCCGAGCGCAGTTTCCTGAACCTCGCGTTCTTCATCGCCTTCTTCCCGCAGGTCGTCGCCGGGCCGATTGTGCGTGCGATGACGTTCCTCCCGCAGACGCTCAAGAAAGTCGAATGGTCGAGCATCGATGTGCGGGGATGCCTCGTGCTGTTCCTGATCGGCTTCGTCAAAAAAGCCTGTATCGGCGACACGCTCTCGCAGGTTTCTGATGAATACTTCGCCGCTCCCGAGCGATTCAGCGCGTACAGCGCGTGGGCGGCGTCGCTTTGCTACGCGGGGCAAATTTACTGCGATTTCAGCGGCTACAGCGACATGGCGATCGCCGTTTCGCGGCTGCTCGGCTACGAGCTTTGCGTCAACTTCGCGTTCCCGTATTTCAGCAGCAGTATCACCGAGTTCTGGCGTCGCTGGCACATTAGCCTCAGCTCCTGGCTGCGTGATTATCTCTACATCTCGATCGGTGGAAATCGCGGATCGAAGCTCTTCACTTACCGCAATCTCATGCTCACCATGGTGCTCGGCGGATTGTGGCATGGGGCATCCTGGACCTTCGTGGTGTGGGGCGCGATGCATGGTGCGGCGCTCATCGTTCATCGGGAATGGGCGCGCGTCACCGCAGCCGCAGCGGGCGTAGGGAAGGTGATGAAAGTCATCGCCGTGCCGCTCACATTTTTCTGGGTGCTGCTCACATGGGTTCCATTTCGTGCGAACGACATTTACACCGACAGACCCGATTCAACGGATAAGGGAGCCAAGCTGTTGAGCCGCAGCAGCGCAGGATTTAAGAGCCTCGATAAAGACGACGGCGATAAACCAATGGACTATCCGTTTACAAAAGCCGGAGAGACGAAGAGCACAACCCTGCTGACGTACGACGCCAAAACAAACACCTGGACGGGCAAAGGCGCGGACGGAAAAGACGCCACGATTCGGCTTCACCAAACCGGCTTTGCGCTCACCGCAAAAGTCTGGGAATCGCTCGTTTTGTTTAAGGATCAGCAAAAGAGGAATGTGTGCGGGAATTTCATCTGGATCTTGCTCGGCGGCCTCACCGTCGTTCATTGGCTGAACTCGCGGAGCCTTCTGGCGAAGTGGTGGCGGGTCATTCCTGAGTGGCTGTTCTCGATGTTGCTCGGTGCCGGGTGGGCTCTGGCGCTCTACATGAAAGTCGTGGCCTACAAGCAGTTCATTTACTTCCAGTTCTGATCCGGCGACTACACGCCGAACACCGCGGCGAGCTTTGAAATGAACGGCTGTTGCGCGATCGGGGCGACGGCCCGCCACTCGGATAGTTGCCCTGCGAGCGTGTTCTCGGGCTCTCGCTTTGTGAGGTTGAAGAACGTGACGGCCTCCCAGCCGGAAGGTTCGGCTTCAAAGAGCGGCAGGAGTTGCAGCGCCACGACATTGTTCTTCTCGCGGAGCGTGCTGTTTTGTCGCATCGAGGCTTCGTTCTCGCGAAACCAAGTAGTGAAAGTCGTGCCCGCCGGAAGCCCTTCGGCGGATTTGGTCATCCGGTCCGTTGCATACTTCGTGAGCGCCTCGGAGTAGGATTTCCAGTTCGGATACGGAGGCTTGGTTTTCCAGCTTTCTCCCATCGCCCGCATCGCAAAAAGCGAAGCGGTCTCGCACAGCGATTCCTCCAGCCAGTGGTTGGCTTTCCGTCCTTTGGTCCAGGTCTTTTTCCAATCGTTCGAGTGCCCGGCCAGCGCGTGGCAGAACTCATGAGAGAACTGATACGCAAACTGCGACCAAAGATTTCCCTGCGACGTGAGACCAATCGCGATCCGTCCATCGGCCCGATGATCGAACGCTGTGATGGGGTACTCGGCATTGTGGAAAATAAAGAACCCCGGAACCTCCCAGCGCGTATTCGGGCAGTGTTGCCAGATGCTTTCCCCGGCGGACCGGAGCACCGCTTTGATGTCCGCCTCGGCGGCCTTGAAGTCATCGCCAATGCGGAAGTCGAGCTTGCGTCCCGCCATCTCTGGAGCTTGTGCGGACAGGCGGGCAGGTGCGGCTGCGAGCAGAATCTTTGCGAATGTCCGGCGGTTCATATTCGACGATTGATCAATCGCCTTGGATTCGCAATTGCCGGTTGCGCCCGCTGATGACTTACCTGCTGCCATGAATCTCCGGATCATCATCGCCGTCATATCCCCGCTCTTCTGTGTAAAGGGCTTCGCGCAGAAGCTCCCGCTGCCGCCTCGTCCTGCCGCGGGCTGGAGCAGCGCGGATTTTATCGCGCGCATCGCGAAGCTCCCGCTTGCTGAACGTGAGGACGAAATCACCGCACAGATCCTCGCCGGAAATGTGCCTGATTTTCTTCGGAGGCTTCAGCCGGTGACCGTGAAGCACCTCGCGCATACCGCGACTTTCTTCGTCGCCCCCGACTATCTCGCCGTGGGGACCGACCTGGATTATTTCCTCACTCCGCTCACGCCAATCTCCGCGCAGCGCATCGCAGAGCGCCTTGGATGCACGCTGCCCACGCGGAAGATGACGGATGATATCTATCTGGCCGCGCAGGTGAAACTGGAGCCGCAGAATTTCCCGCCAAACCCCGCGATGACCAGCGTTGCTGTGTTTAGTGACCACAACAATCTCCTGCGCGCTCAGCGTCTCGCACAGCGCGAGGACCATCCATTCGGCAAGCTCACTGCCGGCGGGAAAAAGGACGTCGTAATCTCGGCGGCGCTTGCGTCCGCCCCTGGAAAAGTTGCCATCTACGGATTGCAGCGTCTCGACGGATCGCCCATCCAGGCGCTCTACGCGGGCCATGCGCAGACTTGGGTGGACTACAGCCACGGCATCCGCCTGGTGCAGCAGTCGATGACTGTGGACGGCGCTCCGCGCAAAGTCGCGGATGTTCTCGGGGACGCGGAACTTGCTCTGCTGCTGAGCGACGAAGGCGTCATCGCCTCGCCTCGCTACGATGACTCCGCGAGCGCCCCCGAAAAAACCCCGGGCGCATTCGGCGAATTCACGTTCACATTCGCCCACGAGCCGGGCGTGCGCATCATGATCAACAGACCTGCTCATCGTGAGAGAGCCGATGCGCTGCCAGCCGAACTTGTGATTTATGCGCTGCCGAACGGCAGCACGATCGAACAGACGATCGGCAGGCGGCCTGCTTCCGGCGCGGATGCAAAATTCGACATCCAGCATATCGGCGCGCAGATGCGGTTTGTGCGTGAGCGGATGCCTTCACGGAAATTTGTCATCGCCTACGTCGAGTCCCGGCAGCTCTCATGGCCGCAATGGCGCAAGGCAAACGGCGACGCGCTCATCCCCGGTATCGTCGCGGCCGTCCGCACGAAAGCCGGCGACGGTGCGATGCGCATCACACTCAGCGGACACAGCGGCGGCGGGAGTTTCATTTTCGGCTACCTCAATGCCATCGCGGCGATCCCGGATGACATCGCGCGCATCGCTTTTCTCGACGCCACCTACGGTTACGATCCCTCGCTCGGCCACGGTGACAAACTCGCCGCATGGCTCTCAGCCCCTGGTCGCGACCATCGCCTTTGCGTGCTCGCATATCACGACGATGTCGCATTGCTCGATGGAAAGCCCTTCGTCAGCGCGACTGGCGGCACATGGTATCGAAGCCAGCTTATGCAGTCCGATCTCGAAAAGCATTTCACATTCGTGAACACGAAAGCAGGCGACATCAAAAACATCGCCGCCCTGGAAGGACGCGTCCGCTTTCTCCTTCACACAAACCCCGAACGCGCGATCCTCCACACCGTCCAGGTCGAAAAGAACGGCTTCATCCAAAGCCTGCTCTCCGGCACTCCCGATGAGAGCCGCGGCTACCGCTACTTCGGTCCGCGCGATTATACGAAGTGGATTGCTGAGTGAACTCTTCCGTCCGCGTTGTCGCACGGAGCGGGTCCTCATTCGCTCCACGGTCGCCGCGCGATTACGGCAACACTCCGGCAACGCGGTAAAAGCGCTTCGTTTCAACGGGCGCTGTGGTGTCGATGTAGGTGCCGATGCCGTTGACGGTAGCAAGCGTGACCCATGTGATGAGGTCTTCGCTTTTCTCAACTCGGTAATCGACGCCGTTGACGCTGGGCCAGGTGATCGTGACGTCACCATTTATTGCCCTGGTCGGGACCGCGGTTGGACGCGAGTTGAAGTCGTTCGGGTTGGTGCCGAAGAGAGCTTCGATGCTGTCGGGAATGCCGTCGCCGTCGGTGTCGGGGCCGACGCCGGTGCGGCCGGGGCTGCCTGCGGGCTCGCCGCTTGCGCGCCAGTTGGTGCCGAGGCTGTAGTTGCCGTTTACGTTGATGACTTCGAGCGAAGGGCCGGTGCCGTCGGGCGCGAGCGGCCACGGGGGGATGTCGTCGTAGCTGAAATCGTGGATGTCTTCGATGGTGTTCCCGAAGCTGTCGCGGAGGGTGATTCGCTCGCCCGCGTTGTTGAGGGAACCGCTGGTCCACGCCGCGCCGAGGCGGATCGTGTTGCCGTAGAGCGACTGGAATGCGGCGATGCTTTCGGTGATGACGATATAGGCACCGGGATTGAGGACTTCGTTTCCAAATGTGTAGGCGGTGTCCGGTGCGCCGAGCGTGGCAATCGGTGAGCCGATGTCGAAATAGACGCCGTTGAGGTTGATGGCTTGCGTGCCGGTATTGCGCAGTTCGATGTATTCCACGCCGGTAGGCGTTGGGTTGTACATGACTTCGGTGATGCGCAGGCTGGAGAGCACGTCGGTGGTGTTTGTCGGGTCGCTGAGCAGGATGTAGTCAAACGCGGTGAGCGCGCTGGTGGCTTGCGACGTCGCGGCGAAGATGCCGCCGGTGCTTGCGATGGAGCCGGCCGGAATGGATTGCGTGAAGACCAAGCCCCACAATCCGTCCGCAGTTTTTCTTTCGAAAATCAGCGATGTTCCGCTGCGGCGAATGCGCAATGTGGCGCCGGTGCCAGTGTGCGCGGTTGTTGAAATCTGCGTGAAGTTCGACGGATGTGCAGCGCGGCGGATGGAGATGTTTGTGCCGCCATCGAGGGCGAATGCGTAGCGCACTGCGACGCCGGATTCCACGACTTGGATCCACAATCCGGACTGCCAGTTGCCGAACTCGCGGGACTGCGGCGAGACCTCGGTTTGCAGGATGAAATTCGCGGTGTCGGGCAGGTCGCGGGTGATGAGCGGGAATGTGGGAGTCGGCGCGACGAGCGGCTTTGCAAGCTCATCGGTGATTTGGATAAGAATGCGCCCCGTGTTGTCTTCGAGGGAATACCACGTGTTCGGCGAATAGCTGTCGCGATACTCGACATTCTGCGCGGTGTAGCCCGCAGGAAGCGAGAGACCGGACGAGAACGGCGCGAAATCGATCGTGTCATACACCGTGAGTGTGCGGCTGGCGGTTCGCAGATTCGATGCGGCATCGAGGACGCTCATCGTCACGGTGTAGCTGCCGGGAATCGTAAAGCGCGCAGTCGCCGTGTTGCCGGTCGGCGTGAGGACTGCGCCGACGCTCGGATTCGAACTCCACGTAAATGTGAGCGCGCCGCCTTCGGGGTCGGTGCTTGTTGCGCCGCTAAAGTTCACGAACTCGTTGCGCTCCAGATTTCCCGAACTCGGGTCCATCGTGAGCCGGGGAATCGGAGGTCCGTTTCCGTTGAGCGTCACGGAAAATGGTAGCGTGGAAATGACGGTTCCGTCCTGCGCGAGGAAGCGAACGGTGAGACTGTTTGCGCCACTGGCCAGGGCGATATTTGTGATAGTCCACAGACCGGCGTTTCCGGTAGTCGGGACCCATTTGAAAACGCCCTCGGGATGGCTCAGGACATCGACGGACCACACTGCCGCTGGCGCTTCGCCATTCAGCGTGAAGAGCGGCGTGGTGACTGTCTGGCTGCTGAACGTGCTGATGCTCGCGGGGCGTGTGGTATTCGTGCCGCCGAACGAGTTGATCTCCGTGGTGATGCGAGCGTCGCGAGCGGCGAAAAATCCGGTGTAGTCGTAAACCACCGTCTTAAACGGAGCGAGACCGTCGCCGTTGGTGCTCTGGTAGTTCATTGCGGCGAGGAACGTCGCCATGCGGGAGCTGCCACCGTTGATATTGCCCTGCAATCTTGTGAGGTAGTAGTGGAACGAACGCCGGAAATACGGAGTGCCGGAGAGGTTTGTAAATCCAGTGCCGCCGACTCCGCCGATGACGGCTTCATTTACGGAGAAGCCGAGGTCGCTGTCCCAATGATGGAACTCAAATTTGCCATCGGTCGGGCGGCGGAAAAAGTAGCCGTTCTTGCCGCGATGGAGCGTGAAATTGTCCCAATCGCCAATGTAACCGCGGGCAGCGGCGTATGCGCCGACGCGGTCCACATCGATCTGGCGTTCCACTTGTTCACGCCAAACGTCCTGGGTGGCCTGCACCTGCGCGTTGATGTTCGTGTTGTTGTTGTAAACCGTCTTGATGAACTGTGCGAGGGGCGCGTAGTCGTAGCGCGCTTCGGGGAAGCGCAGCGGCCAGTTGCTATGGAAGTAAATCGGGCTTTCTTCCGACGGCGCGGTGATGGAGGCATTCGCCCAATCGCCAAGCATCCATCGGCCTGTGACTTGGTCCGCGCTGAGGCGGTCGTCCATATTGCCGCTGTCATACATGAACCACGCATCGTCGATTTCGAACAACTGGCCCTGGTTGTTGTCGGCATAAGCGCGGTCGAAGAAATCATCATCGGTCTGCTCCTGGTCATCGCCTAGTCCGGCGCCGTCGGCGTTCACGATTCGCTGGCAGAACTCGGAGTCGGGAATCGGGTGGCCGAGCGTATAAAGCAGGTAGCGAACGACACGATTGTGAAAGCGGTTCCCTCCAGCGGCGTCATTGTCGATGCCGCTTTTGCTGCGGTTGCGCCATTGGTTGTCTCCCGGCGGCTTGTAGCGAATACGCGACATGCCGTTTCCGCCATCGCGAGTCCACGGCGAGCCGCCTTTGCGCATCTCGCAATTGTAGAAGTAGTCGGACTCGTTGTAGATCATCGTGGAGTTGAACCCGAAGTTCGACATGCGCGGGAAATTGAAATCCCGCGCCGCGCTGTAGCCGGTGCCGGTGTCGAGCGAGGCGCGGTCGAATTGCGAGAGGATGTAGCGCTCGACGAGGATTCCCGGGGCAGTCGCCGGCGGGGAGTTGTCCACGATCCACATCGCAGGACGTGCGGGCACTTGAATCACCGAGCCATTTACCGCTGCCACGCCGAGCGCGTTGCGCGGAAGCTCGTTGAACTGCCCGTTGCTCGCAGTCGCTCGGACGTAGAATTGGGTGATCGTTCCGTCGCCTTTCGCGGCCACAGAGGCCGACCAAACACCGTCGCCAGCCACTGCATCCACGCCGGTTCCGATGTCGTTCATCGCGATGGAATTATACACACCGTTCCCCGCGGCGACATCGGTGCGCTCAAACAAATTCACCGACGCGAGCGGCGCAGCAGACGAGACTTTCGCGGTCACGGTGACAGCCTGTGTGGAGGTCGGGACAACGGGGAAATGCGTGAGGGAATCCACCGTCGGCGCGGACGCAGGGGTGGCTCGGGAGTTTGCCGCGCCGGGCGTGCCGAGATTGTTCGGCATATCGAATCGGAATACTTTTCCAAAGCTCCGGTCCCAAGTCTGCGCGACCATCAGCGGCATTCCGGAAACCCAGCG
>JAYUSJ010000205.1:0-16695 GCA_043755735.1 Verrucomicrobiaceae bacterium | reverse complement strand
AAAGGGCGGTCGTGTACGTGAAGAGGCTGCGCATCGAGATGACGGCTGCAAAGAACCCGGAGGAATAAATCAGGATGCCGAGCTCGGAGTTTTTCGGAGACGCGAGGTGGGACCACCAACCATTCATCGCGCCGAAGAAGAGGCTGAACAGGATCACTGCGAAAAAGCCGCCCGCCATGTAGGCTTCGCCCGTGTAGCTGGCCGAAATGGTGACGTTGCCGGCGTTGCAGTTGAGGGCTTCTTCGATGCTGCTGGAGAGGCCCTCCGGCTTCCCCGGCCAGATGGCGCGCGGGATGGGCCGGATGATTGCGAGGTATGCGACTTCGAACCCGAGGTACGGAGCGCGTTGGGGGAAGACTTTTGTGAGCTCGGAAATATTGTAGAGGTTGTAATCGACGTAGAGCGTGTTCCTCGTCTCTGCATAGATTTGCTCTTCACCTGCGAGGTATTTTTTCAGCCCGATCGTCCGGAAATAAATCATGGTGAGCGTCCCGAAAATCAGCAGCGCGGTGGCTGCAACGCTCACGGCAATCAGCTCCCATTTGCGGTTCCTCGGCGATGCGAACGCGAAGCCGATGACAAACGTCACGAGATAGGTCGCAAGAACGTTCCGGGTGCCGCTGGCAAACGCGAGAAAGAGCGTGAACATGAACGTTGCCGTGATGAGCGCGAGCGACAGCGTCCCGAACCGATGCCGCCGTGCAAGGATGATTCCGGCCAGTGGCGGGAGGAGATTGATGAGCATGTTCAGCTCGTAAAGAAGAGCCCGGAAATCACCGAATTTTCCGCGGCCCCACGGCTGGTCGAACCGTTTCATCATGCTGAAATCGATCCATTTGAAAAAGTCCCAGTTCACCGCCGGAGCGACCCATTGGTGCATGAACCCAACGATGAACGAGACCCAAAACAGGACGACGAGAAAGATGGGCGGTATTTCGTGCGTGAGCACGGATTGGAAGGGCTGCTTCTTCGGGTGAATCAAGTGCCGGCCAAGCAGCATCCCGACAAACGAAAGTAACACAAGTTGCGTCGCTGTCGTGGCGCTCGTCGGATGAGCAAGCCGGTTGAATAGAACCTGGGGGAAAAGGAACTCGAAGAGCGTCAGAAAGTAGAACGCGATCATCGCCATGATGTCGGCTCGGATGATGTTGGAGAGCCCTTTTCTGAGGTCAAAAAGAACACTGACCGTCAGCGCGACCGCTGTGAATTTTGCGCCGTATGCTGCGATTTCCGAGGGCGCGGTGCCCTGAAGCGTGAGGAGTGCAATCGCGATGATCATCACCGCGAACGCCGTCCCGACCGGGTTGGCGCGAGGACAATCACTCTCTTGCTCCTGGGGACGGACCGGCGCACGCACAAAAACGCCGTTGTTGCGGCGTGGCGGCTGGTTTGCGGTCGGTCGATTCATTTTGGGCTGAGCCTTATTAGCAAGTGCCGTGCAGGGGCGGTCCACCTCAAATTTGTTTTTCCGCAGGGCGGAGGGCAATGCGCAATTCGAACTTGGTCCGAAACAGGGAGGTTCCGTTTCCGCTCAAAGGAGGAAATAGCGTCGGCTCTATGAGCCGAAACCCCCTCATTTGCGGGGCCGACACGCTCATAGAGCGCACGCTACACCGGCTCTCAGCGGGTAAAGTCCACGGTGGAATCACGCGCGGCTTGTCCCCTTAAGACGCAAAACGGGGCACGGCGTGAACCGTGCCCCGTTGGTGAGTGGATTACTTTTGGAGTTACTTCTGTTCCTCGAGCTTCAGAGCCCGATAACCGCCGATCGACTTGAAGTAGAGCGCCATGAGCAGATAGATGAGCGCCATGGCTGCGGGGATTGAGGCGTCGGCCTTCAGGGTCTTGCGATCACCTTCAATGCTCGATTCAACAATCGCCTTTTCAGCAGGCGTGCGCTTGTCCTTTTCAACCTTCTGAGCAGCGCCGAGCTTGGCACCATCGATGGCTTGCACCGGCTCAAATGTGAGGAATGACGAAGGTTTCTCAGCTTTCACCGATTCGTAAACCGCGGCGTCCGTTGTCTTGAGGGTTTCGGCAGAGAAGCGATCCTTCGCGTATCCGAGACCAGGACCACCGATCAAGCCGGCGGAGAGCATTCCGATGCCGCCCATGATGGACATGGCGACTGCGCCGGAACGAGGGAACCGGTCGCCGACGACAGCAAGCATGGTGGGCCAGAAGAACGTTTTACCGACCGCGTAGATACCGAGTGCGACGAGTGCGATGCCGAACGACTGCATCCCGCTTGCCATGAGCAATCCGACGATCGCGAGAACTGCGCAGGTGAAAAGAAGTGCAACCGGCGAGAGGCCGAGTTTCGTCTCGATCCAGTGTGCGCAAAAACGCAGACCGAACATGATTGCGGAGGTCCAGACGAAGAGCACCTTGCCCTGCTCGGAAGTGAACAGGTTGCCGGTGATGTTCTGAATCCATCCGTCGGTTCCGAGTTCGACCGCACCGACGAGCGCGTGTGCGATGAACAGGACGAAGAGCAATACCGAGCCCATCGAGAACTTCGTGATGATGCCGACGCCGATCAAGAGTGCGAAGCCGATCATGTAGCCGACATTGGCACCGAGGCCGAGGTTTCCGGCGAAGAACAGCGAGAGGAGGTAGCAGGCCACGATCGACCCGAGGATACCGACATCCTTGAACATTTCGCCGATGCTTGCGCCCTTTTCCGCAGCTTCGGATTTTGGGAACTTCTGTCCCATGAACATCACGCCGTAGATGATCGTCGGGATGAGATAAAGCGCGAGCTGCCATTTCCATGGCACCTGCATCTTGTCGTCGAGCACCCAGCCGATGACGCCACCGATAATCATGCCCGCGGGCCACGAGGCGTGGAGAATGTTCAGGTAATGCGTACGTTTCGTGGGGAAGATGGTCGCGATGAGCGGGTTTGCCACGGCTTCAAGCGTCCCGTTCGCAAATGCGAAGATGAACATGCCGATTGTGAGGATCTGGTAGGCATTCTGTGGCGTGGAAGCCATGAACGTCACCGCAAAAGAAAGCACATGGAGGGCAAACGCCGCTGCCACTAGTTTTCCGTATCCGATTTTGTCCACGATGACGCCGCCGATGATGATGCCGAAGCAGAATCCGGTGAAGCCTGCGCCGCCTATTGCGCCGAGTTGTGTGGCCGTGAAGCCAAACTCGCCGCCCCAGTTGTCAAAGATGCCGCCGCGGATTGCGAATCCGACGCCGGCTGCTAGAATCGCCATGAACCCAGCCCATAGGAGGCGGTTGGCGTTTGGTGTTATACCTTCAGATGATGATGACATGTATTTTGGTAGGGTTTGTGTGTGTTGGTTGTTTAGTTTTTGGGAGGGAAGATTGTTTAGTAAACGTCGTCGTGAGTGCCGACATTGATCAATTCGATACACTCGGTTCCGGGCCGTTCACCTGCGAAAATTCTAAAAATGATTCGGCAGTCGTAGCCACATGAGCAAGAGAGGAACCCTTTCCTCCCGCCCCGAAGGTGGTGCGTCTCCAAGGACGGGTGCCACGGGTCGAGCGCGAGCTGGAGTAGTGTTTCAAACATGCAGAGTGAGCGCTTTTTGTCGCGGCCAATGTGCTTTTTAAGCGCGCGGATGAAGAACGGGGATGAGAATAGCTCCCAGACTGGTTCATTTTTCATCCGATTCTATCGCGTCATTAAGAAAGCTCGTGATTTCAGCCGCAGTAGAAAAAGACCGAAGTTTACCGGCCAGCCGGAGTTTGTGGGTTTCTTCTGCTTCGAGTTCGATTTTCTTTAGCCAAATAGCCCTGCGCCGCTCTTTCATTTCGTGATAAAGCTTCTCGCGATCTTTGTCGGCGAGTTGCTCCACGATTTTGAGGGCTTTGCTAAATGTGACTGCTGCGGCCATAAGAGAAACCTACGCTACTGCGTGAATGCGGGCAATTTGATAATCTTGCCGCCTTTCATCGCGGATTCGTGGGCGCAGAGGCCGACGCAGGTCCAGTTTGCGGACTGCTTTGCGTTTGGAAATGGATCGCGGTTATCGACGAGCGCGCTGACGAATTCATGCGCGAGGTGCGGGTGGCTGCCGCCGTGTCCGGCTCCTTGCACGAAGCTGCGGTGCGCTTTTTTGCCTTTTGCGCCATAGACACCGCCAGTCGTGAAGTGCTGGATAGGCTTTGGCAGGCGCTTTGCGAAGTCGGGCGTTTTGACGAGCTTCGGAATTTTCGGCTCGGGGAGCTTGGCGGTGTGCATCACGAGCGGCTCGTGCTCGATGAGCGGCCATTCGACAGAGGCCTTGTCGCCATACACGTCGATGCTCTCGCGATACTGGCGGGCTGTGTCGAAAAGCGAGCGGATGATACGCGCGCTGACGTCGCTGCCTTTGTATTTAATATGGGCGGTCTCGACTGCGAATGGCGAGCCGTAGCATTTCTGAAGTTCTTTGCGGACGGTGCCCGAGCCGAAGCACGAGACGTATTCCGCAGGCGCGCCGATGAGGCCGGAGACGGGGCCGACGCAGTGCGTGGCATACCACATCGGCGGCAATCCGGGCCAGTAGTTCGGCCATCCGTCCATGTCCTGCTGGTGACTGGCCTGGACGAATTGCAGCTTCCCGAGCTTGCCGGTATCGAGCAGCTCTTTCATGAAAAGATACTCGCGGGCGTAAACGACGGTCTCGGCCATCGTGTATTTGAGGCCGGTCTTTTTGACCAAATCGACGATCTGTTTGCACTCCTCGATGCTCGTGGCCATCGGGACGGTGCAGCTCACATGCTTGCCGGCTTTCAGCGCGGCGATGCTCATCCAGCCGTGGTCGGGGATGGGCGAGTTGATGTGGACTGCATCCACACTCTTGTCTTTCAGCAGATCGGCAAAGTCAGTGTAACGCTTTTCGATTCCGAATTTGTCGCCCACCGCGTCCAGCTTTTTCGGGTCGCGCTGGCAAATCGCGTACATGTTTGCATTGGGATGCAACTGATAGATCGGAATGAATTCCGCCCCGAAACCGAGGCCGACGATGGCGATGTTGACTTTGCCTTTGGACATTGCTTGTTGGAAAAAAGGAGACGAGTGAATGCTTGTGAAGCGCGGGGAGTGAAGCGGGCCACGCCGCGCTGCGTCAACGTTTTTGTCGCAATGCGCAAAAATTCCGGCGTCCGAATCCAATTCCATTCGTAGGCGATTCGAGCGTCCGCAATAGAAGAGCAACGCCGCACTCATTACGATTGCCGTCAGCGCCGTGTCGCGCTTAAAGAGATGCCGCATGAAACGCTCCATCTTTCTCAAGTCACTTCTCACCCTCGCTTGCAGCACCGTTATTGCGCAGGCGCAGAATGAAATCATCGTCGGTGAATTCGCCTCGCTCACGGGCGGCAGCGCCAGTTTCGGCCAGAGTTCGCACAAAGGCACGCAGCTTGCCATCGATGAACTGAATGCCGCAGGCGGCGTCCTCGGCAGAAAATTCAAGCTGATCACCGAAGACGATCAATCCCTCGCGGGGCAGCCTGCGACCATCGTCCGCAAGCTCATCGCGCAGGATAAGGCCATTGCCATTCTCGGCGAGGTCGCATCGTCCAAGAGCCTTGAAGCCGCGCCCATCTGCCAGCAAAACAAGATCCCGATGATCTCGCCGGCATCGACGAATCCGAAGGTCACCGAGACGGGCGACTACATTTTCCGCATCTGCTTTATCGATCCGTTCCAAGGCACCGTGGTGTCGAAGTTCGCGCTATCGAAAGGATACAAAAACGTGGCGGTGCTGACCGATGTGAAGCAGGACTACAGCGTGGGTCTTGCGGAATTTTTCACGAAGCACTTCACCGCAAACGGCGGCACCATCACCAAGGAGCAGAAATATTCCACGGGCGACAAAGACTTCAAAGCGCAGCTCACGTCGCTCAAAGGCGGCAAGCCCGATGCCATCTTCGTCCCCGGCTACTACGGTGAAGTCGCGCTGCTTGCGCGGCAGGCCAAGCAACTCGGGATCAAGGCCCCGCTGCTCGGCGGCGACGGCTGGGTCGGCGATTCGCTGCTGAAAGTTGCGGGCAATGCGCTCGATGGCAGCTTTTTCTCCAGCCATTTCAGCGCCGAGGACAAGAACCCCGCCGTGCAGGAATTCGTGAAAAAGTATCAGGCGAGATATGCCGCTGTGCCGGACGACATGGCGGCGCTCGGTTACGACAGCGCGATGATCCTCGCCGATGCCATCAAACGCGCTGGCGGCACGGACTCCGCGAAGCTGCGCGATGCGATTGCGGCGACGAAAGACTTCAAGGCCATCACGGGCAACATCACCATCGACGAGAAGCGCAACGCTTCGAAATCGGCCGTGATGATGACCATCGAAGCCGGAGCTTTTAAATTCGTCGAAACAGTCGCGCCGTAACGCAAAACCAAAGAAAAGAAGCCCCCCGCGAGTTTACCCGGATGATGCGAAATACGTTTCGGTTTTTCGCACTCGTTGCGGGGTTGGCGCTCGCCGGGTGTTCCACATATAATCGCCGCTGGGAGGCGGCGCGGGCGGACAAGGATCGTCTTACCGGCGCGTATTCGGGACGCTGGGAAAGTGCCCGCATGCCGGGAACAGGCGGCGGTCTTTGGTGCATCGTGCAACAGGAAGCGCCGCAGACCTATCGCGCGGATTTCAAAGCGACCTGGCACGGCATCTTTCGCTCGGAGCATAGCGCCGTGCTGAAGCGGCGAGGCAACGCATTCCATGCGGACGCCACGCTCAATACGTGGCTCGGCTCGGGTAGCTACACTTGCGATGGAAAGTTCCTCCCGGATGGAATTTCGGCGACGTACGACGCTGCTTACGACGAGGGCCGTTTCATCCTTACGAGAGCCCGCGAAGCGAAAAAATAATCATGATAACGAATTCTCCACTGACTCGGCGGTTGACGGAGCCGACTCGGATGGCATACATCCGTTTCCATGTCCACCCGCACACTTCTAATTATCGCCATCATTTCCACTGCCGCTCTCACGGGATGCAAGACCGTGTATTCAAGCGTCTATTCGAACAAAAAGAACTCATTCAAGCCGCCGGTTGTAGAGTCCAAGGTCGAACTGAAGGCTACGGATACCATCGATCAGCTCAACAATGCGCAGCCCGGCGGAGCACTGCCAGGAATGGGGACGGACCAGAATGCGATTCCCGGTCTGACACCGGTCCCTGGGGCAGATCCAGCCGCACCGGCTGTTCCTGGCGCGACTCCCGCCATTCCGGGCCTGTAAGGTCACCGAGCAATCCAGCCGCGGACCGCAACCTTGGGTCGCGGTGCGGGTTTAGTTGCCAGGAGGTTTCCGCTTTGTGAGCACCAATACTAAATCCGCCAATCCGCAGCCAGTCGAGCCGCCGCCGCCCATCGAAGCGGAGGTTCTCGTTTACTCCGGAGAGGAACTGATTTCGAAGTACTCGATCGCGCACGGCGAATATCTCATCGGCCGGGAAAAGGCATGTCAGATTTGCATCGAGGTCGAAGGGATTTCGCGCCATCACGCGCGGCTGACTTTTCAGGGCTACGAGCTTGTCATCGAGGACTTGGGAAGCAGCAATGGAGTCTTCATCGAAGGCATTCAGGTGCAACTCCCGACCCGCGTCCGGCCCGACCAGCAGGTGGAAGTGGGGGATGCACGCATTTTCATTCGTTTAAAGGCTCAAGCCAGCGAGATGCTTTCTGCGGCGCTGTGGGATCCGGACCTCGGACTCGCTCCCGTGCGGGCGCTTTTCAACGGCAAGAAGTATAAAGTGATGGGCAGCATCGGCCGCGGCGGCATGGGCGTGGTGCATCAAGCCCGGGACCTGCGTATTCGCCGGCAGGTGGCGATGAAGGTCATCAAAACGGCGAGCCAGTTTTCGCGGGAAAACGTCCTCCGTTTTGTCGATGAAGCGCAGCTCACCGGACAGCTCCAGCACCCGAATATTGTCCCGGTCTATGAGATCGCGCTCGATGAGCAGGATGAGGTTTTTTACACGATGAAATACGTCAAGGGCATCACCCTCGACGACGTGCTAAAGGGCTTGCGGCAGGGCGATCCAGCGATGGTGAAGGAGTATTCGCTGACGGCGTTGCTCGACATATTTCAGAAGATTTGCGACGGCGTCGCCTACGCCCACTCGATGGGCGTCGTGCATCGCGATCTGAAGCCCGACAATATCATGATCGGCGAATACGGCGAAGTCCTCGTGATGGATTGGGGGCTGGCCAAGCGCATGTCTTCAGGAGTGCACGACGAGCACCTTTCCGACGCATCTCCTCGCACTCCCGTGCCAGCGGAGGAAATGCCGGCGCCCAACCTCCGCGAGTTTCAAACGCTGAACGGACTGATCGTCGGCACGCCGCCGTACATTTCGCCGGAGGCCGCGCGGGGCGACTTGGATTTGATCACGCCACAGAGCGACATCTACGTGCTCGGCTCGATCCTGTATGCGATTCTCACGCTCCGCCCTCCGTATCCCGGAAAGGAATTCGGCGAGCTCATCGAGCAAATCGTCAGCGGGAAATTCGAGCATCCGAGCAGCTTCAATGCGGTTTCCCGGGAATCCTCCGACGGCACCGGTGACAACATCGCGTACGTCCTCTCACATTTGCCCGGACGGCGCGTCCCGGAAGGTCTCGCGGCGATTGTGCTCAAGGCGATGTCTTACGCCATGTGCGATCGCTACGCGAAAGTGGAGGAATTGCAGGACGACATAACCGCGTGGCAGAACGGCTTCGCTCCGAAGGCCGAGCGGGCGGGGCTTCGGAAGCAGATCTCGCTGTGGGCCGCACGGCACAAGGACAAGGTCGCGCTCATCACCGCGTTTGCCGTGATTTTTCACGTCGCGGTGATCTGGCTGTTTCTCTCGCTGAAAAACCAGCGCGACATCGCGCAGACCAACGAACGAATCGCCACGACCAAGCAGCAACAACTCGACGTGGCGCTGTCCGACCTGCAAGGCACCGGCCCGATCTTTTTTGCCGAGGCGAAGGAGTTTGCCAAAAAGAAGGAATTCGACAAAGCGCTCGACCGCCTCGACGCCGCTCTTCGCCAACTCCCGAATAATGCCGAATATCATTACCAGCGCGGAAACCTCTGCCAGACATTGTTGCGCCTTGATGAAGCCGAGGATGAATACCAACGCGTCCTCGAGCTGAATCCAAACTTTCCGGGAGCGAAAGACAATCTCGCCCTTACTCAAAAGTTGCTCGCGGCGGAGAACGATGACCATGAGCTGTCGCCAAAAGATATGGAGGGGCTGGAGGCGGCGCTGCGTGGTCAGAAGCGGGATGACGAAGCCTCCGCCGTGAAGAAGATGACCGGGTTGGAGCGAGGTAAGTTCCTTCGGGAACTCAGTGCAGCGATTGCTTCGAATCCAGAATTGCGACCACTTGGAGCGATGATTGCGGATCGCAATGATCTTCGCCAACGGTTCCATCGACGCGAAGACGGAACGTGGAGTGCGAGTTTCAACAGTGTGAACTCGGCGGTCTTTTCCCCGCTCCTTCGCACCAATTCCGTCCGAATTTCGATGCTCTACCTCAACGACACCGATGTTCCCGACCTGTCGATTTTGTCGGGAATGAAAGAGCTCAAGGTATTGTCGTTGACCAAGAGCCGGGGCGTGACGGATCTGTCGCCGCTAGCCGGGCTCCCCATTCAGGTTCTGTCTTTGAGCGGGACGGATGTGAAGGATCTGACGCCCCTCAAATCGATGCCGCTTACAGAACTGCGGCTCGATGGATGCGCGAAAATCGCCGATTTGACGCCGCTGAAATCACTGCAAAACCTGCGCTCCCTGACGCTCCCGCTGAGGGGCAGTGCGGGCATTGAGTTTTTGCGGGACATGGATTCCATCAAACAACTTGGCTTCTTGGAGCCACCCATGCCGGTGGAAAAGTTCTGGAAACAGCAACAGGCCCGACGTCCTGCGAAGTAACTCTTCCTACTGCCGCGGCAGGCCCAGTCCGTCGCTCTCGGGCTCCTGTTTCTTATCCGGTAACGGGCCCGGTTTCTTGCCCGATTTCACCGCCGAGAGACGACTGTGGAGCACGTCGGGCTCTAGGTTCTCGCCGATGAGGAAATCGATGTAGCGGGAGAGGAGTTGCTGGTAAGTGCGATCCGTATCGCGTCGTGCGCCGAGGAGCTCGATCGCGATTCGCAGCCCTTGCTCGTAGGCTTCCGCAGCGGCTTTTGGGCGGCTGCGGGCGATTTCTTCATCGCCGCGGCGGAAGTTTGCCACGGCCTTGACGAGCTCCGGCGAAGGCGAGTCCACGGGCTCCGATTTGACCGATTCGCGGGCGCCGACGATGTCTTCCACGAGGAGGATTTGTTCCTTGCTCAGCTCCAGCAGCGCCAACTGCGCACGATACTCGTTGCGCAAGTCGATGTATCGTTGGTCCCGCCAGCGCTGGTCTCCAAACTCCTGCTTGAAGATGAGCATCGCCCTCGACAAATCCTCCGCCGCCTGGCGGTTGTCGCCTGCGATTTTTGCCCGTGCCGCGGCGTCGATGTAATTCTGCGCCCGCTCGAAAAGCAGCGGGGGCGCGCTCGGGGCCGCTGTCACTGCGACGGGCTCCTGCAAGGGCTCGACGGGTGCCACGACCATTCGCTCCGGGCCTTTGTTCACGGGCGTCAGGGTCAGATCCACAGCCGGGCCGGGATTCGCTGAACCGATGTCCACCCCGCCGCCGTTGATAAAGGGCAGAAGTGCCACGATCAGCAGGACGCCGCCGATCACGGCGATCACCCAGCGCACATCGCGGACTCCTTTTTGCGGCAGCACTTCCTCATCGTCCTCCTCATCGGGATGCTCCGGCTCGGGCGGCTCCGCCTTGGGCTTCGCGACCGGGCGGAGTGCGGGCGGCTGGGCCAGTGGCGGCGGCGGCGGAATATTCGCACTCAACGCCTGCACCAACTGCGCCGACTGTGCAGCCTGCGGGGCCTGCGGAGCTTGCGAGAGCCTGTCTTTTACAGGCAGATTGATAGCCGGCGGCGGGATGGCCACGGGCGCGAGCACCGGCGAGGGCGGCGTCTGCCTCGCGAACGCTGCGCGCAGAAACGGCAGCACCTTTGCCTCCAGCTCGGTCGCGTCGTCGGGCTCCAGCAGCCACGAGATTTGCCCCAGCCCGTATTCCACCGACTTCGGCGCAAACGCCAGCATCGTCTGTTCGATTGCAGACGCCGAGGGGATCTGCTCCGGCACGCCGAGTTTCCTCAGCACCTCCTCGAAAAACTCACACGCCGACACCGCTGCGAGCTTCATCGTCGGCTCCTCCGCGATGATCTCCCGCCAGATTGCCGACACCATCATGCCGGAAAAGAAATCCGGCCACCACACGCGCGCCGCACCGAGCAGCGGGGCCAGCGGCGACTCCGGGAGATGCGCCGACAGACGCGTGCGCACCGAAGTCTCGGACTCCCCGAGCTGCACCTCAAAGCCCGACGTCTCCAGCTCCGAATCCATATCGGCGCACAACGGCGCGATCGCGTTCAGCACCGGCGCGATTCCCGCACCCGTGGACGACGTCGCAAAACGAATCGCCAGACTCTCATCCGCAAACAACCGCGCCACGCGCTGCAGCCCCCTCGCGAGCACCCCGGCCCACGGCTGCACCCCCACCGGAAACTGCGTTGTCGACCGCGACAACACCTCATCAAACACAGCCGCCGCATCCTGCGTCCGCGCCGAATCCTGCGAGATAGCCATCTGCATCCACGCATGGCGCAAAAACGCACGGAACGCTCCGCGCGATGTGGAGACTCCAAATCGAACGAGATGGGCTGCGGGCGTTGGGCTATCCGGTTTCATTGGCTAAATTGTCAGCATTTCGCGAGGCACTCCGCTATAAAGGGATCATTGCTCACTCCCCGTCGAGTTGTTTCAGATTCAGATGCCCCGCCTTCGCCACCGCAGACTGCCCTTTTTCCCCCGTCATATAGTCCAGCATCGTCTTCACATTCCCCGTCGGCTTCCCCGCAGTGATCAAAAGCAGCGGGCGCGAAAGCGGATACGTTCCCGATTTGACCGCATCCGCCGTCGGCTCGATGATCGTCCCATTATCCAGCTCCAGCGGGATCGCCTTCAGCCCCGCCTTCGGCATCTCACCGACCTCCAGCAGCGAAATCGCCCCGCCATTAAACTCCACCGTATCCCGCACCTCATCCGGCGACTCCAGCACCTCCGCCTTCGACAGCGGCGCCTTCCGCAGATCCTCATAAAGCCAGATCGCGAAAACATCCCACACCCCCCGACCGGAAAAACCCCCGGGTCGATTAAAAAAAACGATCTCACGGTCCGCCCCACCCAGCTCCTTCCAATTCTTCACCCGCCCCTCATAGACCCCAATCAACTGTCTGCGCGAAAGCCTCCTCACCCCCGCCTGCCAAATCTCCTCCGGCACCACCACCAGCACCGCCTGCGCCCCGATTTTTGTCTCAATAAGACGCTTATCCGGCGCAGCCGCGCGCTCTTCCCCCGTCATAGGCCGGCTCGCCAGCCCCACATCCACCACACCCATCCCCACACCCGCGATACCCGCCGCACTCCCCCCCTCAGTCACCACCTTAAACTCCACATCAAACGTCTTCTTCAAATCCTCCGAACAAGCCGCCACCGGCAGCCCCACCACAGCCGTCCCCCGCACCACCACAAGCCCCGCACACGCACTCACCGCGAGCATACAGAAAACCACCACCCCCATTCCCGGCATTCGAAAAGTCATCATCCTCTCAATAATACCCTGTTTCCCCGTCGAAAGCAAAGTCTCCCTTCGCCCAAACCCCCGAAACCCCGCCCACGCGACCCTACCTACCACGTAATGCCCTTCACCGCCCCATACTCCGAACCGCCCTGTCCATATTGACCCTTCACAGCCTCCTTCACCGCCTGAAACTTCGTCTGCAAACAATCCCCCACAAAATACAACCGCCGACGCTTCTCGCGAGCCGTCGTAAGCTGCGACGCAAGGTCCGAAATAAACAAATTCAGACCCCCGAACTGCGACTGCAAAGAACTAAACGTCCCAATCGAAATCTCAGCAGCCGTCGGAGCATAACCGGGGCACGCAGTAATCGCCGTAACGAACCCACCCAAATGCGCAGCAAGCTCCACATAAGCCTGCTCCCCCTTATTACGCGACTTCTCCGCCTCCGGCGGCGGCGTCCCCTCCGGCACCGGCGGCGGCACCTCCGTATTCGACGGCGGGCGGACTCCACGCAACTTATCGGCAGCCACTTTTACCGCCTTCAAATTCGTAGCCCACGCCTTATTGCTCTTCACATAGCCCAACGCCTGCGTCACCGCCGAACGGATCGACTTAACCAGCGCCACGCGCGCCGTAGCATTGTTCGTGTAATTAATTACCAAAGTCTCCACCAGCGTATTGGCCGCCCCGACCGTCGAAATGAACGTATTAAAGTTCGTTGCGTTCAACGTAGTATCCGGCGGAGCAAACACGGGAGTAAACCCAGCCGTCGAGTCGCGCAAGCTCTGCGCCTTGCCTTGACGGTCACGATAAGATTCTTCTGATTCGGGCATACGGTTAGATTACTGAGGTGAAAGGTGGGCTATTATCAATCCCTGTCGAGTCATTCGCAAAGAAAGTCCCGTCTTTCGCACAAAGCCGTAGCACATTATCAGCAGCCGTCAAGACATTTTTACAAACAGGCCGCACATTTGTAAGAACCGTAAATGCATTTGCAGAAACCAGAAGAGCATTATCAACGACCGGCAAGGCATTATCAACGACCGTTAAGCCGTAAGTAAGTTGAAAATGCGTTACCGTTCCTTGCAAATGGCTTAACGGTTTCTGCAAAAGGCTTACGGTTCGTTGGAAATGCGCATCCGTTCGTTGCGTAAACGTCACCGGAACCTTCAAATACCTCAACCGTTGCTGTAAAAGTGCCGACCGCACTTCTACACGGCTTTCGGGGTCTTGCTTGGCGGCAACGGTTCTATGATGTCACCCATTCAGGGCTTGCATATCGTGGGCCCGTTTACCCAGGGCTTCACCCTGGGCTATAACATCGCCGGGCCTCCGGCCCTGACTTTCAGAATGTTTTCAAAGAAACGGCTGGCTTTGCAGAAAACGGCGCAATCGGCGATTTGCGAACGTAGTCAACGACTTCAGTCGGACTAAGCGTCGCTACGATTCTACCGACTGAAGTCGTTGACTACTTTCGCCTACTCGCTTTCGGGCGGCTTTTCGGTGGTTGCGCCGGAAGAGGTTCTGCTTTTCTCGCGCTCTTCAAGCTCACGAATGCGCTCGGACATCATCCGAATCTCTTCGTTCTTGTCATGCTTATGGTCCTGTTCGGATAAGAAATACCCGAGCCTCACAGCGTTCACCAAGGCGGCCCCACCGGCAAAAAAGACGAGTTCTTCGGGATACCCGAGAATCAAAGTGCCAACCAAGGCGGCTATAATCAGCAAAAAGATGAGTAGGTATCGTTGGAATGGTGTCATGGGCGGTTACCGGTTATTTCATTTTGCAATCAACTGGATGCCGTCGGCGACTACGAAGCCGTTTGTGTCTGGTGGGGGTCGAGTTCATGGAAGGAGGAGCCAGAGAATGATGGTAAGAAGTATGGCAAGGCCCCCGAAGAGATTGCTGATGCGCGGAACGAGCGTGTTGTTTGGGAACAGATGATGCCAAAAGTAATACGTGTTCAGGAACATGGCTCCAAATATGAGCTGAGCGATGTGAACGTTTACCGCAATCCCGGTCAGTTCAAATACCTTTGAGGAAGAGGCGTATAATTTGTAGCGCGCGAATCCGTCGGAATAAATCCCGACTCCCTTAAAAAGAAGAACTACGGGGATAATGGCTCCTACGCCGAGTGTGGACCACGGCCTTTCGACAAAGGGAGAGGATTGGTGTTCAGAGGACATCGGTAAGGGTCTGCGTTTGTTCGGCGGTGTGGTTCATTTTGCAATCAACTGCACGCCGTCGGCAACTACGAAGCCGTCGGTGTCTTTTGTGTCGATGGTAATGACGAGCTTGTCGGTGGTTTTGACCTCGAAGGTGCCTAAAACTGCGCTGCCTTCTTTGAGGGTTTCGTTCACTTTGATGGTTTTATCGATGCCGGCGCCTAGGATGCGGATGGGGACGTTGGTGGCGCGGTTGGGGTGGGGTGGGTAGTGGAAATGGACTTCGTAAGTGCCGGGCTTTTCGATGGGAATGGTCCAGGTGACGGTCTTTTCGCCTTTGCCGACGTTGCCGTCGTGGATGTAACCGTCGCCGATTCGTTGGGTGCCGTTCGAGCTGCCGGGGGTCCAGTCGCCGAGCTTTTGGGCGGTGGTGTCGTCGATGAGTTGGCCGTCGAGTTTTACGGATGGGGGTTTTGTTGCGGAGCTTGCGGGGCGGGTGTAGTCGAGGATTTGTCCGTCTTTTTCGAGGCGGGCTTTGAGTTTGTCGTATGGGACTTCTTGGACGGGGGTGTTGGCTTCGAGGGCGAGGATTGCGGCGGTGGTGGCGCTTTGGCCGAGGATCATGAAGACGGGTTCCATGCGGATGCTGCCGTAGGCGATGTGGGTGGTGGAGCATGCGACGGGGACTAGGAGGTTTGTGGCGTCCTTTTTATGCGGGATGAGTGCGCCGTAGTCGATGGGGTAAGGGCCGCCGGGGTTTACTTGGACGTCGCCTTCGTTGCGGGCGAAGCCGCGGGCATCGACGTAGCGTTGGACGTTGTGTGAGTCCATGTTGTAGGAGCCCATGCCGATGCTGCGGGGGGTGGGTATTTTGCGGGTGAGGTGGTTTTCGTTGATGATGGTTTCGCCGAGCATGCGGCGGGCTTCGCGGACGTAGATTTGGTGGGGCCAGCCGGCGTTGTCGGTGAATTCGTCTTTGGGGAGGCCCCATTGGTTCATGCGCTGGCGGATTTCTTCGGGGATGCCGGGGTCGTTGGCTAGGAAGTAGAGGAGGCCCTTTTGGTAAAGTTCGTGTTCTTTGAGGATTTCGCGGCGGCGTTCGTAGGTGGCGTCGGGGTAATCGTAGTTCATGCCGATGTTGTCGAAGGAGAATGCGCCGTGGTTGTTGGTGTCGGTTTTGTGGTTGGGGATGGGGTCGAATTTGGCGATGATGTTGCCCCATTTCCAGCCGGCGGCGATGTAGCGTTTTAGCAGTTCGTATTGTGCGGGGTCGTAGCCGTCGGGCCGTGCGAAGGGGATGCGGTTTGCGGGGTCGTTGGTGAGGCACATGCGGAAGCAGTAGGCCTGGATGCGTTTGTCGCCGTCGCCGTCTTTGCCGGGGTCGCCGTCGTGGATTCGGGGGACGAGGCCGCTGGTTTTGTCGCCGGGGATTTTGTAGGGGCTGACGTCCTTCTCGAACTGATGGCTTTTTGAATGGGCGGCTACGATGCCGTTGAGGGTTTCGTTGAATTGGGATTTGGCTTCGCGGCCGGTGGTGTAGGGGATGCGGGCGGCGGCCATGAGGTCGCCTTCGTAGGTGGCGTCGATGAACATGGCGCCGGTGTATGTTTGGCCGGTGAGCATGGTGATGCTTTGGATGCGGGCGTCTTTTTTGACGACGCCGCGGTCGCGGTCGAGCCACTGGTCGCGGAATACGGGGATGTTGTGTTCTTTGATGAGGCCCTCGAAGACGCGCTCGGCGACGCTGGGCTCGAATATCCACATGGTGCGGTTTTCGCCGTCCATGGCTGGGGTGCCCTGGCCTTTGTTTCCGTATTCGGTTTTCCGCTGCTGCTTCCATGAGGTGTCTTTTTGGTACTCCAAATAGATGCGG
>JAYUSJ010000204.1:0-16722 GCA_043755735.1 Verrucomicrobiaceae bacterium | reverse complement strand
GAAGATGACACGGAAATGATGCCCTTACCTTCGCGCCCTTCGCGCCCTTCGTAGTCACCCACTCGTCGGTCTGATTGTCTTTGCGAGATGGTATAAGCAGGCTTTTGCGCCTACTTCGGGCTCTCGGCGATCGGCGGAGGGATGCCGAGACGCTCGAAACCGTAGAGCAGCAATGATGATGAGTCATTCCAAATGCCGGCACGGTCCGAGTGCATCACCACGGAGATGACCTCGCTACCCTGACGCATTGCGGAGGAAACGAGCACTTGCTGCGCGGCATTCGTGAAGCCCGTTTTCAAGCCGATGCAGCCGGGAAACCGCCAAAGAAGGCGGTTGTGATTGCGCAGCAGGACAAACTGTTCCCCTTTGAGCAACCACGCTTCCGGAGTGGCGACGATGTCCCGGAAGATAGGATTTTTCATCGCGGCCATGGCGATTTGCGCGAGGTCGCTGGCGGTGGTGAAGTGGTGCGGATCATGAAGACCGTGCGGATTGGTGAAGTTTGAGTTGATTGCTCCGAGTTGCCCGCAGCGAAGGTTCATCTTATCGGCAAATCCAGCGACACTGCCCGCGTTGTCCCGGGCGAGGCACATCGCGACATCGTTCGCGCTTTTCAGCAGCAGCGCGTAAAGCAGATGACGCCGCGGGAATTGCTCACCGGGCTTTATGTAGAGTGCGCTCGGCTCAACTTTCGTGTCTGCCAGTTCCACAGTCACGAGCTTGTCCAGATCGCCCGCCTCAATGACGAGAAGCGCTGTGAGGATCTTCGTCGTGCTCGCGGGATACTGGAGTTGGTCGGCACGCTTTTGGTAAATAAGATTTCCGGTCTTGGAGTCCACGAGCGCCGCCGCCTGCGCAACGAGCGGGAGTTCGCCGGGAGCGAGCGGTTCCGGCGACACTTTGGGTTCGGCAATTTTCGCAGGGGCTTTCGGCGTCACAGGCTTGGCGACTACGGCTTTCTTGATCGGCTTCTTGGTGACCGCCCATGTGAAAGGGCAAAGTCCGAGCATCAAAAGTGCAGCGACAACGCGAAGTAGATTATGGTGGCAGAATTTTACCATTGAGCATCATCCAATGAATGGGCGCGCGGTGTGCGAGCACTGCATCCGGGACTTTGTTGCTGGTAACAGCACACGGCACAGCAATCAAGTCTGCTGCTGCGCCCGGTGAAATAATTCCACCGTAGAAGCCGAGAGCCCGCGCACCGTTGATGGTTGCCATCTCCAAAACCTCCAGCGGCGAGACTCCGGGGACGGCACGCATTTCATCGAACATGGAGAGCGAGTCCGTGCTGGCGAGGCTGTCCGTGCCGAGGCAGAGATTCACGCCCATCGCACGAAGGCGCGCGAGCGGAAAGGGCGAATGGCCGAAGTATTTGTGGCTGCCGGGGCAGTGCACGATGCTCGGTTTTTCGGGCAGCGATTCGAGCAGCGCGAAGTCGGACTCGTCGAGTTCGTTCATGTGCGCGAGCAGCCAGCGAGGGCCGAGAGAGGCGTGATGCGCAACGTGCGCGAGCGGCGTGCGAGCCTTATCGCAGTCATACATCCAGCGCCCCAACCGCAGCATGAAGTCGTAAAGCACGCCGCGACCGTGGCGGAACATATCCCACTCCTCGCGCGACTCGGCGACGTGCGTGGTGATCATCATGCCGAGTTCAGTGGCGGTTTTCTCGACGAGCTCATACATCGGCCCGCTGGCCGTGTAGGGAGCGTGCGGACTCAGTCCAAAACCGCCGAGCCAGCCGGGACGGTCGGTTTCAAAAAAAGCAAGCGCTCCCGCGACTGCGTCTTCCGTACTGAAGCGGTGCCGTAAATCGATCATCTCCAGAAACCACCATGTCCGCAGCGGCGGCGTCGGCATCCGGAGCATCAATTCGGGGAATGATTCGATGTTCACCACGGTCGTGGTGCCCCACTTCCGCAGCTCCGAGAATCCCCGCGCGATTGCGCTCAGATAGTCTTCGTCGTGGAGCGCGCGCTTGTGGGAATTGATGGCGCGAATCCATTCCGTGAATGTTTTCTGCGGCGAAATGGCGTGGCGCAGCGACGTGTAGTCGAGGTGACAGTGGGCATTTACGAGACCCGGCATGAGCACTTGCTCGCCGAGGTCGAGCGCCTCGCCGGAGTGCGCGCTGCGAATTTCGTCGAACGCTCCCACGGCAATGATGCGTTCATTTTCCACGACAACACCGCCGTCGGAAATGACAGGCGCAACGATGGGCAGAACGTGGCGGGCGCGGAGGATGGTCGCCACGCTTAGATCTTGAATCGCGGGTTCTGCGACATGAATCGCAGCGGGTTTCCGTAGATGACCGCTTCGATGCGCTCAGGCGTCCATCCGCGTTTGCGCATCTCCAGCGCGGTCTTCGGCACGGCGAGCGGGACGGAAATTCCCCAGTCGCACGCGGAGTTCATCCAGATGCGCTCTTCGCCGTAGTTCTCCAAAATATCGATTGCCCGCGCCGAGGTGCATTTCGACTCCGGATAGAGCGTCATGCCCGCCCACATGCCGGTGTCGAGGACCATGCCGACGGTGTGCTCTTCAACATGGTCGATGATGACGCGAGCCGGGTCGATTCGCTTGTCGGACTTCAGCACATCGAGGATGAAGCGCGTGCCCTTCAGCTTGTCCTCCAGGTGCGGCGTGTGGACAAGGATCATCTGGTCGTGGCGCGCCGCGAGGTCGATGTGCCACTCAAGGACTTTCAGTTCGTTGCGGGTGTTTTTGTTCAACCCGATTTCGCCGATGCCGAGCACGTTTGGTCGCGAGAGAAACTCCGGGATGATGCTGATGACTTCCTCGGCGAGCTTCATGTCCTCGGACTCCTTCGGATTGATGCACAACCACGAAAAATGCGGCAGGCCGAATTTCGCGGCGCGCTTCGGCTCGTAGTCGGTGAGCTGGCAAAAGTAATCGTAGAATCCCTGCGGCCCCGAGCGGTCAAATCCCGCCCAGAATGCGGGCTCGCACACCGCCGCGCAGCCCGCAATGGCCATTGCCTGATAGTCGTCTGTTGTCCGGGACACCATGTGTCCGTGTGGTTCGATGTATCGCACAGTAAAGAGTGTTACGCCTGCCAGGCCCCCACAGCGCCTTTGCCGGGAGCTTTCGCGATGGGTTCAGTCGTCGGATCGCTGAGGGAAAGAAGAACGTTCCTCGCACGATGCGGCTCATTCCCAGCGAGCGCCTTCATTGCTTCGAGAAAAGCGGGGAGGCGGAAATCCGCATCGCCCGTTCCGCGGTCCACGCGATCAAGAAACGCTGCGATGTCGATGAGCTTCGCGCGCGCGTCCATGAAGTAGAGGTCGAGCAGTTCGTTCCGTGTCATTTCGTGAATTCAGTGAGTAACAAGAAGGGCGGCGCACTCTCGCACGCCGCCCTGCTGGATTGTGAGTGGAAACTTGTAACTTGTGAGATGGGATTCGTGGAAAGCGTCCGCCGAATCTCGCGTGCGACTAATCACGATTCACCAGTCACAAATCACAACGAATTTTTAGTCCGCCTTGAAAGCCTTGTGGCCTTCTTTTTTACCGGCGTTCAGCTTTTCGAGGCTCTTGGCGACGTCGTCAGCCTTCTCAGCCTCGATTGCGGCTTTGAGGACGGCGAGTTCCTTGATGGCCGCTTCGCACGATGCCTTGTAGTCCGTAAGGAACTTGGCTTTTTCGGCAGCAGGCACGTCTTTGAGCTTTGCAGGCTCGAGCTTTGCAGCGGCTTCGAAGGCGGCCTTGGCTTCGTCCACTTTGGGCGCCATATCCTTGGTTACTTTGCCTTCCTTGGCGGCGCGGCCAATGGCCTTCATTATTTTGCCGACTTTTTCCATCTCCTTGCCGAGCGGCGTCTCTTCCTCAGCGAAAGCCGGGAAAGTGATGGCGAGTGCGACGATGGTGATGGTGAACAGGTTTTTCAATTTCATCTGAATGATTGGAGTTGTGTTTTTGTTTTTGAGTTTCAAACGGACCGACCCTTCGGACGGCCCATTTGTTAGAGTCATAGACGACAAGCGCCCCGTTTTAGTCAAAGTTCTTTTGCAGTCCCGTGAAAGTTCCTCAGTGAACCGCGAAGATTTCCGCGCAATGGCTTTGCAGTTTTCCCGTTCCCGACTACCAACGCCGCCCGCATGAAAAACAAAGGATTGAACGAGGCAATGTTCCTCGCGCTGCTCGAGAAGGTGTTACCCAAAGCCACCAAGGACCCGCATTTGGCCTCCACAATTTACGACGAGGTCGCCAGGGAGGTGCGGCTCGCCAAGAATTTGCAGGCTTTCGACAAGTTCTGCGAAAACGGCGCACTGCCCAATATCGAGCCCGCCACGATGCAGGAATTCGCCAGCGAAATGGCGACAAAATTTGGCGAGGAAAACGTCTCCATCACTCCCGACGAGGAAGGAAAGAAAGTCGCCGTGGAAATCACGCTGCCCGATCGCACCGTCACGAGCGAAGTCAAAGTGGACGCAACCATCGCACTGGAAGAAGAGATCAAAGTTCCGTTTGTCCCCTTCCCTGTCTCGCTCCCGGAAGATCCCGAACTCGTATGGGTCATGGCCCGCCACGAAGACCTTGGCCCGGACGAAGCAGCCCGCGCATTGGCCAATATTGAGGCGGAATTCTGGGAGACCCGGAAGGGCCTCGACCTGCAAAAGAAACGCGTGGAAAAGTGCTTCGCTGAATTCATCACCCACGTCCCCGCTTCCGCTCTCAAAGACAGCGGCCTCAAGCGCCACTACAAGACGCCCGAGACGCTGCAAACCCTGCGCCTTTTGCCCGCTGCGCCGTCGAAGAAGGAGAAGTAGCCGCGAATAGTTCGCCGCGATGCTTGCACCTTTGCCTCTATCCGTATGGAGTGGGCGGCAATGTTGATCGCACGAGAACACGAACAGTCCGCACGGAAGTATATTGTCGATCTGCATGGAGGCGTCCAAGTCGATGGACTGGAGCTGTACCGCAGCGGTCAGGTCGTTTCTGTGCAGGAAGAGGCTCCGACCGTCTTTGATGTCGGGGTGAAGAATCAGGGAGGCCCGGTTCACTCCGTCACGCTCATGCGCGAACGGACCGGCTGGATCGGAGACTGCTCCTGCGATGTGGAGATCAACTGCGAGCACTGCTGCGCAGCGATGTATGCGCTCCTGCTGGCTGATCCGAAGGAATTCAAAAAAGGGGGCGCGCGCCCTCCGGTGAAAAAGGAGACTTTCCACGCAATGGCCATCGCGCATGCCGACCGTGCGCTGACGAAAGCGGAGACTGATGCCGTCAACGCTGTGGACAAGCTTTTCGATGAACACCGCCACGCGTACGGCGTGCTGCAATCGCTGGTGGATCAAGTCGCCGGCATCCCGATCAAAGGCTGGGGATACCACACCGTCGAGCTGTGGCCGGAGTTGCGTCCGACCACCGTTGATGAAGCATGGATGCTCATCGCCGCGTATTTCCGCCGCAAGGGAGTGCCACTGATGCCGCTGCTCTCGCAAATGACAGACTGGGAGAAAGTGGATGAGTTTGTCGGCGCCTGGGAGCGGAAACAGTCCGTCGAGACCTGGAACAAATGGCTGAACGGCGCCGCCACGATGGTCGGACGAAACGAAACGCTGCATGAACTGCGCGTGCGTCTCACTCGCGAAGAAATCCGCCTGGAGTGGAAAAAAGACGGAGTCGGCGAATTCAAGCCTCTCACGGACACGGCATTCCGTCAGCTAGTGAGCGCTTCGTATGCAGGCGCGCTGCCCGTCACCGGACTCTCCGAGGGGCTCTGGCGCGTATTTTTCACCGGCTACGACAGCCGCCGAACGCTCTCCTATAAAGAGAAGGACGCTACCAGGGTCCTCAATGCGATGCTGCGCGAGCCGAAGTTTGAGCCCATTATTTGCGGACCATCCGGGCATCCGCTCATTCGCGATCCCCGCAAGCTCGAATGGAGTATTGCCGTCGAGGACGGCAAGTCCGTGGACTATGAATTCACGCTCGCGTTGCCCGACGGCTCGCCCCCGACAACAGCGATTGTGACGCTCGACGGAGACCCCGCGCTTTACATCACTGAGCACGAAGTTTTCGAGGCTCCGCCGCTCGCAGGACTAAATCTCGCGGCACCGATTATTGTGCCCGCGGAAGCCATCGAGAGCGGCGCTGGCGTGGCGCTTTTTGAGCGACTTCGCGTCGAACCACCGCCGCGTCTCGCCTCACGGGTGAAGGTCGTAAAGACCCGCGCAATCCTCCAATGCCAGCTCCAGAAAAACGGATTTGGCGATGGTGAAATGCTTGTCGTGCGGGCATTCGCCGAGTGCGACGGAGTGCGAGTGGAGCAGTACGGCCGCGATGGCTGGATCCCCACCGGCAAACGATCGCCGGCAGAAGAAGAAGGCTCGATCATCCGCAACGATCGCAACGCCCTCGTCGCCGTCCCAACCGCGCTGACAACCCTCAAGGCAACATGGACCGGCTACGGCGAAGCGTGCTGGCAGAAGACCGCCGGGAAAAAGTTCGCCGAGCAATTCTCCGAGTGGCTCGGAAGCCTCCCGTCTTCGCTCACGCTTGAGCTCGACCCGATGCTTTCGTCGCTCCACGAACCAGCAATCGCGGCGCGGGTGAAGCTCGATGTCGAAGAAAGCGGCATCGACTGGTTCGACATCCGCATCGCCCTCGACGTGGAAGACACCACGCTCACAAAGGCCGAGTTGAAAGCCCTGCTCGATGCTCGCGGAGGCTTTGTTCGCCTCGGCGAAAAGGGATGGCGACGTCTATCATTCCACCTCAGCCCGGAGGACGAAGAGCAATTCGCCGAGCTCGGTCTCAGCGCACGCGATTTCGATGCCGGACCGCAGCGGCTCCACGCGCTTCAGCTCGCAGGGAAGGTGAAAAATCTCCTGCCGGAGCCTGCCATTCGAGCCATCACAAAACGCGCCGAAGAGATCAAAACGCGCGTCACGCCCGACCTGCCGAAGGGCTTGAATGCAGAGCTGCGGCCCTATCAGACCGAGGGCTTCCATTTCCTCGCATACCTCAGCACGAACAACTTCGGCGGCATCCTCGCCGACGACATGGGTCTCGGCAAAACCGTGCAGACGCTCGCGTGGCTGTTGTGGTTGCGCGACCGCGAAGTGGAAGTTGTCCCCGAAGGCATCGGCGCGTTCAAACCGAAGAAAAACGCGAAGCCGGTATTGCGCCCCACGATGGACACGCCGTCCCTCGTCATCGCACCGAAAAGCGTCGTGGATAACTGGCGCTCCGAGGCCGAGAAATTTGCTCCAAGCCTCCGCGTCACGATTCTCGGCAAAGGCGCGTGCGACGCTGGCGCGCTGGAAGAAGCCCGCAAGAATTCCGACCTCGTGGTGATGAACTACGTCCATCTGCGGTTGCTGGAAAAAGAAGCCTCCGCAGTACCGTGGCGCGCCGTCATTCTCGACGAAGCGCAGGCCATCAAAAACCCCGACAGCGCGACCGCAAAAGCCGCATGGGTGCTGAATGCACCCCACCGCATCGCGCTCAGCGGAACGCCCATCGAGAACCGGTTGCTGGACCTTTGGAGCATCATGTCTTTCACCATGCCCGGCGTGCTCGGTTTGCGCGGAGCGTTTGGAAAGACCTTCGATCAGCGGACCGATCCCCTCGCCCGCAAACGCCTCGCAGCGAGGACGCGCCCGTTCATTCTTCGCCGCACCAAAGGCGAGGTAGCCAAGGATTTGCCGGACCGGATCGAGGAAGACCTCGTCTGCGAAATGGACGCCGAGCAAGCCACGCTCTACCGCGCTGAATTGAAGCGCGCCCGCGTCGCACTGCTCAAACTTTCATCCAAGGCCGACCTCGATAAAGCGCGCTTCAACATCCTCACTTCGCTGCTCCGGTTGCGGCAGATTTGCTGCCATCCGGGACTCGTCTCCGAAAAGGCCGACAAAGCCGAGAGTGCAAAAATGAACGCGCTCATCGACATCATCGAGCCGCTGGTCGCCGAAGGTCACAAGATTCTCGTCTTCTCGCAATTCGTCGAAATGCTCTCACGCATCGAGACGGAACTCACCACGCGCCTCGGCGATACGTGCAAGCTCTTCAAGCTCACCGGCCAGACGGAAAACCGCGGAGAACTCGTCAAAGCCTTCCAGGGCCACGACGGTGCCGCGACCTTCCTCGTCAGCCTCCGCGCAGGCGGCTTCGGCTTGAATCTCACCGCCGCCAGCTACGTCGTCTTGTTCGACCCATGGTGGAATCCCGCCGTCGAAAACCAGGCCATCGACCGCACACACCGTATCGGCCAGGTGAACAAAGTCATCGCCTACCGTCTCATCGTGAAAGACAGCATCGAGGAAAAAATCCGCTCGCTTCAGCGCTCCAAGAGCGCGCTCGCCGCCGATATTCTAGGCGAAGAAAACTTCGCCCGCGCCCTCACGCTCGACGACTTCCAATTCCTGCTTTCGGAGTAAAGCGACGAGGCAGGCTTAAAGATTCAAACACGGATAGAGCCCGAATCAATGCGTGACCTTCACCCGGAGGAAACGCTTCGCCACATCCGTCATATTTTCCACATCTCGAATCTCCACCGTCTTCAATCCGGGCAAAGCGCTGTCTCCGCCGACGTAGCCGGGCCCGGTGAACGGCGCACCCAGCGTGCTGGATGCAACGATTGTCCATGGTCCCGCAGGACTGGGAGCGGCTTCGATATCGACGTTTACATCGTTCCGAGCCGGATCGCGCTGAACCAAAAGCCTCATCCTTCGACCCTCCGCAAAATCAAACGCAGACAACTGCGGGCGGCCAGTGATGTCTGGCGTTCCCGGAACGAGTCCGAGCCCGTATTCGGCAAGTGTGGACAGTCCATCGTTATCCGGGTCGCCGGAGTCCGGCGCGTTCACGTTGCCAAGTTGCGCAAGCTTCCATGCCGGCAGCGATGGCAGAGTATTCACCACGTGCAGCAGCACCTTCCGCTGTCCCTCATTCACCTCGATATAATACTGGTAGCCCGCCGGCATCGTCCCAAACGTAATTCCGTTGTTCACCGCTCCCGCTCCCAGACCCGCATAGTCAAAGAGCGTGTAAGTGCCGATCCCGAACCCGGCCCCGGCGGTAATGTTCAGCGTTCCATCAAGGACCACGCTCTTACTTCCATTTCCAAGGACGACCACTTTATCAGAAGCCGTTCCGAGGTCGAACTCCAGAACCATCGCTGGAGTGAGGGAAAGCGCACCATTGATGGTCAGCGTGCCGGGGCTATTGCCGGGCGAGAGCGTTCCGCTCGTGATCGTCAGCTCCGAAATTGTCAGCGAACCGCTCCCCGCGATGGTCCCCGTCACACTCAGCGGATTCGCACTCGTCACTGCGCCATCAAATGAAACCGTCCCAGAGTTGTTTAGCACCGCCCCGGCCGCCAGGGTAAAATTGCCCAGCGACAAACTGCTGCCCACCGGAACCGTAATCGTCCCGCTGCTCGTACCGCCGCCAGTCATCGCGATGGACGCGCCCGCCGGAACGGAGAGCGCGCCTTCGATCACGAGGATGCCCGTGCCATTTACCGCCACGGGTCCACTCAAAACGCCGCCGGTTTTGATTCGCAATTCTCCGCCGCTATCAACAGAGAACGGAAAGTTCAGCGGATCATACGTCTGGAGGATACCTCCATTCTCGATCAATATGCGCCCACCATTCTTTACCGAATATGGACCACCATCCACATCGAACATCCCGAAAACGTGCGCATCGCCGCCCGACAACGAGCCATCCCCTCCAAGAAGTTGCCACTTCGTTCCTGCACCAATAGTGAGCGACGCACCTGGCGCAATTGTTGTGTCGCCGCCGAGCTTGAGCCCTGTAAATCCCGAGTATTCTCCGTTTCCACCACTCACCGTCAGCGGCGCAGAAATCGTCTGGCCTTGATAGCCTTGATTATCGATCACTGAGCCTTCAGCCACCACCCAGTTTCCACTGAGCGCCACCGCACCTTGCCCCACTACTGCGAGGACCGAATTCGGTGCCACGCTAATACTTCCATGAAGTCCCACCGCTCCAGTCACTTCTTTGATAAACCCGCTGCCAGTCTGCGTCACATTGAGTGCCGCCCCTGTATCCAGCATGAATGTGGACATCGCGATTTCGGAATTGTCTTCGGAAGCATTGAAGAGCGAACCCGTAAACCCGTGATACGATGCATCACGAAAATCCGTGTTACTAATCGTGAGGGTGCCGTGATTTTCAACCGCCCCGCCAGATAGGGTGAAATCGACCAGCGAAAGACTGCTGCACATTGGCACGGTGATAGTCCCGGAACTGGTCCCGCCGCTTAATGTGTAATTGGTGCAGTCCCCAATACTCATGTTCCCTTCGTTTATAAACCGCCCGGTCCCTGTGATGACAATCGGTCGGTGAAGATTAATCGTCCCCCCGCTTTTGATTCGAAGCTCTCCGCCATCTGCAATCGTGCATTGCGTCATGTTCTCACCCCAGTCGTCCAAGGAGAAATCCTTAAATCTCCCTCCATTTTCCACCACGATTCTCCCGCCTGATTTCAGGACGATGCTACCGCCGTAGCCGAGATGATATATCCCATGAACCTTGATGTCGCCTCCTGTGATTTCTTGCGGATCAAAAGCCTGCTGCCACGTTGTTCCGGCAGCAATGGCAATCGAGGCTCCCGAGGAGATTGAGAGCTCCGAGACAGGGTCCGTTATCGAGCCAGTCTGACCGCCAACCATGATTCTCCCTCCGCCATTGAGCACGAATGGAGCGGAGATTGTGATACTTTGGGAGCGAAGACCGGAAGGTTCTCCGAAGGTATTATAATACGGATCAACATTGGGCATGATTGTCCAAGTTCCACTCAAATCAACCCCGTTGATAAATTGCAGACCAAAGCAGGAGTTGGCATTGGCTATGACGTTTCCGTGGAGAGACGCAATTCCAGCGACGACAGCCATATCTCCATTTCCACCACCGAAGAACGTTCCGAAACGACTAACGTGACTTGGAGCAGAGATCGACATCGTTGCCCCCTGTTCGAGAACCAATGAGTCGAAGTTCGTAAGGTAATAACTACTCAAAGAAATCAGCGACCCAGACCTGCCAGTGTAGCTGGACCTTTCTTCGGTCGAGACTCTCTCAAAATACACCTCGCCGAACTCCGAAAACATCATTGAGCCGTAATTGTCGATGTCAGCGCTCACCGTCAACCGATTGTTGAGGTAGCCTAGACTTGGAGGCACGGAATCTGGGACGTTCACGGTGCCTCTGTTAATCCAAGTTCCAGGTCCACCGATATAAAGCCGCCCGGAAGCAGGTGCATTTTGAAAAACCAGTGAGACGTTTCCCGTGGTCGTAAGATTCGCATTCAGCAATAAATAGTGACTGCACCCAAGTGCGTCACCGGATCCGGTAGTCTGGGTTAAAACCGCACTCTCAAACTGGAGGTCGCGAATACTCGTGCTCGTTGAAATCGCGATCGTCGCGTTACCACTATTGGAAGCGGGAATCGGGATCGTCACATCCCAAAGCGTCCCCACCGTCGGGGTATCGTTGTTCGGGATGACGCCACTGGACCAATTCGCCGCATCATTCCACACCCCGGCTCCGGTGGGCAGGAACGTGGCGGTTGCGGCTTTCGAAAATGTCGGCAGCAGCAGGGCAGCGGTGGTGATGAGGATGATTGGTTTCATTTGAATTCGGATTCGCGGTTTGGTGCCGCACTTAATGCGTCACTCTCACCCGCATGAACCGCGCAGTAGCGGCAGAGACGTTCACGGTGTCTCGAACTTCGACAGTTTTGATGCCCGCTGTCGAACCATCGCCACCCACGTAGCCCAGCCCCGTGAATGGCGCTCCGAGTGTGCTAGTTGCCACCGCGACCCAGGGCCCGGAAAGGCTACCTGCCGACTGAACTTCTATCGTGACGTCGTTGCGGGCCGGATCGCGCTGGAGAACGACTTTGAGTCGCTCACCTTCGGGATACGTGAAACGTGCGGGTGAAATGGCTGAGCCATTTGGAGAATTTGGGGACAGATTCAGCGCATATTCCACAACCGTGTAAATGCCATCCCCATCGGGATCGCCGAGGTCCGGAGCGTTTGCATCTCCAAGGTTCGTCTGCTTCCAAGTTTGTAATGCCGACAGGGCTGGCGGTTCGTAAACGAACAATTCCCGCCCATATAACGGTGATGTCCCTTGAAAATACAATCTGCCTCCGGCCACCGTAAACTCCGCAAAATAGTAGATACCCAATTCTCCGGGGGCCGATACCATAGAAGTGCCAGCAGTTGTTCCATCTGATTTCCAAAGTTGTCCTTGTCCACCACCCATAGTATCCTCCGCCCGAAAGTAAATGGCTCCGTTCAATGCTGCGGTGAAGTAAGAGTCTGGTTCCAAAACTCCCATTGGTTTCACCAATATCGTTCCGACAGTAGTCCCATCGGTTTTCCAAACCGCATTTCCATTGACCGGATCGTACGCACCGAAAAGGACACTACTTCCGATTGATGAAATCATGCCGCCAGCGCCGCTTGCGGTTCCGGGATTAATATCTTTCACCAAGGTCGTTCCCGCAGCAGTTCCGTCGGTTTTCCACAACTCTTCGCCATTTGCAGCATCGGTCGCATAGAAATACAAAGTCGTCCCCGCGAGGTAAAGCTGCCGTGGAAATGCGCTGTCTGCACCGACCGCAATGTCTTTCAGCATGGCTGTTCCCGCTGCCGTCCCGTTACTGTACCATAGTTCGAAGCCGTTTGTGCCATTGTCGGCAGTGAAATAAATCCCCCCGTTGAAAGCGACCGGATTAAAGTTGAACAAGAGTGTGTTGTCGTTGCCTGGATAAATGTCTTTTACCATCACGGTTCCGGAAGGCGTCCCATTGGTTTTCCATAGTTCGGCGCCTGTGACACCGTCATTTGCTACAAAGAACACGTTGCTGCCGGATGCTAAAAACGTGAAAGCGAGGGATGAGTCAGATCCCGGAAAAATATCGCGCAACATTATGGTTCCAGCGTCCGTCCCATCAGACGTCCACGGCTCTTCGCCATGAACGCCATCATCGCATCTAAAGTACGCCCGCGATCCGACAACACCGGTGAGGGTCGCGGTGCTCGGCAGGTTTTTCACTAAAACCGTTCCAGCGGGAGTGCCGTCGCTTTTCCATAACTGAGCGCCAAGGGTCGGATCATACACAGCAAGGTAAATGATGGTTCCGGAACCCGACGTGTCGGTCATCGCCTGATACGGACCTTGCGTAGGAAATGCCACAACGGTGCTCGCACTCATCCCACTTGTTTCGAATATTTGCGACCCATCAGGAGGATTCACTTGGGCATTGAAAAACAGTCTTCCGCCGAATGCGAAAAGGTCACTTTGAGCGCTGTCGTTGGTCTGCGGGTCAACAAGTCCGGACACGGCACCATCTGTTTTCCAAAGCTCGACGTTGCCGAAGATCTGCCGCGTAAAAAATAAGTTACTTCCCAAGCCTCTAATTGGCATAGGGTAACTTCCATCCGGTCCCAACACGGCGTCTTTTACCAACACTGTCCCAATGGTCGTGCCATCCGTTCTCCATAATTCACTTCCATAGGTCGCATCGGTTGCTTGAAAATAGAGATGGCTTCCAGCCGGAGTGAACGAATCCGGCGAGCCATAGTCGTTTGAGCCCAATTCCTTCACCAAAACAGTGCCGACAGGCGTGCCGTCGGTCTTCCAAACACCAGTCGTCGTGCCGTCACTCCCCGAAAAAATTAGCGTGCTACCAATTACCCCGACTGCCGAACTTGTTGAGTCTCCCCCAAAAGTAAATGGCGTCAGCAGCGATGTGCCAGCAGCCGTACCATCGCTTTTCCATATCCCGTCACCGTTGACGTCGTCATACGCTGAAAAGTAAAGAGTCGATCCGACTGCGATCATGATATTGCCCAATCCGTCGCTAAATCCGGGCCGGATATCGGACACCAATAACGTCCCGGCAGAAGTGCCATCGCTTTTCCAAAGTTCGATACCAGCAGCGGACGTGTATGCTGCAAAGTAAAGGTTGCTCCCCATCGGAGTGAGAAGGAATGGCTCACTGCCATCGACCCCGACATTGATGTCTTTGATTCTTACGGTCGTTGCCGAAGTGCCTCCGCTCTTCCAAAGCTCCCTCCCAGTCGTAGAATCTTCGGCGCTGAAGAACAAAGTGGTTCCGATCACCTTCAAGCCTCGCGGATCGCTCCCGTTAATTCCGGCATATATGTCCTTCACACGAACAGTACCGCTCGCCGTTCCATTGCTCTTCCAGAGTTCACGGCCGGCAACCGGGTCGTATGCGGTGAAATACAGCGTTGTTCCAATTACCGTAAACGAATCGGGAGCACTTTCGTCGTCGGTGGCGATATTTTTTACGAGAACCGTTCCCGCTTCCGTTCCATCCGTTTTCCATAGTTCATCGTTACCGGCACTGAAGAAAACAGCAGATCCAACAGTTGTGAGCTTGGCGATCTGAGTTGGCATGTATGTGACAACCACCGTTCCGCTCGCGGTGCCATCTGTCCGCCATAGAACCGGATCGTTTCCATTCAGGCCCGCAGTAAAATACAAGAATCCTCCCATCACGCACGAATCGCCAATTCCGGTGAAGTTTTTTGCCAACGCCGGATTTAAATCTTTCACAACGCGAAGTGCCGGAAGTGGCGGTTCCGCCGGAGCATCAAGCACTGCCGTTGTTGTTACGCCGGGTGCCATCGAAAACTGTCCAGCTTGCACAGTAACAATCCCGAGGCCCCCGTTTGCTCCAGAAGAATAAAAATAGGGATTAAACAAAACCGGCTCAGAGCCGAGTCCACCGCCCGCTCCTCCTCGCGCTTCGAATGACGCAGCGCTCCCGATATTCACTACGCCGCCAAATAATTCTATTTTACCACCAGACCCGCCTCCTCCTGGGCCAGCAATTTGACCGAGGCCGTTCCCATAGCCCCATCCTCCGTGGCCTCCATTTGCAACGATTCGGCCTGTAATACTCATATAGCCGGGCGTCGAAAGCTGCAATGCACCGCCCCCCGCGCCACCTTCGCCCCCTCCCACATTCACAGTATTGGCAACGCGTCCGCTCCCGCCGCCTCCGCCTGAGCCACCGCTGCCAGTAATTCCCGCTGTGATTTCTGGTGCCGCGATAACGATCCCGCCTGCCCCAGGATAAATCCCGGTCCTACTTGTCGCGACAAGTCCTGCGGTTCCCATCCCCCCGCCTCCCCCCGCATTTCCCTGACCTGCGCCCGGTGCAATTCCGGGTTGCCCAGGCGAAAACCCAAAGCCAATCGTTCCTGCGGCATTGCCAGTTCCGAACGCGCCTCCCTGATTTCCCCCGGGACCGGGGACACTGGGAAATGAAGACGCCGAGACGTCGATCGTACCCTCGATTAAAATGTATCCAGTAGCCGCCAAAACAATCGGTGTATTTAGCGTGTTCCGCACGAACTTGACGGTGACACCTGCCGGAATGTGAATGTTCGTGAAGTTGTAAACCCCATCTGGAGCGGAACTGTCTTGACCGATAGTCAGGTTATACGTCGGATGGAACGCTCCATCGCTCCCATCCGACGGGACTTGCGCAGCAGACGCATTAGATAGCAAAGCTGCAAAAACGGCAGGCAAGATTAATTTGAGATGAGGCAACATATAAGTGACGTGGCGTTTTGGATGGGCGAGTTTGCGGCTTGCAGGGCTCTCGCAGCCCAGCAATGAGGGTATCCCCTCGGTTTCGATGATTGTTTTACCGCTTTCGGGCTTTGAGCGGGTTGGTTGCGGGAAAAGAATACCCGAATTTGGCTTTGAAATACCAAAGTCTGGTATTCTTTTCCTTGAATCCGGCTTTTAATTAACCGTTCCCGTCATTATTTTAACTGAATCGGTCTTTTCTTTCGCTAAAGCGGGGGTTTGTTTTTCGCGAATTGCGAATTATGGAGTCGGTGGGGTGACGGGCTTTTTGGCTTTGCGGCCTTGCGGGAAGAATGGGCGGAGGGCTTCCACCACGGCGGTAGCTCCGGCGACGCCACGGTCTGAGGCGTCTTTGACGTAGCCGTAAAAGCTTTCGTATGCGGTGAGGAGGTCGCTGCCCAATACATGCTCGGTGTCGTCCAGCAAACTGGCGATGGTGTTTACTTTCGCGATCATCTCGGCGACATCCTTCCATGCGGTGGAGTCCTTGCCCTTTTCGGCCAAATTTACATAGCCGGGGATGAGGGCGGGATTTTGGGCCATCTGGGTATCGAACGTGGCGACCATTGCTGCGCGTTTGACGCCGATGGTGTGGGTGTCCTCGCGCTCGTCGGTCGAAAGTTCGAAGGCGAACTTGAGGATGAGGACGATAATCTCGTCGAGTTTTGCGAGGATGGCGGCCTTGTCAGCCGCCGGGATTTCGATGCTGATTTTGTTGGTTTCGGACATGTTGTGTTGGTTGTTGTTGGTTTCGGAAGGTGCGGAATCCCAGTGACCTTGATCCCATTGCCCGCTGTCCCAATGGGTTACTTCAGTCGGCATGGGCGTGTCTGTGGGTTGTGCTGGGGGCTGAGAATGGGTGGCCAGGGGTTCATGAAATTCAGAGCGTCGCTTTTGTGCCCGCGAACGATGCGGAATCCGATGGCAGGGTTTTGCGAATTGCTTGGCGATTTGGAAACCAACCATGGCTCGACAGGAGCCGCGTCCCTCTGTCTACAACAATTAGAGTGCCGCCCTGCCGCCCTGCCGCCCTGCCGCCCTGCCGCCCTGCCGCCCTGCCGCCCTGCCGCCCTGCCGCCCTGCCGCCCTG
>JAYUSJ010000203.1:0-16797 GCA_043755735.1 Verrucomicrobiaceae bacterium | reverse complement strand
TCACGTCGCAACTGATGAATTGCATCGTGTCGTAAATCGCCAGTCCATCCGTGACGCTTCCGCCGGGGCTGTTGATGTAAAGATGGATGTCCTTCTTCGGGTCATCCATCTGGAGAAACAGAAGCTGCGCAATGACCACGTTCGCCGAATGCTCAGTCACCTCGGAGCCGAGGAAAATGATGCGGTCCTTGAGCAGTCGCGAGAAGATGTCGTAGGCGCGCTCACCCCGTCCGTCGGAATCAATGACGGTCACATGGTAAGTGCCTTTTGGTTTCTCGTTTGCGCTCTCGTTGTTCGATTGGAATGTCATGGCAGTGTGTAGGAATTACGCCTTCGCTTCTTCGCTGGACTCTTCGGCCTTGGGCGCCTCGGTGGACACGGAGACGGTGGCTTCTTTTGCCACGAAATCAAGCGTCTTAGCGGAGAGAATCTCTTCGCTGATCTGATCGATTGCGCCGCGCTTTTGGAGTTCCTTCAGCATTTTGTCGAAAGGCATCTGGTATTTGCGGGCCATCGAGTTGATTCGGGCGCGGAGTTCGTTCTCGGTGACTTGAATCTTCTCTTGCTCGGCGATGCGGAGCAAAACGAACGTGCCTTTGATCCGGTCGCGGGCGCTCTGTGCGGCGCTGCCGACGAGGTCTTTCTCGTGCTCTTTGATCACTTCCTCGGCGACGCCGCGGGTTTGGTTTTCGCGGACGATTTCCTGGAGGATCGATTGCGTCTGGTTGCGGACCATCGCGGTCGGCAGTTCGCATTCCACCTTGGCGAGCAGGGCGCTCATCACGCCGTTGCGTTTGGCTGCGTCGATGTTGCTGTGCTTCTGGCGCTGGAGTTCCTCGCGGGCCATGATGCGGAGTTCGTTGAGCGATTTGCCTTCGGCGATGCCGGCGGCGAACGTGTCGTCGAGAGCGGGCAGCGTGCGGGTCTTCAGGCCTTTCAGGGTCACTTTATAGTGCACCACGACTCCGGGCATCCCTTCCACCGGGAAATCGGCGGGAACGGTGATGTCGAACTCGCGGGTCTCGCCGATGTTCGTGCCGACGAGCTTTTCGCAGAAGCCGGGGAAGAATGCTTCGTCCGTCATCTTGATCCAGAAATCCACATTGTGCGAAAGCGGCTTGCCTGCTTTCGGGAACTTCACGTGAACGGGTTCGCCGTCGATCGTGCCGTCGTAATCCACGACGACGAAATCTTCCATCGCAGCCGGGCGCGCTGGCTCGACATCGGGGAAATCTGCCTGCTGGTCGCGCAGGTTCTCGATGGCTTCGTCGATCTCGGCCTCGGTCACTTCCGCGCTCGGGACGGTGACCGGGATGCCTTTGTAATCAGGAAGGTCGAACTGCGGATGCAGGATGAGTGTCGCGCGGAATTGCAGCGATGAATCGTCGCCCCAGATCACGTCTTCGACTTCGGAGAGCTGGAGGACGCGAAGGCCCTTGTCCTTGATCGCCTCGCGGCAACCTTCGGAGAGCACCTGCTTGGTGACTTCCTCTTTGATCTCCTTGGAGAATTTCCGCTCGATGACCGAACGGGGAGCCTTGCCAGCGCGGAATCCGGGCAGCTTTGCGTATTTCGTGTAGTTGCTGCCGACCTCGGACATTGTCTTCTTCACCGCGTCAGGGGCGACGGAGATCTTCAGTGTTGCGAGGCAGTTTGGTAGAGCTTCAAATTCGACGTTCATGTGTATTCGGAAAAGTGGAAAGGGGCGGGAAAATAGCGGGCCGCACGCGCTTGCCAAGCGGCGAGTGCTTTTTTTTTCGTCAGTCACAGTTGGTTGCACTGCGCGAATCGGAAAAACGGACGTTCCTGCAACTTCGTCCTTCTGCTTTGCCGCGTCTTCGCATTTCCTCCGCGCCAATGTTTACGCTGCTCAAGACTGATGACTCTTCCAAGGCCCGCCGCGGCCGGCTGGTGACGCGCCATGGCGTCATCGAGACACCCATTTTCATGCCCGTCGGCACTCAGGCCACGGTGAAGGCTGTGTCGCCGCTGGAGCTTCGCGAGCTGAAGGCGCAGGTGATTCTCGGTAATACGTATCACCTTTTCGTGCGTCCCGGCATGGAGGTGATGAAGAAGCTCGGCGGGTTGCACAAATTCATGGCGTGGGATGGGCCGATCCTCACGGACAGCGGCGGCTTTCAGGTATTTTCGCTGGCGAAATTGCGCAAGATCACGCCCGAGGGAGTCCATTTCCAAAATCATCTCGATGGCTCGCCGATGTTCCTCGGGCCGCGCGAGTCGATGGAAATTCAGGCGACGCTAGGGAGCGACATCTGCATGTTATTTGATGAATGCCCGCCATTTCCCTGCGAGCGCGACTACGCGGCGAAGTCGCTGGCGCTGACGCTGAAATGGGCGCGCATGTGCAAGGAAGTCGAGACGCCGGGGCTGAAGTTCGGAATTGTGCAAGGAAGCAGCTTCGCGGACTTGCGGCGCGAGAGCGCGGAGGCGCTGGTGCAGATCGGGTTCGATGGTTACGCCATCGGCGGTGTGAGCGTGGGCGAGCCCGAGCCGGAGATGATGAAAGCCGTGGAAAGCGCCGAGCCATTTTTGCCCGCGACGAGTGCGCGGTATGCGATGGGCCTGGGCACGCCTCCGCAGCTCGTGGAGATGGTGGCGAGGGGAGTGGATATGTTCGATTGCGTGTTGCCCACACGCATCGCACGGAACGGCACGGCGTTCACGGAAACCGGGACGCGAAACCTCAAAAATGCAGAGTTTGCGATGGATGAAAAGCCGCTGGAGGAGAACTGCGAATGCTACTGCTGCCGCAATTTTTCGCGGGCGTATCTGCGGCACTTGGTGAAGGCAAACGAGATCCTCGGGCTCCGCCTCATTTCGCTGCACAATCTCCATTTTTATCTCAATCTCATGCAGCGAATCCGCGACCACATCGATGCCGGGACGTTCGCCGAATTTCGCCGCCGATTTGTAGCGGACTATGTCCCATGGAAGTCGGAGGAGGATGCGGAGTCGGGCGGGGCGTGAAATGACGAATGACGAACCCTCACCACTCACGATTGCGTTTCGTCATTCGTCATTTCGCCCCTCTGCGGGTGGATGATGTCGTGTTCTTCGAGCGGTTCCAGGTGGGTGTGAACTTCGGCAAATGGCTCGACGCGCTGGCCAAGGATTTGTTCGATCTCCGTGGCCATGCGATGCGCTTCGGTCAGCGGGGTGGCGCTGGGAAAAAGGAGATGCACGTCGATGATGTGTCCGTCCCCGTTGTGGCGGTGTCGGAGTTCGTGAAACGTGATCCCGCGCCGTTTGGTCTCATCGGTGAGGATCGTCTCGATTTTTTCGGTCGTTTTTGGGTCGGCTTCATCGAGCAGACCGGAGACACTTTCGCGCATCAGTCCGTATCCCGCCCATAGGATATTGAGCGCCATGATGATGCCGACAAGCGGGTCCACCGCCCGCCAGTTTGTGAGCATCGTGAGGCCCACTCCGATCAGCACGCCCAGGCTCGTCCAGCAGTCGGTGAGCACGTGTTTTCCATTTGCGACGAGGATGAGCGAATTCCGCTTCCGGCCCACGGAAATGAGGTATGCGCCGAGCGCGCCATTGATTAGTGTCGCGGCGAGAGTGAGGAGCCCGCCAGCGCCAAGATTTTGAACCTCGTGGCCGGAGCTCCAGTCGCGGATCGCTTCGAAGATGATAAAGAAGGCCGCCAGCGCGATGAGTCCGCCCTCAAAACCGGCGGAGAAAAAGCCGATCTTCGAGTGTCCGTAAGGATGGTCCTTGTCGGCGGGCTTGAACGAAAGCCGCATGCTGAACGATGCGAATGCGACCGCCGCGACGTGGACGACAGACTCTGCGGCGTCACTGAGAATGGCGGACGAACCCGTGAGCCAGTAAGCACCTACTTTCATCACGAGCATCAACGCGCCGATGATGAGTGAGAGATTCATGCTCCAGAGCAGGATGTTGCGGTGCTCCGGGCTTTTGGCCGCTGGGAAATTCATGATGCAAACGCCAGGTCGATTGAACGCGGTGCGGCGTGATTATGGGCCGGATTCGGGAGCGGGCGTCGGTGCCGGCGCAGTTTCGCGGGCGAGGAATTCTTTTGCGACCGCGCGGTAGGCCGCTGCGCCGAGGCCGGAGCCTTCGTATTTTACGATTGGCTGTCCGTAGCTGGGTGCTTCGGCGAGCCGGATGGTGCGCGGGATGACGGTCTTGAAGATGACGTCGCCGTAGTGCTTCTGGATTTCCGCAATCACCTGATTTGCGTGGTTGGTGCGGAGATACATCGTCATCAGGATGCCGCAGAGTTGCAGGTCGGGGTTCGCTCCGGCTTCCCGAAGTTGCTCGCAGACGCCGATAATTTTTGCAAGCCCTTCGAGGCTGTAATATTCGCACTGGAGCGGGACGAGAATTTCGTCCGCAGCGCTCAGGGCGTTGGTCATCAGCACGCCCAGCGAAGGCGGGCAGTCGAGGATGACGTAGTCCACGGGAGCAGCCTGGCGGATGGGCTCGAATGCGCGGCGCAGCCGTGTGAGATGATCGCCCGCGCGGATGAGCTCCACTTCGACACCTGCGAGATCGAGGTTCGCGGGGATGATCCAGAGATTGTCGTAAGCCGTAGGCATGATGCTGTCAGCGAGCGCGGCCTCACCCAGCATGGGCAGATAGGCACTGGTGCCGGTCTCGATATCAATGCCGAGACCGCTGCTCGCATTGGCCTGTGGGTCGAGATCCACGAGCAGCACTTTCTTTCCCAGCTCTGCCAGGCAGACGCTGAGATTCATTGAGGTCGTCGTCTTTCCGACTCCGCCCTTCTGGTTTGCCACTGCGATGATTTTCATTCGTTGCCCTTATCCATAGAAACACGCAGCCGTTGCGGGAAGTAGGAAATGGTCCCCGTCCCAAAAATCGCGGAGTTTCTTCGGGGAACGTTTGATGAAAACCGGGCCGCGGTTGCTTCGTCCGCTTGCTTTGGCACACCACATCGGGCATTGCGCGTGACTTCATGTTTGCCTGTCAGGTCATCATTTTCTTTTTTCTATTCACAGGGCTGCTGACGCTCCTGGTAAATCTCGCGGTGTGGCGCAGTCTTGCGCCCGCTCCGGTGCCCGACGATGCGCCGATGGTTTCGGTGCTCGTGCCAGCGCGAAATGAGGCGCGGAATATCGAGGCATGCGTCGGGTCGTTGTTGCGCCAGGAATACCCAAACTACGAACTGATCGTTCTGGATGATCATTCCGATGATGGAACCGGCGAAATCGTGGAGCGGCTTTTCGCTGCGCATCCGGGCGTAAAGACGCGACTGCTACGCGGCTCTACACTGCCTGAGGGCTGGACCGGCAAGGGATGGGCATGCCACCAACTCGCAGGGGCGAGCAGCGGGGCCTTTCTGTTTTTCACCGACGCCGACACTACGCACGCGCCGGGTTTGCTCGCGGCTGCCGTGGCGCATGCCCGCAAGACGCGGGCGAGCTTGATGTCAGCATGGCCGAGATTCCTGACCGGGACGCTCGGCGAAATGCTCATCGTTCCCGTGATAGCGGTCATCGGCTTGACGATGGCGCATCATTGGCTCGTGGCAGTGCTCCAGCACTGGCCCGCTTTGGCGAAACGTCTTGGCGCAAAGATTACCCGTGTGATGGGCGCTGGGAACGGGCAGTTCATGTTTTTCACCCGCGAGGCCTACGAGAAAATCGGCGGACACGCCTCGGTAAGGGCGCATGTGGTCGAGGACGTTGCGCTTGGCCGCGAAATCGCAGCGCGGATGGGCGAGGGGATGCGGCTCGTCAATTGCGATTCAGTGCGGTTCTCGACGGTGCGGATGTATCGCTCGTTTGGGGAAAGTTGGGACGGTTTTTCGAAGAATCTCCGTGCGGCATTCGACCATGAGCGCGTGCTGTTCTGGCTGTTCTTTGCGTCGCTGTTTTTCGTCTGGCTGCTGCCGTCTGTCGCGTGGCTGGGGGACTTTGGGAGGATCGCTATCTGGAATGCGTTACTTGTCTGGACACTCCGCTGGCTCGTGACCTTGCGACTGCGAATGTCGCCCGTATCGGCGTTGCTTCACCCGTTCTCGATCGCTGTGTTCATGGGCATCGCGCTGAATAGCTGGAGGCTTTCACACGGCAAAGGCGTGACATGGAAAGGGCGCACTTACCGCCCCGACGTCGGCTCCTGAGTAACGCATTGCAAAGTTGAGACGTAGAGCATTTTACGAATCCACACTTTTTTTGGGTTTCGCAGCTTCTTTCTGCCGAACATTTTTCTGCCAAAATGGAGTCGCTCATTTCGGCAGAAAAATGTTTGGCAAAAAAAGGGCTCAAAAAGATTGCGACATTTCCTTCGTGTTATTCCCGGCTCCCTCCACCGCGGTCTGTTGCTGACTATTTCGCTTCCGGCGGAAGCGGGTTCTCCTGCGGCACGTCGGGCGGGAGAGGGGCATCGGGCTTGGGTGCTGCTTCGGTTTTCTCGGGTGCCTCGGCCTTTGGCGCTTTGGCTTCGGCGTCGAGCTCCTCAGTCGATTTCCAGCCGTGGGTGGCTGCGAGTTGCTGCGCGAGATTGAGTGGCCAGTCGGGTGTCTTGAAGAAATCGGGAAGCGTCTCTTTCAGCTCTTTCGAAGCTTCGAGGAACTTCTCGTTATGCTCCGAGAACTTCTCGCGCAGACCGGGATAGAGGCGCATCGCCTTTTGCGAGGAAAGCGCATAGCGCTGATCAAAGGTGAGTTTGAATTTCGCGACATCCGAACTGACGCTTACGGTGTCCTGTCCCGCCTTGAATGTAGTCATTCCGTCCTGAATGCTCAGAAACTCGAACGTGTCGCCTTTCTTTACGAGGAAGCGGCGTCCGCCTATTTTGACCTCCACGTCTTCGGTGATCTCGATCACTTTCTTTGCAGTGGGGCCGGGTGGCGGCACCATGAGTTCGCGGACCACGTCGTCCTCGGGTGTCGTGACTGCAGGAGTTTCGGATGGCGGCGGTTCTTCCGGCGCGACGGGGGCTGGCGGCGCTGTTTTCGAGTTGGGAGGTGGCGGCGCGACGTCCAGTTTTACGACCTTGTTTTCATCTCCCAGCCGCTCGCGGGCGAGTCGGTCGAGGCTGCTGAAGGCGCGCTCGACGAGCGGCATGGCGGCACCGAAAAGAAGCACGACAGAGAGTGCCAGGAAAATCCCGTGGCGCTGGCGGAAGATACGCAGGCTGTAGAGAACCCAAATCAGCCCGAACGTGCCCAAGCTGGCGATGACCGTGCGTGTCGCGTTGTGGCCGGAGAAAATAAGCGCGAACCAATATGCGCAAAATGCGACAGCGAGCAAAATGACGCCCCACGCGAGATTGCGCGGACCGACTGCACGCTCGGGAGACTGCGGCACATCGACGTAGCGCGTCTTGGTTTCAGGCGCGCGACGGACGGCGCTTTCGCTGGCGGTTGCTTGAAAGGGCGTGGTGCGTGAATCGTCTTCTGGATACTCGGATGGCATAGTTCGGACCATGCATCCTGCCACAGTGCGACGGATTGTCGCGCTCTATTTCTTGATCGCGATGAGCTGTTTCATCGTGGCGATAAAGACGACGCCGTTGGCTGCGGTTGCGGTTCCGCTGATCGGCGCGCCGAGCTGGATCGTGCTGAGAATCTTTTTCTCGCGGCTGGCGTCCATGATCCAGAAATCGCCCTTCCGGCTCCCGATAAAGAGCTTGCCGTCCGCAATCATCGGGGACGACCAGAAATCGCCTTTCGGGCCGGGCTCGGTCCAGACTCCTTTACCGGTGCTGGCCTCCACGCAGTGGATCGTGCGGCCGATATCGGCGATGAAGACGAGACCGTCGATCACGGCGGCGGTGGAGACGACGTGTTTGTTGAGTTCATAGCTCCACAGTTCCCGTCCATTGGCTGCGTCGATGCATTTGAGCCATGCTTTGTTCTTGCCCCAAAAAAGATCGCCGCCACCTGCGACGTAGAGTTTGCCGTCGGCAAAAACGGGCATCCCGAAAATGTTGCTGGGGCCTTCATTCTTGTTCTGCGTGAAGCGGTGGACTTCGGTCTTCGGCCCTTCGGGGTCGATATCGTATTGCCAGACTTTCTTCAGCGCGACGAGCTTGTCGGCGGGCTCGGCCTGCGCGAGCGGCTCGAAGGCGTAGGTGATTCCGTTGCCGCCGCAGAAAAAGATCCGCTCTTTCCCGCCGACCGTGCCCAGCGATGGCGCGGACCAGGTGGCGTGAAAGATATTCGGCGCGATCTTTTCGTCTTCGCGGGCGATGTATTTGCCGGTCTCTTTTTCCAAAACGATGAGGCTGGGGGCATCGGGCGTGCGGATTTTGCGGTGCGTATTGTCCACGCCCGTGCCGGTGTTCAGGTAGAGATGCCGCCCGTGGATGAGGATGGAGCTGTGCGCGCCGTCGTGCGGGTAAATGCCTGCGCCGCCGGGCATGTCGAACGTCCAAATCGGCGGGGCGCTTTGGTCGCGGGCGTCGAGGCAGAGGACTTGCGCGCGGTTGGTGACGACATAAATGCGGTCGCCCTCGATGGTCGGCGGCGAGGACATGCCGGTCTTCGGCCAGTCGAGATACGGGTCTTCGGGGGACAGCTTCGGCGAAGCGACCTGCCACAGAAAATGCCCGTCCTTCTCATCGAAGCACATCAGCACGCCGGAATCCGTCGTATTGTCCGGGTTGCGCGGCTGGCCGTTGTTCGTGGCGATATAGACGCGGCCCCCGGCGACGATGGGCGTGCCGTGCGTCTCCGTCCCGATGTCGGCGATCCATTTGATGTTCGCCTTGGTCTCCGGGTTGAAGGAGTCGGGCAGGCCGCGTTCGGGCGAAACCATGTTGCGATCCCACGCGCGGCCAAACTGCGGCTGGTCGGCGGCGAAAAGCGGGACGGTGAGGGCGAGTAGGATGACGGATTTCATTGCGCAGCCGCTTATGGAGGGGACAGGCGGTTTGGTAAAATGGAAAAGCGCGCCAGTCGCGATAGCGGCGACTGTGCTTCGAAAAATACGACACCTGCTCGGTAAAGTTCCCGAAAAACTCCTCGACACGGTGATGCGACTTCGCCAGACACCACCCATTCCAGAACCAACCGATGCAAGCGACAGCCCAACGTGAGCCATTCGATTTAGCGCCTTCCCGCGCTCTCTCTTATTTTCTCCGGACCATTCGTTCCCGGCACTTCTTCGCTGCGATGTAAATTTCACCCCTCACGCCGATGCCCACCACTGTTTCCATTCGGACGCCTTCGAAACCCCGCTCTCCACGGAATAAAAAGCCGCTCGTCCTCATCCCTCATCCCCACGCAATGCGGGAAAAACTCATCCTCCGCTGCTGGTATTCGCTTGGCGACATCACGCTTCTCACCGCCGCTGTCCGCGAATTGCACACCGCGTATCCGGGGCGCTACCTCACCGATTTGCGGACACCGTTCGACGACCTCTGGCTGCACAATCCCTATATCACGCCGGTCCGCGAGGATGAAGGCCGCGTCGTCGAGTGCGACTATGCGCTGCTCAGCGAGAGCAATCGCGCACCTTACCACTGCATCCACAGCTTCACCCAAAATCTTGCGGATCAGCTCGGCGTGCAAATCCGCTCGCGATTGTTCAAGGGCGACATCCATCTCCATCCCATTGAAAAGGCGTGGACACCACAAGTTGCAGAGATCGTTGGGGCAGATGTGCCGTATTGGATTATTTCCGCAGGAGGAAAGCACGACATAACCATCAAATGGTGGTCCTCCGAGCGTTGGCAGGCCGTCGTCGATCATTTCAAAGGCCGAATCCTCTTTGCGCAGATCGGGGCGAAAGGAGATCATCATCCCGCGCTGCGTGGTGTTATCGATTTGCGGGAGAAGACCTCCGTCCGACAGCTCATCCGCCTCGTGTATCACAGCGCGGGCGTGCTTTGCCCCGTTACCGGAGTCATGCACTTGGCCGCTGCCGTCCCCGTCCGGCCAGACCGCCCATTGAATCGCGCTTGCGTCGTCATCGCGGGTGGACGCGAGCCTTCGCACTGGGAAGCGTACCCGCATCATCAGTTCCTCCATACACTCGGAGCGCTATCATGCTGCGATAACGGAGGGTGCTGGAAATCCCGCACCGTGGCACTCGGTGACGGCGATGCTCGGGACAAGAGCCTTTGCATCCATCCGGTCAGAGCGTCCCGTCGAAAAAATGCACCACTGCTTCCCCTGTGCATGGACATAATCACGCCAGACACAGCCATCGCAGCGATCGAACGATACCTCGCCAGCAAATCCTTCCCCCAATTGAACGCCCGCACATGGGCGCGGGTCGCAACATTCCTTTCCACCAATCCATCGAAGAAACCATAAAGAACCATGCCCTCGAATCAAACCACCTGTAACGACTGTGGCTGCACCCCGAACCCGCTCGATAGCGGGAACTGGGAGAGCGAATCTACCGCGAGGAGCGCTCTCGCCGCGCCAACCGTTGGAACTCCAGCGGTAAACAACTCGCCTTCTGGGGGAACCTGCCAAATCAAATTTACGGTTCCTTGCGTAGTAATGTCATGGTCTGAAGGGAAATATATTGCAAACGGCAATCTTGAACACAATTGCAAAGCCGAGGACATCACATGGAGCCTAGATGCTGGAGAGTCTGGTGCAACGATGAACCCACCGGGACAAGTAAACTTTGGGCCGGACGGAGCGGAGGTTACGGTCAAAGCGAGCTGTGGCGATCAAGAGGTAAGCATGAAGCTTGTGTATGTGAAGGCAGAGCTGCTTTATGTCTTGTTTGTAAACGCACACACCAAAGGCGCCGCAGGCGCAAACATTGTCAGAGATGAAGCCGCCAGCTACGTCGAAGACGGGATGGCGTTCCCGTTTAAAGGGTGGAGGAGAAAACCTGATGGAACGGGCGAGTGCTTCCCAGTTGCGCACACCTTTACCGATGATGTGACTTTGAATGTGCAGGTAAGAATCACGCCTGCTGGCCTATCATTCGAGATTACCGGCCAAGGATTAGCGGGGCAGTTCGGAGGGGCATTGCTCTGGAAGAGAATCGGATTAAGTTCGATCGGAGCGCCTCAACTAGTCCCTAATCTAATGCCAATAGGCAAGCTCCCGCAATCCGCCGGGATTTCAAAAGGTAACATCGGTTGGCGAATTAAAGTAATGTGTTGCACGAACCCAGTTGTACCGTTTGAAACCTCGACTATTCCCGAAAAATCCGGCGAACATGAGATATTTCGGACATTCAACTTGCCGAACATAGCGGTCCCTGACGTTGCTCCGCCTACGCTAATTCGACTTCGCGCGGTTTGCGGCTTCGCTGAGGGGGCGACGACTGGGCTTGAAGCAGTGCACAAACTTTCACAGCAGTGGCCTTTCGTGCCGGTAGGTCCTGGATATGATCCAGAAGGTTCGGATTGGAGGATATTTGAAGGAAAACCGGGTGATTGCGATGATCACAGCGTTAGTTTCATTCAAGGAGTAAAGCTTCTCGGTCTTGCTGGAGTATATGTGAAAATAAACGCCACTACAGATGGAACATGTGCGGACGATGAGCAAACTAAAACCGTTATAGTAGAGGGCATAGAGGTAACTGCGGTGCTCATGTTCGGAACACGCGCTGGTGCGTATGGCGATACGGGAGCACAGGTGGGAATAAACGCATATCAGGGCGTCGCTCATACCGAAGGTCTTTTTTGGAACATTTATAGCAAAGCAAATGACAGGGTGCAGAGAGATACAGCTTGCAAGATGTATAGATACGTCGTCCAATCAGTCTTGAGGTTTCAATATTGGTTTGTGCCCAGCAGCGAACTCGCCGATTATGTTGTGTTTGAAGCGCAGCAGATCCCCCCAGCCGGAACATGCGACTAACCGTCACGTTTATGAATATTTTAGCTCTAATTGCTACGGCAACTCTCGGCGTTTCTGTTTCGAGTCGTCCTTTACGCGCGGACGAAAACGGTCTGAGTTTCGACATTGAAGCTCAATCTTATATTAGAGACCGGGTTAAAAATCAAAATTCCGGCGCCTTTAACTGGCTTATGCCTTTCTGTACAGACCTCACTCCCTACTGGGACAGGAATCAACCTAACGTGACGCCTGCGACTTCCGCGCAATATGTGTGCAACCATTTTCAGGAAAAATGGATACCTGAGGGATGGAGCTACGACTCGGTCTTGGAACGTCCCCGCAGCCCAAAAGACACTACCTGGCGAGTTTACCGGAAGGTTCCAAATACCGTATTCCCGATCAAAACGATTCCGAATGGGAACCCAATCTTTTTCTACATGTGGGAACATCCGAAAAATGGGGTAAAACTGTCGATGGTTCACTCCAGTCTACTTAAGTCCGTCGTCGTCCTGATAGCGCAAAAGGACACCGGGTTTCAAATTGAAAGCCCTTCTGCCACTGACATCGCGAAGATCGCATCAGAATATTTTTGCCTTCCGCCTAAGGGGATGTTGGCACCAAACACTTGGGCTCTCGATGTTGTGATCGACAATAGGGATGGCCGCTTTTATTCAGGACGAGTGCGGGGGAAATTCGATGGCGAGTGGGGTTCTGGAGGAGGAAAAGGCAACGGAGGTGCTTGGGGCAATCGCGAGCAATCTGGTCGTTTTTACTTCGACGGGAAGAATCTTGCGTTTGTGGTTACGCCCATATCGCAGGGTGCGGCGAAGACTGAACCTGTTCCACCGGTGGACGTCGACTGGGACACCGTCGAAAAAAAGGAGAAGGAAGACGCGAAAAAAGCGAAACCGAATGAACCGATAAATTAGCCACATCATGAAACACTTCATCGCCCTTTTTGCGTTGCTCACCATCGCTCACGCACAGGAAATCCCAGCGGAACTTGTGCAACTCAAGGTGCCCTACGTGCAGGCCGTCACCACCATCCGGGCGAATGCCGATGCTCGCGCCAAGCCGTTTGTTGCGTCGTATCTTGCGGCGCTAGACCGGTTGCTCCAGCAAAGCGCGAATGATCCGGTGCTTTCCGTGCCGGTTGCAGCAGAGCGCGACCGGGTGGCTGTGGGGAAGGCTCCGACGGCCGAGGAGCGGGCGAAGATGGGGGTGCAGTTGCAGCAACTCCGCGCGAAGTTCGATGCGGATATCCTCAAAACAAAAGCTCTTTTTGTTCAGCAGGAGGCGCAGTATTCCCGGCAATATCTTTCCTCGCTTGGCGCGTTGGAGCGGCGGTTCACGGCGCAGAATGCCGTTGCCAAGGCTGCCGCTGTGCAGGCGGAGAATCAGCGGGTGAGTGCGGATCTTGGCCTTGTCCCCGCTGGCGAGAAGCCCAAGGTGGTCGCGGATTCAACGGTGACAGCCGGGACTGTGAAGGCTCTTGGAGCTTTGGAGGCTGCGTTTGCCGACAAGCTCGCAGCGGCGGCAAAAGCGAAAGCGTATATCCGCACAGCAAACTCCAAGCAGGGCGCTGCGACGGAGGGTGCAATCGACGTTCCTGAGGACGGCGGATTGCTGGTCGGTTTCGAATTCTTCCAGCAGGGAAAAGATAAGTGGATTCGCTCCATGCGCCCGTATTTCCTCACCCGGCAGGGCATCGTGGCGGGCAAGGATCGCGGAAAGGTCGAAGACGTGACGGAAAAAATCATGGCCCGTCCCGGCTATGCGGTTTCCGGGATGCTCATCACGGCGGAAAAAGAAATCCAACTCATCTTCTCCAAAATCAACACAGCCACCGGGCAGTTAGCCACGGATCCTGCGAGCACCTACAAGAGTCAGGTCTATGGAAGAAAGACGCGGGACAAGGCGATGCTGGTCGGCGGCGACGGGCGGCTGGTCATCGGCGTCTATGGTCGCAATGGCTCCGACTGCGACGACCTCGGACTGGTGATGATGAACAAAGCGCCGTAAATCATCCGCACCACCAATCAACCTCAAAGCCGAGCCGCACTATTCCCGCCCGCCAATCCATCCAAGAAACCATAAAGAACCATGCCCTCGAATCAAACCAACTGTAACGACTGTGGCTGCACCCCGAACCCGCTCGATAGCGGGAACTGGGAGAGCGAATCTACCGCGAGGAGCGCCGCGACTTCCGACGCGAATCAACGGGAGCCAAACTTCTCTCCATCACCAACAGGTGAATGCGAGATCGGGTTCATCGATCACATCGTAAAAAAACACTGGAAGGACGCAACGTATGATGCCGGAGAGAATCTAGAAAGTAATTGCAAACCGGAAGACATACGGTGGTCAATAAGAGGAGACGCACACGGCTCAACAATTGACCAAAACGGCTTGGTGACGTTTGGTGCCCCTGCTCAGATTACTATCCTGGTGGAATGCGGTGACTACGGCGACATTATGGACCTAATTATGGTTCGGGTACGGGTCATGTATCAAAACCCCGACGCCATTCCTGGCATTTTGACTGACATTACCGATCAAACTCTGAATGTAGAGGTAGGAAATTATATCGAACTGGAGGCGCAGATCGAGCCCTCTGAACTTGCTGGTTTCGGTACAGATTACGGATGGTCGATTTCGGATACAATTCTAAAGGATTATTTTGAAGACGCGACCAGCTACCCGGTTCAGCATGTCCTCCCTTCTGATTACGCTCAACAGTTTATCAAATTCCATTGGATAGATCACGGTTCAAAAGGGTGCAGCGTAAGCGTTCACTTTGATGGTTTGGTTTTAGCCGCAGGAGCAGGTTTTGATGTTTCACGCCCGGTTGGATCAATCACCGGGACACTTCTCGAGGGACCTAGGGTGCTTATTAATCCAAGCAGCAATGGGGTTGTAACTTCCCCCGCTGATGTCCGGTTTGTTCGAGGAGGAGAGTTTCCCACAGGAAAGACATGTTGGTGTCAGATGCTGAACTTCACACAATTTGAACGACGCTTGAACGGCGTCATTGTTTTTGAGAGTCCCTCCGAAGGTTTGACCAATGGATTAGATGCGAGCTTTCCATACGGGGGGCCGCTAGGCCCCGTCGACATTACAACGGATCATCCATACTGGGAGTCACCAGCGTATGACGGCACTTTTAACGTTATTTCTGATGCAATAGTTGCGTCGATGTATTTGATGTATCAAAGTCAGCAAAAAAATTCTCGCTGGGTTGCGTTGCGCGCGATCAACTGGAAAGGGGAAGTTACTGCGAGATACCATACTGACATATCACTGTGGGAGATGCTCGCTCCCCCATCGTCAGCGACCGTCGATAATCCTGATTCGGATGCGATTTTTCCGCCGAACTGGGTCAGAATTATTTTCCCAGATGACCACGAGTAGCACAAATAACAGTCGGTCGATGTTCTTGTTTCGGTATTTTGGAATTTTCCTGTTTCTGTTTTCTTCATTGCCTGCGAAAGCAGAGGCTGGTGCCCGTTCTGGACGCGCTGAAGGCTTCCGTTTTTCTGTAGTTGCATCAAAAAAAATATACGCGGAAGGTGCAGAGATAATTTTGTTTATGAGATTGGGAAACCGAACGTCAAATAGAAGCGAAATACAATTTGATAGTACCCGGACTCAAGTAGTGGTTACTCGGAATAGAGTTGTTTTAGGGAAAACATATGGTGCGTCAGATTTTGATTTTAGAGCAACACCGAAAAATCCCACCGTTAGATTGGGTGAGGCTCTAGAGTGGCCGATATTCGTGCCCGGCCTAGTCAGCTTTAAGCCGGGGGCATATAACGCAAAGTTTCGACTATATATTGGAAATAGTAAGGATGCCACTGACCCTCGCCCAGTGTTGGAAGGCGATTTCTTGGAAGCATCGACGGAGTTCGAGGTCGTTCAGGCATCGCAGCGCCCCGATTCGACTGCAGTCCCATTGGAGGATTTGAAGGTAAGTTTGGCCGATAGCCGGAATGTTGACGATAGACGGGACAAACCCCTGATACTTCGCCTTGATGTTGCAAATATCGGACGGGAACCGTGGTTTTATCGCGAGCAAGATAAGCAGCGCGGGATACAGTTTGAGATAACTGACAGCAAGGACCGTGTGGTCGGGCGGAGTAGAAAAGGCGAAATACTTGCAGACTCCAGCCCAGAGCGGTTCATCCGTTATAGTGGGCCCGGAGCGCGTGCGATCGAGTTTCTACCGGGGGTGACGGAGCATTTGGGTTCCTTCAAATTAGAGGACTATGCGCTGCTAGCCCCCGGCAGTTTCTATACCGTGCATGTAAGTTGGAAGGGGAATGTATACCGGTCATCGACGGACCGGGCGGCAAGAAAAAACGCGGTCTCATTTGAGATCCGTTCTAGTGCGCTTTCTGTAAGGACTCCTAGGGAATAAGAATACCGAAATGCAAAACGTGACTATTGCGACCGATCATAAGCGGGGGATGAGCAAAATCCCTCGCCCGCCTGGGGCCTCGGTGGAGTTGCCTCATGTTAGCGCGGAAGATGCGGAGCTGGTGCGGCATCGGGGGCTTTTGGATGCGGTTGCGCGGTTGGACTTTCCGTTTCAACAAGCTCGGTTTGCAGGTCGGGGGATTGTGATTTGCGGGGGTGGGGAGCGGTATTTGCCTTCGACTTATGTGCTGGTGCGCGTGCTCAGGCATTTGGGGTGTGGGTTGCCGGTGGAGGTTTGGCATTTGGGGGAGGGGGAGATGCCGCAGGTGATGCGCGGGTTGTTTGCGGAGCTGGGGGCGGTTTGTGTGGATGGGTTGCAGGTGAGGAGGTCGCATCCGGTGAGGCGGTTGGCGGGGTGGGAGTTGAAGTGGTTTGCCATCATGCACTCGGCTTTTGAGGAGGTGCTGCTTTTGGATGCGGATAATTGTCCGGTGCGCGATCCGGCTTTTCTTTTTGACGAGGTGCCGTATCGGGAGACGGGGGCGATTTTCTGGCCGGATTATACGCGGCTTGCGGAGTCGCGGGCGGTTTGGGCTGCGAGCGGG
>JAYUSJ010000202.1:0-47230 GCA_043755735.1 Verrucomicrobiaceae bacterium | reverse complement strand
GCCAAGCAGCAGGCCTTCCTCGATTTTGTTCTCCAGCACTACGTCACCGAAGGAGTGACCGAACTTGACCAGAGCAAACTGAACCCCTTGCTCCGCTTAAAATATCACGACTCAATCACCGACGCCGTCGCCGACCTCGGCGGCAAGCCAGAGGAAAGCACCAAAGTCTTCGCCGGATTTCAGAAGTATCTCTACGCCGAGAAGGGCGCGTAGTCATGACCAGCGCCGCAAACTGGCGAACCGCTTCAAGATCGTGATCGTGCGCGATTTGTGGGTGCCCTGCCTGCACAAGATGTATGCCGACAAGCCGATGCAGGGCGTCGGCTAGGGAACGTCGAACTGACTAAACTTCGCAATTACCTCACATTCCGATTCCGCGCAGCCGCAATGAGCCGTGCTTTTTCCTCCGCCAGCCGTGTCTCGATTCCCGCGGGATAAGCGTGCGGATTCAGAAGGCGTTTTGTGGTCTCGTGAAGCATCCCAAGCTGCGCGATGGTGCGGGCTCGCGATACGGCGAGCTCCGGTATCTCGTAGATCAGCTCCCCTTTTCTGAAAACCGGCACGAGCAAGTCTTCGTGGGTCGCGCCGTCCGGTATCCGCTTGCTGCGCGCGGGATCCGAAGGGTGCTGGATTTTCACCGGCTCGGCACAGCCTTTCTCTTCGTCGAAAATCGCATCGCCACGAAATTCGCCGTCGAGCGTGAAGCGGCGAACTTGCTGAATTCCGGGGTTCGATACTTTCACCGCCTGTTCGCTGAGTTTCACCTTCGGAATCCAGTGTCCGTAATCCCCGCGAATCGCGCCGAGCTTGTAAACACCGCCGAGCGCAGCCTGTTCGCCGCCAGTGACGAGTTGCGTGCCCACGCCCCACACACCGATGGCGGCGCCTTGTTGCTTGAGGCTTTCGATGAGCCGTTCGTCGAGGTCGTTGCTCGCGACGATGGCTGTTTCAACAAAGCCGGCGGCGTCCAGCAACTTGCGCGCTTCGATGCTCAGCCAGGCGAGGTCTCCGGAATCGAGCCGGATGCCGGCGAACTTACGCCCTTGCTCGCGAAGCGTGTTGCCGACTTCGATCGCGTGGCGCACGCCGTCCATCGTGTCGTAGGTGTCCACGAGAAACGTGCAGTTATGCGGCATCGCAGCGGCATACGCGCGAAACGCCTCCAACTCCGTGTCGAAGGACATCACCCACGAATGCGCATGCGTTCCACGCACGGGAATGCCGAGGCGTTTTCCCGCGAGAACGTTCGAGGTGGACGCGCAGCCGCCGACGAATGCCGCGCGACTCGCCATCACCGCGCCATCCGGTCCCTGCGCCCGGCGCAGGCCAAACTCCAACACCGGATCGCCCTTCGCCGCATGGCAGACCCGCGCCGCTTTGGTGGCGATGAGCGTCTGGAAGTTGACCACATTCAGCAGCGCCGTCTCGAACAACTGACCCTGCAAAATGGGCCCGCGAATTCGCACGAGCGGCTCATGCGGAAAAACGACGGTTCCTTCGGGAATCGCGTCCACATCGCACGTCATACGCAGCGCGCCGAGGTAGTCGAGAAAGCCGCGCTCAAACAGCGGTGTGCCGTCATTTCCCGTGAGTGTCGCGAGATACGCGAGGTCGTCGTCCTCAAAGCGGAAGCTGCGCAAAAACTCGACCGCATCCGCAAGCCCCGCAGCAACCGCGTATCCGCCCTTGAACGGCAGTCGGCGGAAGAACAAATGAAACACCGCCTCCTGCTCGGAACGCCCGCTTTTCCAATAAGCGGAGGCCATCGTGAGCTGATAAAGGTCGGTGAGGAGAGGGTTCAGGTTGTTCATAATCTCAGGTCCATTGTCGTAGTCGGTTCTACACCACCAGCATCCCCTTCCGTTCCGCGAGCGAGATGGTCGCCTTCGTGCCGGAGTTGAACTCCAGGAAATCACGCTCTATACCATCGCTGAAAATCACGCCGCGTTCTCCCATCTGCGATTCCAGCACGAGCGGCGATCCAGGCGCAATCCGGCCGGACACGAGCGATGTACCAGTGGTGCGACTGGGAAATGGCTCGCGCACCGTGTATCGCAACTCGCCAGAGTCCCATTCAAAATCTGTCGCGGGTGCCGTGGTTCCTGCGATGGCTGCGGCACCGGTGATGAGACTGCGATACCAACCCGTCGAGCCAAGGCCCGTCGAAACGATGAGTCCGCTCGACGAGTGATTCTCTGAACCGCCGTCCGCCATGATGCGGTATCGCGCAGAACTGTGGCCGGACACCCCGATGAAAAGATCGTTCACCGCACAAATTCGCGTGCCGGTATTTAGCACTGCCTCGGCCATATCCACAGCGCGGGTCGGGCGTCGATTCGTGAGCACTTCCGGCATCACCTTTTCCAAATCGTCCACGCCAAACGGCAGCAGCTTTCCATCCCATCGTGCGGGGTCGGGGTTCACGCCGACGAGCGGATGACCGTTCAAATACTTGAGCGTGTTTGCCACCAGTCCGTCCTGTCCGAGAGTCACGACGACATCGTCTGGACCAAACACAAAGTTCGACAAAAGTCCGCGCGCCACCGGCTGCACACGGCCCAAACTCGCCAGCGTTTGATGCACCGATTCGATAGCGGCACGATACGCAGAGTCCTCGTTTTCGTAGTCGCCGAAATCGCCGCCGAGCCGACTCACATAGAATTTCGCCGCCATCTTCGTGGCAAATCGCGCCTTCAAATCCGCCAGCCGCGTTTCGCGTGTCACCAAAACGATTTTTCTAGTCAGGGAAGTAGAAGTCATCGAGTCAGGTAGTGCTCGACTTATCCCGGTTGGACCGAGCGGTCTTTAGCGAGGCTGTGAAAATGCGAAGCAGTTCCAATGCTTCCTCGCGGTGCGGTTGAATGAGAGACGTTGGCGAGATTCCGCTTTCCTCCAATAGCTCCAGCCAGAAAACCGTCTCGTCAGATTCTTCGACGACTGTTCCCATTTTGGAAATAAAGTCCGCCTGCGATTTCGCCCGGCAAGCCGCCCGATAGTTGGCCGCCACCGATGTCCCCGAACGCAACATCTGGCGTCCGATAATCCGAGCCTCCTCAGACTTCGGAAGTTTCCCAAAAAGCTTAATGATCCCAATAGCGAACGTCTTCGTTCGCTTCCGCATTAACTCTGCAAATTCAAGATGATTCATGACTCCCTGACTCCCTGACTTCATCACTTCCTGACTCCCTGATTTCCCAACAGCTCGCGGAGGAGGTCTGGCGAGATGTTCAACTGGCCGATCTTCTCCGCTTTTCCAGCGAGTTCCTGGAATGCGAATGCGATCAATTGCTCGGGCTTCATGCTTGCGCTCGCGAGTGCCTGCAATGTCGCCGCGTCTGCGGATGCGAGCGCCTGCATCGTCGTTGAGATTCCGTATGCGCGCGCGTCGGCTTCGGTCTTCGCGTTTGCGGTTGAGAGCGCGACGAGCGACTTCCGCTGCTCTTCCTGGCCGATGTCTGCGGCGAGCTTTTCCTTTGCGATTTGCGCCTGCTTTTCCTGCACCGCGCGCTCGGCGTCCATCTGCGTCTCGCGGATTTGGCGCTTCTTGTTTTCGACCGCGATTTCCGTGTTCAGCTCGTTCTCGCGGATGGCGCGTTCCTGCTCCACTGCGGCATTGCGGCGTGCGCAGATGGCTTCGTCGGCTTCCTTCATCAGCCGCTCCCGCGTTTCGGCCTCCAGCGCGCGCGCGCGCAGTGTCGGGCGTCGGCTTTATGGCGAGGATCGAAACTCCGAGCATCTCCAGCCCAAGCGCTGCAAGCTCCGGTGCCGCGAGCAGGTTCTTGCGCAGCGCCACCACGAGTTGCTCCGAGGCGCGCAACGCATCGCGCAGACCGAGCTTCTCGATTTCCGTGCGTGCCAAAACGTGGATGAGATTCACCACTCGCTGCGAAAGCTTCTCCGGGTCATCGGACGCGTAGCTGCTTCCGTTTGCCGACAACGTAAAGTTGAGCAGCGCCGCGAGCTTCTTCGCATGGCTGACGCGATACGTCATCTGGCCTTGCAGCGTCACGGTCTGATAATCCGCCGTCTGCTCCTCGAAAATAAACGGCACATCCGTGCTCGCCATCGGCACCGACACAAGCGACGTGCGCGGCGCGAAATAGAAGAACGACATCCCGGCACCTTCGCGGACGATTTTCCCACCCTGATATTGGATGAGGTAAGTGGTGGGCTGGACTTTGATGAATTGGATTCCGAACATGGTCTGTGGTTGGTTGGTTTTTCTAACTTCGAAGATTGCTGCGGTGGGCGACATACTCGCTGAGGCGGGAATTTATGCGCCGGGCTGCGACGCCGTGATAGCGCCACGATAACATCTCGGCTCCGATCGCCGCGAGGGTAAATGGCGTTTGCGTGAGTAACGCAGCGGCCCAGTCGAAGCGAGCTCTCGACAGCCAAAAGCCGACATTCAGGAGGAAAAGGAACGCCCAAGTTATTTCGTAAGATCGACGAACACGGAACACGTTGCAGAACAGAAAGAAGTGACCGAGAACCATCGGCACGAGCCACCACAAAGGAAACTCGCGCGCACGGAGCAGCGCGGCGAGAGCGATTCCGCAAACGAGGATCAGCGCATCAGTCGCTGAGAAGCGAAAACCAACCCATTGTGCCCGAGAGTCGTTCATATCCCCAGAGCAGCAAACCGCTCGAACAGCGGCGTGATGTCATCCTTCCGCGCAAGTGCGCCAAGCCATTCGGTTGCGATTGCATCGACTCCGTAGCACACTCCGGCGAGACCGCCGGCGACGCAGCCGGTCGTGTCGGTGTCGCCGCCGAGATTCACGGCTTTCAGCAGGCAGTCGCGGAAATTATCGGTCGTGAGCAGGCACCAGATCGCGGCGGTGAGCGTCTCCATCACGTAGCCACCGCTGCGGATTTCGGATTCGGGAAAATCGGGGAGCTTTGGATCGAGCGCGTTTGTGAACGCCATGAACTCGTCGGTCCATGGCGCTGTGTATTTCGTTCGGAACGCAGCCTGCGCGGAGGCAAGCGCCGCTCTGAGATCGCCGCCAGCGAGCAACTCACGAACAAAGAGCGCGTGGAAGAAACATGCCATCTGCGAGCGGCGGTGCGCGTGGGTGATGCAGGACGCATCCTCGACTTTTCCGGCGAGTGTCGCGGTGTCTCCGCCAGCAAAACGCAAGCAGACGGGCAGGATGCGCATCAGCGAGCCGTTTCCATTGTCGTATTCACTGACTCCGCCGCATTCGAGCGTCGGTTTCCCGGCGGCGATGCGTCCCAGTGCTTGGTTGGTCGCGATTCCCATATCGAACACGTTTCCATGCGGCGTCCAATAGCTCTCGCGTCCCCAGCGGAGAAAACGGGCCGCCATATCGTCGGGCGAGAAACCGTGTTCGTTCAGACTCTCCACCGTGCAGAGCAGCATCGACGAATCATCACTCCACGTCCCCGCCGGTTGGCGATGCGTGCCGAAACCTCGCATACCATTCACAGGATTCCGCTGCACGTCGGCTCGTCCCATGAATTCCGCCGGAACGCCGAGCGCATCGCCGACAAGCGAGCCCCACAGTCCACCAAGGATTCGGTCGCGCTTCGTCGGCGCCTTCATTGCCCTACCCTCCAGTTGCGAACGAATTCGCGCTGCTCCGGCCCTTCCGGGATTCGCGGAAAATACTCGCGCTCATGCGCAGTGAGCTCGGCGAGTCGTGCAATCACTTGCGCGCCGTTCGCGATTCCGTGACGCGCAAGCCAGCATCCGACCACGGTCCCGGTCCGCCCGCGTCCGCCCCAGCAGTGGACGTAAGCGCATCCGCTCCGGACGGCAACGTCAAGAGCATCAAGGGTGCGCGACATCTCCCCGATGCTCGGAATCCCCATATCGCGAATCGCGAAACGATTCCATCGAACCTCCGTCCCACGCAAGCGCGCGAGCCGCATGAGTTCCGTTTGGTATTCGGAAAACGGACGCCCAGCGTGGTCGCCTTCGTTTTCCTCCATGAGACAGAAAAAGTCCGTAACGCCGGAGTCGAGCAGTGCCGACAGCTTCGCCGAAGCCACGGCGGGATCGCGGTCGCCGGGATAGAAGCCGGCGAGAATCCGTCCGGGCTCGACCCAGTAAGCGCGGGTGAATGGCAGTGAGTAGATTGGTCGTGTCATGGATTTGGGAATAGGATGAAGTTGAGTGGCACCGCATCGACGAGCCACAAGCAGGACGGGCGGGTTTGCCACGCGCACTCGAAAGCCTCACGGCACTCGCACACGGCTTTAGGGCGAGGGCTTTGCTGCCTCGCCCCGTTGGGGCTGGTGGTTTGCGTTCGGGTCATAATTCGAAATGGAATCCCCGCTTGGTCAGGCAATCGTATTTGGCTTTGTCGAAGCGGAAGAGTTGGGCGGGGCGGTGGGCGCCGGACATTTGGGTTTCGTCGAGGGCGACGAGGAAGTCGAAGGCGAGCACGCGTTTGCGGAAGTTGCGTTTGTCGAGCGTCACGCCGAGCACGGCTTCGTAGAGATGCTGGAGCTGCGAGAGGGTGAATTTCGGCGGCAGTAATTCGAAGCCGATGGGCTGATAGCGGAGTTTCGAGCGGAGTCGTGCGAGTGCGATCTCGAAAATAGTGACGTGATCGAAGGCGAGCTTCGGCGGCTTTGATACCGGAAACCACTGCGCGTCCGCGGCATCGGTCGCTGCACGGGTGCGGGCGTCGGCGAGTTTTACGAGGGCGTAGTAGGCCACGCTCACCACGCGTTCGCGCGGGTCGCGCTTCACTTCGCCGAACGTGTAGAGCTGCTCGAGGAATACGCTGCTCAGTCCGGTTTCTTCTTCGAGCTCGCGGCGGGCGGCTTCGTCGAGCGTCTCGTCCACGCGCACGAAGCCGCCGGGAATCGCCCATTGGCCTTTGAACGGTGCGAGACCGCGCTCAATGAAAAGAACCTTCAGCTCCCCTTCGTCGAAGCCGAAGACAACGCAGTCCACAGTCAGCGCGGCGCGTGGATATTCGTAGGTGTGTGGCATAGTATTCAGGCGTGAAATTCGGCGATGACTTCGATGTGGCCGACGATGTTGCGATTAAACTCTGCGAGTTCCTCTGCGGGCACCCACAGTTCTTCGTGGATGGTCGAGCCCACGCGCTGAATCGGAAACTTTGCGAGATAGCCCGCATCGACAGCAAACTTCGTTACGTAGCCCGAACCACTCGCTTTCACGTTCCAGTCACGAGCGATCTGCGCGGCGTATTCCTCGTTCATCACGGGATAGAAAATCGGCTGGTCCGGCAGACGCGGCGGAAAAGCCCGCCATCCCGACGCCTCGATGAGGGCGAGCTCTTTCGGCCCGGTCGGGCGGAAGAGCACCGTAGTCCTTCGTTCATTTTTGTTCAGCACCCACGCTTGTTCGTGTCTTTTTTACACGTTGTCAAATAGGAAAATAAAAAAACCGTTCTATGACCTCCCGTCAGGATGGCAAAATCGTTTATCGCGCCTGCCGTCCCCACTGTAGCGAAAGGCGCCTGTCACATTTCTTTTACAATTCGCACACCAGAGCCTGACAGACACGGTCGGCCTCCTGCATACTGTGGACTCATGAAAAAGAGCGTCTGGATATTCTTGCTCATCGTCCTTCTGCCCGCAGCGGTGCTGGGCTGGCTGGCGTTGCGCAGTGCGGACGAGCAGCGCTTCATTCTTGAACGGCGGACGGCGGAGTTATTTCAGACTGAAGCCGACGCGGTCGCGGCGTCGGTGCGGGAGGAGATTATTCTGGAGCGCCAGGGGTTCTCGGAGGCCGTGCGCCGCTTGCTCGCGGACAGGCCGGATGCGGAGAAACTGGCGCGAGACTTCTCCAATACGCTCCCGGAAGTTTGGAAGCGCAAGGCTATCGGATTTGCGGTGGGACCGGGCGGGAAAATCCTCGCTCCAAGCCCGGCTACTGCGGCCGCCAACAAGGATGCTGCGAAATTTCTGTGGGAGAACGGCACCTTTCTATGCAGTACGCAGGCGGCCGTGGTGTATCCCGTAGCAGGAAAGACCGGCACGGCCCAGCGGAGCAAAGCGGATTACCTGAATTCTGCACAGGCGGTGCCAGACATGAAGCGGATCGTTTCGCAGTCCTCCATGAAATCAAAAATGCAAGAGGCGGTCGCGAGCGCTAAAAATGAGAGCAACGATAAGGCTTTGGAACCGTCTCAAGCACCGGAACCGCCTCTCCCGGGCAAATTCTCCGCGCCTTCCGAAAACTTGCCCGCGCAGCAGGAAGGAGTCCTCCGACTCGTCCGTCCCCAGGAGGTCGAAGGCGACGCGCAATGGTCCACGATCGTCCCTGCCACGGCGGAGTTTGCGGAACTCACCAAGGACGGGGACGAAGGAATGATCGCGCGGTTTGTGCAGGACAAACTCGACCTCATTTTCTGGCTGCGACCGCCCGAGGCACGCACTCTGATTTTCGGCTGCCTCATCGAAGCGGCCAGCCTTCGCGAAGAGTGGCCTGCACTCCTCGCCAACCACACAACATCGGGTGAGCCCGAACGCATTATTGCACTGCTCGACGACAAGGCCCGCCCCGTCGCGACGACACCGACCGGCGCTACCGCGCTCGATTGGAAAAGCCCTTTCGTAGCGAGCGAAATTGGCGAGATGATTCCGCATTGGGAGGCGGCGATTTACCTCGCACGACCGACTGCGCTTGCAGACAGCGCGCGAGGGCTGCACCGGACGTTTGCATTTCTCGTCGCCGGAGCGGTCGCACTCATTGCGCTCGGCGGATGGCTTGTGGCTGCGGACGTTCGGCGGCAACTCGCACTTGCGCAGCAAAAGACTGATTTCGTCTCCAACGTATCGCATGAGTTGAAAACGCCGCTGACCAGCATTCGCATGTTTGCGGAGTTGATGCACGATCGTCCGCAACCGTTGGAAAAACAGAACCAGTATCTCCGCATCATTACGGTCGAATCCGAACGCCTGACGCGGCTCATCAATAACGTCCTCGATTTTGCGAAGCTCGGGCGCAATCAGCGGCACTTTGAAAAGAAACCATTCGATTTCCACGAGTTGATTTCGCGTGTGTGGGAGAATCACGAGATGCACCTTCGCGACGCCGGATTCTCCACGGAGTGGAAAGCTGCACCCGCGCCGTATCCTGTCGTCGGCGACGAAGACGCGCTGGCGCAAATCCTCGTGAATCTCCTCTCGAATGCAGAGAAATACAGCACCGAGCGCAAGGAAATCCAACTACACACATGGGTCGAAGACGGCATCCTGAAAGCGAGCGTGCTCGACCGCGGCTCCGGAGTTCCAGCCGGCGATGCGCGCAAAATTTTCGATGCGTTTTATCGCGCGCATGATTCGCTCAGCAGCGGAATCCAGGGCAGCGGGCTTGGGCTCACACTCGCCCGGCAAATCGCCATCGCCCACGGCGGCGAGATCATTTACGAACCACGCGAAGGCGGCGGAAGCCGATTCACCTTTAGCATCCCACTCAGCACCGAATGAAAAAACACATTCTCATCGTCGAAGACGACGCCCATATCCGCCTCGGCCTCACGGAATCGCTCCGCGCGGAGGGCTACGAAGTGACCGACTGCTGCGCAGGCAGTGAGGCCATGAACCTCGTGCGTCAGCGCAAGCCGGACCTCATCGTCCTCGACATCATGCTCCCCGGAAAAAGCGGCTACGATCTTTGCCGGGAGATTCGCGCCGCAAAGAACCGCGTGCCCATCCTCATGCTCAGCGCCAAGGGACAGGAAATCGACAAAGTCGTGGGTCTCGAACTGGGCGCGGATGATTACGTGACGAAGCCATTTTCGCTCCGCGAACTTATCGCCCGCGTGCAGGCGTTGCTGAGGCGCGCGGAGCACACGGCGGCCCCGTCCGATGCATTGCCGGATGACATTTCGTTTGGCAACGTCCGCATCGACACCCGCGCGCTGCGAGGCACACGGGGAAAATCAAAATTCGAGCTGACGCCGCGGGAACTCAAAGTCATCGCAGTGCTCCATCGCGAGCGGGGCAACGCCGTTTCACGTGACCAGATCCTCAACGAAGTCTGGGGCATCGAGTACTACGGCACGACGCGCACACTCGACCAGCTCATCGTGAAACTGCGCCAGAAACTGGAAGACCAACCCGCCGAACCGAAACACATCGTAACCGTACACAGCCTCGGTTACCGTCTCGAATAACGACGGGCCGACCGCTAGCCGAAGATGTCCCGCTGGGCCGACTCCGTGACTGCCCGAATGGCCGCGTGCTTCAGCTTTCGCTCGGCGGTGATCGCGTGAATCTGGCAGCGGCAATCAGGAGCTTCACCAAACGCCGATAGCGCGAATGTCTTCTTCGCATTCGCGAGCGCGACCGAGTACACGGGCGCGAAGCCGTGCCCTTCGCCCGCAAACAAGGCCATGAGCGCAAGGTCATCAAACTCAGCGACGATCTTTGGTTTCACTTTGTTTTTATCGAACCACGCCTCGAGGTGCCGCCGGTAGGAGTTCGAGACGGTGGGCAGTAGAGCGGGTTGCCCGTCGAGTGATGCCGGGAAGCCTTTCCGCAGTTTGATTGCGAGCTTCGAGGTGGCGCAAAACGTGATACCGCAGGAACCGAGCAGGGTGTTGAAAAGCGGAAACTCGTTTTCGCTGCTGGCCGCCTCATCTGCGAGAATCATGTCCAGACGGTGAGATGCGAGATCGGGAAGGAGTTCATGGAGTTGACCTTCGTGACACACCAGCCGAACGGGCGGATCCATCGCAAGCACGGGCTTCAGCAGTGCAAGCACGAGAAGCTTTGGGAGCGAATCCATGACGCCCACATTGAAGACCGGCACTTTCGCGCCGGATGGATCTTTTAGCGCGCGTACCATTTCCCGCGCTGTCGAGAAAATGTCGTCGGCATATTCCATTGCCAGACGCCCGGCATCCGTGAGGACGAGGCCTCTCCCGATCTGCTGAAAAAGCGCCACGCCAAGCGAGTCCTCGATTTGATTGATCTGCGCACTCACGGATGGCTGCGAGACGTGCAGCTTCTCAGCGGCGGCCCGCAATGTTCCCTCGCGCGCAACGGCCCAGAAGTATCGGAGATGGTGAAAGTTTAAGTTTTCCATGTCCGCGATGATACTTCGATAAAAACGAAGGATTCCATCCAAAAGCAGTCATATTCTAATTTTAGGCAATGCCCTACTACACGTCGCGTATGAAACACATGACTGAAGCACGCAAGGGAGATTGGAGCGCACTTGACGCTTATCTCCGGGATATCCACAGCCAGCCTACGCTGACCGAGGAATCGCTCGTTGAAACCGCCGCACGCGCCTCCAAGGGCGACGTGGCCGCGCAGGAACTGCTGGTTCGCAGTCACCTGCGGCTCGTTGCCTCAATCGCCCACCAATATGGTGGCTACGGTTTGCCGCTAGCGGACATCATCTCCGAGGGAAACATCGGGCTCATTCGCGCCGCGGAACTCTACGACCCGAAGTTCGGGACGAAGTTCTCCACGTATGCGTCGGTGTGGGTCAAACAACGCATCCATCGTGCAATCACAAAAATGGCGCGCGTTGTTCACATTCCGGTCTGGCGCTCACAGCGTCTGCGCAAAGTGGCTCGCATGAACGAGGAACTCAGCTCGCAGTTGGGACGTCCCGCGACGGAGGAAGAGCTCTCTGATCGCCTTGGGCTCACGGCGTCGGAATTCGCCGAGCTGCAAGGCGACCGCCTGCAAGTCTCCTCGCTCGATGCCCCGCTGACGCCCGGCGATGAAACTTCGGACTCGGCGATGTCGGGATTGATGGATGAATCGACGCCCGATGCGTTTTCCGAAGTGAATGACCGGGAGCTGAAGGAAGAACTCATCAGCGCTTTGCACGACTTGGACGACCGCGAACTGGAAGTCATCAGCGCGAAATACGGACTACAGGCAGAAGGCTCCGTGTCGTTCCGCGAAATTGGACGGCGCTTCGGACTCAGCCACGAGTGGGTCCGGCGAATGGCCGAGATGGCGTTGGTCAAAGTCCGGCGCTCATTTGACAGCGCGGAAAAGATCCCGTCGCAAGAGCATCAAAAGCGACGCAGCCGCGTCACCGAGCGTATCGCCAGACTCGCGCGAAACACTGCGGCACGCTGCCAGCTCGCAAGGGCGTGAGTCCGGCGCCCCGCCCGTAATTCGCTCGCCGATTGCAGCTCCGGCTTGCGTCGGCGGGCGGTCTCGGGTGTTGTGAGGGGCGAATGAATTCATCTCTATTTGATCTCACAGGAGAAATCGCCGTCGTCATTGGCGCGACGGGTGTGCTGGGCGGCTCTTTGGCCGATGGCCTTGCCGCCGCAGGCGCTAAAGTGGCCGTGCTCGGACGCAATCAAGAAAGAGGCGAGGCCCGCGCTGCATCGATCCGCGCAGCGGGCGGTGAAGGACGCTTCTTCCCCGTGGATGCCATGTCGCGCGAGAGCCTGCATGCGGCGCACGAGGCCGTGGTCGCAGCGCTCGGAGCGCCGACGATTCTGATCAACGCCGCAGGAGGCAACGATCCGAAGGTAACCGTCACCGCAGAACGCCCCATCGAGAGCATCACCGCCGAGGACTGGCGTGCAAATTTCGATCTGAATCTCGTGGGCGGCGTCCTTCTTCCTTGTCAGGAATTTGGTCCGGCAATGTGCCAGCGCGGTCGCGGCAGCATCATCAATATCGCAAGCGCCAGCGCGCGCATCCCCCTCTCCCGCGTGGTCGCCTACAGCGCGAGCAAGGCTGCGGTGCTGAGTCTCACGATGTTCCTCGCACGCGAGTGGGCGCTGAAAGGTGTTCGTGTAAACTCGATTACGCCCGGCTTTTTTCCAGCGGAGCAAAATCGGAAACTGCTCTTCAATGAAGACGGCAGCCCGACGCCGCGAACCGAGGCCATCTGGGGACATACGCCGATGAAGCGCTTCGGTGAGAGCCACGAACTCATCGGGGCCTGCGTTTTTCTAGCGGCACAAAAAGCGAGCAGCTTTGTGACCGGCACCGATCTCGTCGTCGATGGCGGCTATCTCTCGCAGACTATCTAATGCACTCTCAGATCATGAAACTCATTCGAACAGGACTTGCAATCGCTCTCGTATTTGCAGCCTCGGGCTGCCAATCGCTCGACGGCGGAGGCGGCACCCGGGGCCGCGTCAACAGCGCGTCCCGGCAGGCGCTCGTCGCCCGAATCGCTGCAGAGCCAAAAGGTGCCTATTTTGTGGGGCGCCGTTATTACAAGGTGGACTACAAATTCTGGGGGTGGGTGCGAAAATCCGGTGAATCATGGTCCAATGCAAAGATGGTTTTAATGAACGAGCAGTTCAAGTACGTCCCGGACCGGCAGGCTGGAAAGCTCGGTTCCGACAACGATTACGAGTATAAGCTCATCGGCAATTTCTCCGGCGACACAGTTTATGAGCCTGCCAGCAACGGCTTTTACCCGGAGTTTGTGTTAAAGGGATACGAGCTCATTTCAGCAACTCCCGGCCCGATTTATCAACAGTCCGGAGCGACCGATCCCGCACACCGCGTGATCGCAAAGCCTTATTGAACGCATCTTTTCGCGTGATATTCATCGCTTCTGCACCGGATGCCACGGCCGTCCCCCAAAATGTCGCGCCTGCGGTCTATGTGCTGCTCGTGGCTGCGTTGGCGCTCGGCTGTCATGTGTACTATCGGGCACTGGGACGACTCGCAAATGATGGCGGGCGCTTGCGTAGGGACTTGCTGGGTTTTCCGGATATTCCGGTTTTCGCCGTCATTCTTGCAGTGCTCGGGCTCTCCGTTGTGTCCGCATGGATCGTAAAAGCTCCGGAGATCACAGAGTTGAAGGCAGAGCATATTCTCGCCGGCGCCTTTCAGTTCGCCGTCTTCCCGATTGGCATCCTGTTCTTCCTTTATGCGCGCAATGTGAGCGTGGTGGAGGTATTCGGGCTCACAAAAGTAAAGCCCCTGAAAGCACTCGGATACGCACTGGGATTTCTCGCCGCACTGCTTCCGCTGTTTGTCCTCGTGTCTGAATTTGCCACTCGAAAACTCGGAAGCGATGCCAAACTCCAGCCGCTCGTGCTTCTCTATCAGGACGCGGTGCGCCAACACGACTGGCAGGTGGTTTTGCACACATGCCTCGCCGCAGGATTGATTGCTCCCATTTCGGAGGAGATTCTTTTCCGCGGGTATCTTTACCAGACGCTGAAGCGCTATATCGGCGCGCTCCCGAGCGCATTCATCGGCGCGCTGCTCTTCGCGGCGATCCACAATAACGCTGCGGGCTTCCCCGGCCTCGCACTGCTCGCACTGGCTCTGACGATTGCGTTTGAGTGGTCGGGGTCGCTCGTCGTGCCCATCATCATGCACGCGACTTTTAATAGCATGAGCCTCGCGTGGGGAGCGTGGATGGCCAGTCGCCCGCTATGAAGTTTTCCGCGCTCGGCGAAGATGCGGTGGTGCGGGAACTGACCCGCGGGCTCCCGGCGGGCGCGGATGTCATCGTCGGCGCAGGCGATGATTGCGCGGTGCTGGGACGCAAGGGCGATGCGTGGTGGCGGCTCGCCAAGGCGGATGCAGTCATCGAAGGCGTTCACTTTCTCAGCGATGCCGAGCCGGAGCGCGTCGGATGGAAGGCGCTCTGCCGCGCGATCAGTGACATTGCCGCGATGGGCGGGATTCCCGAGCACGCATTGGTGACGCTCGCCGTCCCTGCCGATACCGAGATGGAATGGGCGCGCGCCCTTTACGCCGGGCTGCGCAAGGCGGCGCGGAAGTTTGGCGTGGGAATCGTCGGCGGCGAGACGTGTCGCTCGCCCGGTGCCCGCTGGATCAATGTCGCTCTCTCCGGACGCGTGGAGCCCGGGTGCTGTGTCCTGCGCTCCGGAGGAAAGGCGAACGACTGGCTGTACGTGACGGGCCGGCTCGGCGGATCTCTCGCGGGAAAGCATCTCGATTTTATCCCGCGTCTCGCGGAGGCGCGCTGGCTGGTGGAGAAACACCGTCCTTCCGCGATGATGGATCTCAGCGACGGCCTCGGCGCGGATCTGCCGCGACTCGCTGCGGCGAGTGGATGCGGGCATGAAGTGTGGCCGCTCTCGCTCCCCTGCTCGTCCGGCTGCACACCGCTGGAAGCGATGAACGATGGCGAGGATTTCGAGCTGCTCTTTGCCATCGCGCCGGATGCCGCCGAGGCGCTCGAACGCGCATGGGTGAAGAAGTTCCCGAAGCTCCCGCTGACGCGAATCGGTCGTTTCACTCGACAGGCCGCGCGGAGACGTGGAGATTCGGCCCCAGGTGGATACGATCATTTCAAGAAGTCCTGAGCAGACGTTCGAGTTGGGCCGCGATTATGCGGCGCAGTTGCGCGCGGGCGATGTGCTCGCATTGGACGGCGATCTCGGCGCAGGGAAGACGCAGTTTATCAAAGGCGTCGCTGCGGGCCTCGGGCACGATGGCGCGGTGACGAGCCCGACTTTCACGCTCGTCCACGAATACACGGGCGGCAGGCTGCCGTTGTTTCACTTCGACTTTTACCGGCTGGAATCCGGCGACGAAGCGCTGCGCATCGGGCTCGACGATTACCTCGGCGCGAACGGCGTTCTGGCGATCGAATGGGCTGGAAAATTTCCCGAGGTGCTTCCGGCGGCGACACGGTGGTTGCGGTTCCGCGCGGGCGATGGAGACGAAAGGACCATCGAGCTTCCATGATTCTCGCCATCGACACATCCACGCCACGCGGCAGCATCGCGCTGCTAAAAGACGGACGACTCGTGCTCGATGAAGTCTTCGCGTGCGACCGCAGTCAAAGCAGCGACCTTTATCTCCTGCTCGCAAAAGTCCGCGAACTAGCGCCGAAGCTCACGACCATCGCGGTCGGAATCGGACCTGGAAGTTACGCGGGCGTGCGAATCAGCATCGCGACTGCGCTGGGGCTGTCGCTTTCCTGCGGCGCAGAACTGCTCGGCCTCGCGAGCGTCGCCGCGTTGGAGACGGATGCCCGCGAGTATTTCGCCATCGGCGATGCGCGCCGCGACACATTTTACTACAGCCGGGTTTGCGACGGTATGTGCATCGATGAGCCACAGTTGCTCGACGCAGCTGCGCTGGAAATGAAGCTCGCAACTGCACCGGAATTGCCCGTTTTCACCACGGCCGCGCTGCCAGCATTTCCGCGGGCGGTCATCGCGATGCCACGGGCAGGAAAACTCGCCCAGTTGGCGGCAGATGGTAGAGGCATCCTGGCTAGAGGAGACTTCGAGCCGCTCTACCTCCGCGAGCCCTATATCACCCAGCCGAAGCAGGCAGTAAACGCTGTGGTGCCGTAGGGAAATTGTGCTAAGGTGCTGCCATGAACATCGGCGTACCCAAGGAAATCAAAGCTCAGGAAAACCGTGTGGCACTGCTGCCCAGTGCTGCCTACCAGCTCACGCGGCGCGGGCATAAAGTCCTCGTCGAAACCGCAGCCGGTGCCGGAACCGGGTTCCCCGATGCCGAATACGCCGCCGCCGGAGCCGAGATTGTCGCTTCGCACGCAGAGGTCTTCGAGCGGGCCGACATGATCGTGAAAGTGAAGGAACCGCTCGAAGAAGAGTGGCCGCTGCTCCGAGAGGGACAGATCCTCTTTACCTACCTGCACCTCGCCGCGAGCAGGAAACTCACGGACGCGCTCCTGGACCGGAAAATCACCGGCATCGCCTATGAGACCGTGGAAGTAAACCGCCGCCTTCCGCTGCTGGAGCCGATGAGCGAAATCGCCGGGCGCATGAGCGTGCTCGTCGGCGGAAACTACCTCGCGAAGCACCACGGCGGATGCGGCGTCCTGCTCGGCGGCGTGCCGGGCGTGCTGCCGGGAAAAGTGGTCGTCATCGGCGGCGGCACCGCTGGTGTGAATGCCGCGCGCATGGCCACAGGCCTCGGTGCGGACGTGACGATTCTCGATGTGGACGTCGAGCGGATGCGCTTCCTCGACATCACACTCCACACCGCGCACACGCTTTTTTCCAACCCCGCGCACATTCTGGAAATGCTGCCCGAAGTGGACCTCCTCATCGGCGCAGTCCTCGTGCCCGGCGCAAAGGCGCCAAAGCTCATCAACCGTGAAATGATGCGCGTGATGAAACCCGGCAGTGTGTTCGTCGATATCGCCATCGACCAAGGTGGGTGCGCGGAAACCTCGCGCGCCACCACCCATCACGACCCGGTTTTTGTGGAGGAAGATGTGACGCATTATTGCGTGGCAAACATGCCCGCCGCCTACGCCCGCACCGCGACGCAGGCGCTGACGAATGTCACCTACCGCTACATCGAAATCATCGCCGACCACGGCTTTGCCGGAGCACTGGCGAAGGACCGCAACCTCATCGGCGGGGTAAACACTTTCGGCGGAAAAGTGACCTGCAAGGGCGTCGCCGACGCGCATGGGCTGGAGTTTCATCAACCCGCATGGTGACAAAAGAGCTACGCGCAACCTTGCGCATCACCGGCCGAATGATTTATTGAACATTCAGTGCGCTCCGCAGGTCAAAACCGGGGAGTCGCTTTTCAGAGCCAATAACATCCATGAATTCTCGTTCCGTAGGTATTTTCGCAGTCGTAGTCGCCATTGTGGTGGGTGCAGCCCTTTGGTTTTTGAGTGGGGATAACACCGCGCATTATACGCCGACACCGACGCCGCCGCCCGCCAAAATCGCAAAAAGCCCGGACAACACCGCAGTGACGGCTGACCCGGAACCATCCGCGACGGTCGTTAAACCCGATAAAGAGCCCGAGGTGCCGGTTCCCACAGTCACGCCACCGCCCGTCATGACGGAGGACGATCGCAAAATAGACGATGCGCTGCGACTCTATCCCGGCAACTCCGATCAGGATCACCTCAACACCGCGCAGGCCTTAATCAATCTTCTGCCCGGTCTCACCAAAGACGGGCAGGTCGAAGCATCCCAGCATATCGTAAACCTTCTCCCCGACGAGGCATGGAGCGGAAAACTGAACCACATCTGGCGGAATCCAGCGTTCAACGAAGACGTCATCGACGTCTTCGCGACCGACCTGATGAACCGCGACGACAAAGTGAAACTCCCCGCGATGCTCGAAGCCATTCGCATCCCGAATCACCATTTCAACGAAGAGGCCAAAACCACGATGCAGGTGTTCCTCGACGAAGACTTCGGCGACGATGTGGGCAAGTGGGACACCGCGATGAAAGCATTCCTGAAAAAGGCAGCACAAGAAGAAGCGGAAGCCAACGCCGACGCAGCAAAGTGAAGCTCGTCATCGCTGGAACCGGCGCAAGCGGAGCGATCTATCTCCAGCGACTTCTCGATAAAATCGACGCAACCGCGCACGAGGTTCACTTGATTCTGAGCCCTTACGGGAAGCAGGTCATCCACGACGAAATCGACGAACTTATCGTCCCTGCGGGCGTGCATCAGCATGGGGACAAGACGATGAATGTCCCGTTTGCAAGCGGGTCCGCAAGGTTCGACGCGATGGTGATTTGTCCATGCTCGATGGGGACACTCGCCCGCATCGCGGCCGGAACCGGAGACTCAACCATTCTCCGGGCCGCAGATGTTTTCCTCAAAGAGCGTCGCAAGCTCATCATCGTTCCGCGAGAGACACCGTGGAATCTCATTCACGCCCGTAATGTTTGCACGGTGATGGAGGCCGGGGCTCTGGTAATGCCTGCAAGTCCCGGTTTTTACAGTCGTCCGAAAACCATCACAGAACTTGCAGACACCGTCGTCGATCGCATCCTCGATCAACTTGGCCTGCCCGTGGACGGGGCATTTCGTTGGGAGGAGTAAATCTACGCGACAGCGCGGAGTTTCCCGGCCCGCTGGGCCGGAAGGGTGAGTCGAAATATTGTTTTCCCGGGCTCGGACTCGTGGTCGATTCCCCCGCCAATTTGTTGCATGCAACGCATCGCCACGGTGAGCCCGAGGCCGGCGATTACGATTCGCTTCTTCGTTGTGGAAAAGGGTTCGTAGAGTTGGTGTTCGACGCTTTTATCGATTCCGCGCCCTTGATCGACCACCGAGAGGACCACCCACTCTGCGGGTAGTGGTTCGGTCGTCGAACAGAAAGGTTCTTTCGGGCTGGTCGAGCTTGAGCTGACGACAATGCGAATCTCCCCTCCGGATTCGGTGGCGTCGCATGCGTTCTTGACGAGTTCGGTCAATGCCACCCGGATTCTTGAGGGGTCCGCGATGACTTGAGGGAGGTTGGGGCCGCACTCAACCTCGATTTTCGGACCGGAAGCACGCAGCTTCTCAAACGTCGGAGTCAACTGATTCAGAAATTCTTCGATCACAATCTCCCGAGGCATCAGGTTTTTCGGACGCACGAGCGCGTTGGTGCGATCCATCAGTTCCGAGGCAATTCGGGCACTGTCCTTAATCTTTGCAAGTCCCTCCTGAGTGACGGGATCCAGTTCTTCATTATCAAGGAGGAGACCCAGATACCCGTGGAAGAGGGTCAGGATGTTGTTCATCCTGTGGGACAAGCCCTTCACGAGTTGGTCCTGGACGTCTGAAAGAATGATTTGCATGTTCTGCCAGATGAGAAAGCAAAAGCCGGTCCCAAGCTCTGCGGATTCGACGAAATTCCAGTTCTACAGGGATGCATGGGGCGATCGCGTGGAGATTTCACCGGCGTTCATCCTCCGCAACTCGCCACCATCAAGCCTGATAAGAATATTCCCATCCGAATCAAAATCCTCTGCGACCCCCTCGAACATTTCGCTGCCCGAGTGTAATTGCACCCACTGCCCCAGAACCGCACTCCTGCGTTTTGTCTCGGCCAGTATCGCCGTGAAATCAGCATCCAACTGCGTAAATCGACGATCGAGCTCGCCAAGTATGGAAACTGCGAGTCCGGCGCGGTCCGCTGCTTTGCCCGATTGCAGGCGCAACGACGTTGCACGATCGGCAAGCTCGGCCGGAAACTCAGTTTGATTTACATTCACTCCGATGCCGACGATCGCGAACGGCCGTCCGTCGGCGTCGGTGCTGCTTTCGATTAGGATCCCCGCCACCTTTTTCCCTCCCACAAGAACATCATTGGGCCATTTGATTCGCGCCGTCGCTCCCACCGCGGACGCCACGGCAACTCCCGCCCAAGTCGTCAGTCGCGTCCAATTCGATAGGGGCATTTCCGGTCGCAACAGAAGCGAGAACCAAAGCCCTTCGTGCCCTGCGGAAACCCAGCGCCGCCCAAAGCGCCCGCGGCCCGCTGTCTGCCGCTCCGCAAAGATCGCCAGGCCGCCCGGATGCCCTTGTCGTCCGAGATTCGTAGCGACATCGTTGGTCGAGCTTGTTTCTTCAAAAACGAGAATCTCCCGCACGATCGAGCATTCTGTCATGCGCGAATGCAGGTCATCGGCAATGATCCGGTCGGGCAAACCCAGCAGACGGCAGCCGAGGCCCGGCTTTGACTCGATGTCGAATCCGGAGCCTTGCAGCCGCTTCAATCCCTCCTCGACTTCCGCGAGCGAAAGTCCGGCGATATCTCCCGGCAAAACATGCACACTCGCTTCCCGGAGGGCGCGGAGCAGACGGGCGTCGGGCGACACTACTTTCCGGCAGGCAACTCCTTGCCCAGCGCGTGATCCGATGCCTTCAGGCCTTTGCGAAAGCCGTTGAAGCCATACATCGTCGGGTTGTAGGGATCGACAAAATCGACGTTCGCCTTCTCCGGCACGTCCATTCCGAGTCCCCAAAAAACGCCGTTCACGACCAGTCGGCGGAGTCCTTCGCTTGGTAAATCGCTTGCAGCGCCCATGGTGGTGCACAGCATCTTGTTTTCTTTGCCCGCTTCGTTCTTGTGAATGCGCGTCCACGCGACTGGCATCGCAGGGTCGTTCACCCCCTGCTCCATCTTGTCGGTTGCGCGCTTCTTTTTATAATCCGCAACTTCATCCGTTGGATTCATTCCCTTCAAAACGAGTCCGCGGACGAGGATCTTCGCATCTGCCGGTGGGTAAGCCTCATAAACGTCGGACGTGCCGAACATCTCCGTGACACCACGCAGAATCGCCTCGCCCTTTGCGGATGGCTCGATGACGCCGCGCGTTGCCTGCGATTTATGCGCGCCCCAGTGACTCACCCATTGCTCGCCGAGCGCCTTTTTCCCAAATCTGTTCATCTCCTTATACGCGCTCGTACCGGGAAGCTGAAAAGCGTGCGTGGAAGTGCGCAAGCCAATCACCGGAACACCGCGCGCGATGGCGTCGGCGAAGTGTTTCATGTCGCCATCCGCCCATTTACGAAAACGCAGGGAAGTCACAATCGCGTCCGCTGAATCCAGTGCAGCAGCGTTGCTCAACGACGCGCCATTGTTGGGATTGATCGTGCCGTCCGCATCCACGGAAAAAAGCACCGTGCATTTGAAGCCGTGACGCTGGCTGAGAATCTTACCGAGCATCGGCAGAGCTTCCTCGCTGCGATATTCCTCATCGCCCGCGATTAAGACGACATGCTTCCCCTTCCCCGGACCGTCTTTGGGCTCGTAGGTGATGAAGTCGTCCGCCGCGATGGCGGAAATGGAAGCGGCGAGAATTACGGTGCTGAGGAATTTCATAGGGCGCTCTATGTGGAGAAATCGTTCGCCGCTGGCAACGAATAACATCCGTACAAAGTTCAACCGCCACCGGAGGCTCAGTGGGGGCCTTCGGTGGCGGTTGCTTCTTGTGGGAATTTGTAGCGCGAACGTTACAGTCCGCTTCCTGGGACGAGTGTTTTACGTACCGCGTCGTCTTTGTAAATCAAATCTTTGTAAGTTGCGCCCGCCGGGATCATCGGGAGCACATGTTCGCTGTAAGGAACCATGACTTCGAGCAAGCAAGCAGTCTTCTGCGCGAGGAACCACTTCATCGCTTCAGCGAGGTCTTTCTTGTGCGAGACGCGGCGGCTCGGGATGTCAAAGCCCTCGCAGATTTTTTGGAAATCCGGATAAATCTGCTGCATGTTCGGCTTCGTCATTTCCTTGTCGTCAAAGACGCCGAGGAACGTGTGGCCGCGGTTGCTCTTGAAGAAACGATCCTCCCACTGCACGACCATTCCGAGGTGCAGATTGTTCAAAACAAGCGCCTTTGCTGCGATGCCTTCGACGCGTGCCGTTGCGAGTTCCTGGATGTTCATCACGAACGAACCGTCGCCATCAATGTCGATGACCTCGCGGTCCGGCGCGCCCATTTTTGCGCCGATGGCGCTCGGGTAGCCGTAGCCCATCGAGCCGAGACCGAGGCTGCTGATGAGGCGGCGCGGCTTGTCGAAATGATAGAACTGCGCGGCCCACATCTGGTGCTGTCCCACACCGGTCGTGATGATCGCTTCGCCCTTCGTCATCTTGTAGAGTTGCTCGATGACGTACTGCGGCTGGATCGCGTCGTTCGTGTCCTCGTAGTAGAATGGGAAATCCTTCTTCCATCCCTCGATCAGCGTGCGCCACTCGGGATAGAGGTCATAGTTCTTCGACTTGCGGGCGTATCCGGCCTTGGCGAGCAACACATTCGCGCGCTTCAAAGCATCGCGCACATCACCCAGCATCGGCAGTTTCACCACCTTGTTCTTATTGATCTCCGAGCTGTCGATTTCGAGATGCACGATCGTCCCGTGCTGGCAGAAAGCCTCCAGCTTGCCCGTGATCCGGTCGTCAAACCGCACGCCAAAAGCCAGCATCAAGTCCGCCTCGTTCGCCGCGTTATTTCCGGCGACCGTGCCGTGCATGCCGAACCACTTCAGCGAAAGCGGATGCGTCTCGGGGAATCCACCCACGCCCATCAAGGTCGTCGCCACAGGAATCTGTGCGCGCTCTGCAAACTCCAGCAATTCCGCGTGCGCCTCGCCGCTGATGATACCGCCGCCCACATACATCACCGGGCGCTTCGCCTGGCGGATGAGCCCGATCATCTCGTTCAGCTCCGCATCACCCACACGCACATCCGGCTTATAACCGCGCAGATTGATCTGCGCCGGCCAAACAGGCTGCGTCTGCCCCATCTGCACATCCTTTGGGATGTCGATGAGCACCGGGCCCGGACGCCCCGACTGCGCGATGTGAAAAGCCTCCTTCACGATCCTCGGCAGGTCGTTAATGTCCATCACCAGATAGTTGTGCTTCACAATCGGCGCAGTCACACCGAACACATCCGTCTCCTGAAACGCACCCTTCCCGATCATATGGCGCGGCACCTGCCCCGTGATCGCCACCAGCGGCGTCGAGTCGAGAAATGCGTCCGCTATTCCCGTCACCAGATTCATCGCACCCGGCCCCGAGGTCGCCATACAAACACCCGCGCGCCCCGTCACCCGAGCATAACCCTGCGCAGCAAACACGCCGCCTTGCTCATGACGCGGCAAAATCGTCCGGATTTTCTTCGAACGCGTCAGCGCCTGATGCATCGCCATCGAAGCACCGCCGGGATACGCGAAAATCGTATCGACCCCCTCCCGCTCAAGCGCAGCGACAAGAATGTCAGCGCCGGACATTACTCCACCGAGTTCATTTTTCGCCTTTGCAGCGGGTGCTTTCTTCGCGGGTTTGGATGCAGTCTTTTTAGCCATGATATTTTGAAAAGAGGCGCGGACCGTATCGACATTCCCTCTGCGCGGCAAGCCTTGCCTTCAGGAATGTTCATCGAAACGCAATGTCCATGCCCCTGTCCATCGCCAAAGCCCCTGCAAAACGAGTCGCCCCTGCTCATGCCGAACGCTGCGTTCTACTGTTCATTTGGTGCCGTGTCCGTAACCAGCGTGTTAAAAACAAAAGCACTCCGAGCAATGATCGCCGAAGGCTTTGGCCATGAATTTACGGTTTCGCCGCCCGATCCGTGGCTCAAAGTTTCAACGTAAAGACGGCCGTTGAATATGCACGGAGTGCTGAAGGACACGGAAAGAGGCACATGTGAAACCAACGCCGCTCGTCAATCAAGTGAAGGCTTGGCTTCCGTGGATATTCAACTGCAGTCTCTCACTCATTCTGTCTCATGACGTCATTTCGCGGCAGCCGTTTTGTTCATTTTTATCGACTGGGCGCCATTAGACTTTGAACCCATTTTCAAGTTACGCGTTTCAGGAACGCAAGCTTGTCCGGTGCTTCCTGCTCCAAAGGCGGTTTCGTATGCGCCCGCTGATTGAATATCGGAATTCGGTATGTGGGCGAATGACGACTTCGCGAGCAGGAGTCATCGGCGCAGAAGCAAAAGAATCGAGGCAGGTCTGGTAGGGGTGGTATTTGAAGAGCACCTTCTCCCGAGCTGTAGCAAGCGCCGCCTGGGACTTCGTCCATCGGTCATCGGAAATCACAGCTTCGATTCTGGCAATCGCTCCTGCGTGATCCTTAAGGTCGAGCGGCTCAAATGAGTTGGTGTCGAAGTATTCTCCAATGTTCGGAGCGCCCCAATAAAACGGGAAGCAATTGGCGACGAAAGCGTCAGCGATCTTCTCCGTCCAGTAATGGGGCCATGAACCATTCTCAATTACGAGGTGATACCGGTAATCCGCCAATCCTGAGAGTTTACGATTCCCCAGATCCTGAACTCCTCGGCCAAACCAATCCAAGCGCTCCTGAAAATGCGCCTTGAGAGTCTCCATGAATCGAAGTCGGTTCCGGTGCCCTGTAGTGTCGGCCTTCGCTGAGACGACTGCGGAGAGTAGCTTTGGCTTTGCCTTGATAGGTGCACACTTCGCCATCTCGATTGGCAATTCCACGAACCAATGATGTTGTCCTGCCTGCAGCCCGGAACGGCGACAACGGACGCGCAAATCCTGACCCAGCGTCGTGTAAAATTGCCGGGTGTAGCCATCCGGCAAAAACAAGATGTCCGGGGGTTCTTGAAGCAAAAGCATCGTCCGAGAGGCCGGGCAGTTTAGTCGGAACGTCCTGTCCAGTGCCTGAACGCTTTGGAATACCACGATCCCATCGAAAGAACCCTCGACAGGATTTACCACAAACTTCGCGCCGTTCCAAACATCGTCGCCACCCTGCGTAATGTACGGAAGGAAGTAATTGTGCGCCGCCGCGGCGCTGTCAGGAATCAGCAGGGCAATGCGCATCATGAATGGGGGGCCGGTCGAATCGAATCTATGAATTGGCTTCCGGAAAATGAGGAAACGGGGGGAGTCGAAAAAATACACCAGCTTAGATGGTCGCGATGTTTTGGAACCGGAATTGGCGAGGAAGTTTTCAAATTCTTTTGGGGAGTTTCGCCGGGTTTCGCCGCGTTTCAATCTCCGAATCGCCCGCTGCGAGGTCCGCTGCGCATTTTATCCTCATCTTTTCCGCGCTCCATCACCGAAGCACGAACGCGCAAAGTTCGACCCCACGCGGGAAAACCGATTCTCTCGCCTTCCGCTCGTTTTATCCTGCGGCGCAGAACTGGGATCGGTTCCAGTGAAAGCGCCGACAGGAGAGGAACAAGCTCGGAAAAGTGCGCATATGAAGTCGCAGGCTTCTCGGGAGACGCTGTTGGATTGATCTATGAAACGAAGTGAACACACTCAACAATCGCGCACTGCCCCATTCCCGATCCGAATGCACGGGTGAGGCCAAACCGAAAATGACAAACTCAACATTTCCCAACTTCGCATCGCATCGCAGTGCATGGCTGCTTTTCCTCGTGCTCACCGTGCTCGCATTTGCGTGGCGCATGCCCTATGCCGCGACCGCTGCGATCGTGCAGGTAGACGAGGTGAAATATTCCCTGCCCACGGTGAAGCGCATGCTCGCAGGCGATTTCCTACTCTACATCTCCGGCACGAACTACAGCGCACCGCTGGAGCAGTGGATTGCCGCCGGGCTATTCCGGGTCTTCGGTGAAAGTGCCGGGGCATTCCGCGCATCCACTGTGCTGCTCGGCAGCCTCGCGGTCGGTGTGTTCTTCCTCGCGCTACGGCGCACGGTCGGCAATGGCGCGGCCTTCGGCATCACGCTTCCCCTCGCGCTCGCGAATTCCTCGATCGCACGCTACACAACCTTTTCCCACGGCAGCTACTCCACACTGCTGCTCGTTGTCGGCATCATCCAGATCGCAACGATGAGGGTGGAAGAAAAGCGCACCCTCACGCGATGGCTGGGGCTCGGGGTGCTCATGGGCACCGGTATCTACGTGATGAAGCTTGCGATTTTCCAGGCGTTCGCATCGCTCGTGTGGCTGTGGTTGCGGTCCGATTATTTCAAGCGGCTTTGCGATCGGTTCAGCGATTTCGGCCTCCGCAGGCGGATGATCGCAGGAATACTCACCGTCGGAGTGGGAATGCTCGCGGTCACACCGATGCTTTATCGCTTCCTCACGCGTCGTGCGACCTACGCAATCTCGCCATTGGAAAAAGCGCTCCTCATCGCCGCGGCATTCTTCTGCGCAGCAGGCGCTGCCATCCTTGTGTCCACCTTGCTCATGCCGCGCCTTCGCGAATGGACACTTGTTGCCGGCGCACTCTCTCTAGTCGTGCTCGTGCCAATGCCCGCCGATCTGTGGTTCCGCAAAATCGAACTACCCCGCCTCGCCACGGCGGGGATCGAGCCGTACGCTGAGGCCAGCTATAGTCTTAAGCACCTTCATGCATGGCCGAACCAGGTGCGTCTTATCGTCGACGGGGTCATGCCCGCCCTAATTCTCGGGCGATGGAATGAAGTGCGTGGCTTCGATGAGAGTGAAACGGAAACGGTCGGCTGGAAATCCGCAGTGTTAGCCGCGCTTTGCGTCGTGCTGGCACTCGCGGTCTTCCGCCGCTGTCGAACCGGAAGGAGTCGTCCCGATCTGCATAGTGCCGATTTTCTGTTCATCGTTCCGTTCATCCTCACGCTTGCGGTGATGTTTCCGTCATGGTTGCTGCACAGCGAGTCCTCCTTTCGCTACCTACTCCCGTTCGTGCCGGGCATGTTCCTGATCGCATATCGCTGCATGGAAGACCACATCACTGCGCGCCCACGACTGACCGCCGCGCTGCTCGTCCTTTACGGCGGCTACAGTGCATTCGACTGCTTCCACCACATCGTGTGAGCAATCCCCAAGCTCCCGGATTCCAATCCCACCGTCCACAGAGGAAGTGGGACAGGCGGGAAAAAGCACCGGAAGCGCGAGTTCATTTCTGGCCGTTTTCGAGGATCTCAAGTTTACGCTGCCGTAAAGCTGCCCCTACCGATTCCAGACTCAATCCAGCCGCAGATACTCTTTCGCGTTGCCGTGGCAGATGTTGCGGATCATGGGGCCGACGAGGGCCTCGTCATCGGGCACCTCGCCGGACTCGATGTCGCTGCCAAGGAGGTTGCACAGCACGCGACGGAAGTACTCGTGGCGCGGATACGACATGAATGACCGCGAGTCGGTGACCATGCCGATAAAGCGGGAGAGAAGGCCGAGATTGGATAGCGCGTTGAGCTGCCATTCCATGCCTTCTTTTTGATCGAGGAACCACCAGCCGGAACCAATCTGCACTTTGGCCGCGATGGTGCCGTCCTGGAAATTCCCGGCCATTGTGGTGAAGGCGTAGTTGTCGGCGGGGTTGAGGTTGTAGAGGATGGTGCGGGGGAGAGCGTTCTCATCGTCGAGCTTGTCGAGGAAGCCCGCGAGCCCGGCGGTGTGCGTGTTGTCGCCGATGGAGTCGAACCCGGTGTCGGGACCGAGGGTGCGAAGGAGCCGGGTGTTGTTGTTGCGCAGAGCGCCGAGGTGGAGCTGCATGGTCCATCCGCTCTCGGCGTAAAGTTTACCGAGGAAGAGCATCATGAACGCGGACCAGCCCGCGTGCTCGCCGGGGGATGCGGCGCGGCCGAATTGCACGGCGTTGAAAATGGCGCGGGCTTCGCGCTCGGTGCAGGGCTCGCAATGAATCCGATCGGGCCCGTGGTCGGACAACCGGCAGCCGATGCTGTGGAAAAAGTCGCGCCGGCTTTTAATCGCCGCGAGGAGCGACTCGACGTTGCGAATCTCGCGGCCATTAATCTCGGCGAGCTTCGTGACCCATGCGTTGAAAGCGCCGGGCTGATGCACGGCGAGCGCTTTGTCCGGGCGGAATGTGGGCAGCACTTTGGTGGCAATGCCTGCTTTCGCGAGGGCGATGTGGTGTGCGAGATCGTCCGACGGATCGTCCGTGGTGCAAACGTTGGTGACTCGAAATTTTTCGAGAATATTCTGCGTGGAGAGTCCGGGGAGTTGCTCGTTTGCCTGGTCCCAGATGCGTTGGGCGGAGTCGGCGTTGAGCAGTTCCGTGATGCCGAAGTAGCGGCTCAGCTCGAGGTGCGTCCAATGAAAGAGCGGATTGCGGAGCGTGTGGGGAACGGTGGATGCCCACGCCTGGAACTTCTCAAACGGTGTGGCGTCGCCGGTTATGAAGCGCTCGGGCACACCGTTCCAGCGCATCGCCCGCCATTTGTAGTGATCACCTTCCAGCCAGATTTCGAAGAGATTCGCAAAGCGCCGGTTCTCCCCGAGGTCCTTCGGCGGGAGGTGGCAATGGTAGTCGAAGATCGGCTCCGGCTTCGCAAATTCGTGGTAGAGACGGCGCGCGGTGCGGGTCTGGAGAAGGAAGTCGTCGTGGATGAAAGTCGGCATGTTCAGAGTTGTCCCAAAAGCGGTTGAAGTGGTCGATTAAATCCGCACGAGCTGGCCCGCCCCCATTTTCGCGGTCTCCCATGCTTGAAAATGAGTGAGTCCGACGGCAAGTGCATCCGCTGCGTCGGGCTCGGGCGTCTCGGTGAGACCGAGGAGCACGCGCACCATGAAGCCGACTTGATCTTTCTGCGCGCCGCCGCGCCCCACGACGCTTTGCTTCACACGACGCGGAGCGTACTCGTAAATCGGGAGCCCGCTTTCCGCCGCAGTCACAAGCGCCGCGCCACGCGCTGCACCGAGCGTGATGGCGGTCTTGTGGCTCTGCACAAAGATCACGCCTTCAAACGCGACGCACTCGGGCTTGTACCGCGCGATAATGTCGGAGATGCGCGCGCGGATGGCGACGAGGCATTCGCTGGGGAGGAGCGTCGCTTTGTTTTTTACAGTCCCCCACTCCAGCGCACGAACTTTGCCCGCAATTTTCTCCAGCACGGCAAATCCGGTGCAGCGGAGCGATGGGTCGATGGAGATGATGCGCATGTTTTAGTTCCCCATTTCGATGATGCAGCGAAAGCCGAAGAGCGGATCGCGCTCCTTCGGATCCACAACATCTCGGTAACCGAGCTGCAATTCATTCTGCTGTGAAGTCCCCCACGAACCTCCGCGCAGGACCCCCCAGGTCTTCCGCGCCTGCGGGCCGCGGTAACTGTCTGCGACCCATTGCCAGACGTTGCCGGTCATATCAAAAAGCCCGCTCGCCGTGGCCGGGTAACTCCCGACGGGCGAGGTCTGGGGCCAGCCGTCGATATAGCCCGCGATGCCTGCATTTTTCTTCATCGAGGCATCGGCGAAGTTGCCGGAGTTCGCAGGCGGCGGCCATGCGGTCCCCCAAAGATACTGGCGGTATTTTCCGTCGCGTTGCTCGGGAGTGTTGCCGCCTTCATCGGGGATGCCGGCGGCGGCGCTCCATTCGACGTCGGTGGGCAGGCGGTAGGTTTGCTTTTCGTCGAGGCGTCCGGCTTTGCGCTCGCTCGCGGTGAGCCATTTGCAAAATTCCCGGGCGTCATCGGAGTTCACATTGATCACAGGATGGTCGGGCGTCTGCGTGAAATCGGCGAGTCGGGGCGGGACGCCGGCGGCGATTTCGTAGGCGGTGTAATCGGCCACCCGCGTGGGCCAGATGGATACGAGAATATCGCCGACGGGGACAAACTTCATCCCGAGTCCGTTGGTCCACGGCGCGCCAGTGTGCGGGCCGGGACGTTTATCGAATTCCCCCTCCGCAATCGCGATTCCACCGGGGCGCACGGTGACGGGAACGCTCACGTCCTTGAACGACGCGAGCTTGAACACGAGGGTGATTTCGCCGGGCTCCAGGTTGTCGATCTGGCCGGGTGCGGTGCCAAATCGGACTCCGTCTTTGTAAACGACTGCGCCTTTCGGACTGCTGGCGAGTTTGACGCTGCCGGGCTGAAAAGCGAACGCAATGGCGCCGGGTTCACCGGGCTCGGCCACGATCTCCCGCGAATCGTCGGGCCAGGTCTTGTATCGCGCGACGAGTTTGTGCGGCCCTTCGGGAAGATCGACTTCGCAGTTTGCCGTGCCGATCACCCGTCCGTCGCAAAGAATTTCAGCTCCTTTGGGGACGCTCGTAATCAGATACCTTTTCGAGCCAAAAACGATCTTCGCAGGCAGTGTGCCTTCTTTTTCAAGCTGCACGGAAAGCGTCTTCGTGCGCCCTTCGTGACTCATGCTCAGCGTATATTCACCGACGCGAAGCTGCGGTACGGTGGCGGGCGCGGTGCCGCTTTGGATGAGGGACTCACCGGCCTTCAATTCGAACGCAAGGCCGGCCGGCTCAGACTCGATGGTCAGCGGACGCAGCGCCCGTTGAAGGACAAATTTCGGCGGCCGGGCGACTTCATCGGCTTCGATTGTGACCGTGGTGTCGATGTTCTCGTATTCGTTTGAGCCGATGTGAATCTTGTGTGTGCCGGAGGGAACATCTTTCAGATCGATGGGTGAATGCAGCGGCCTCTCCAGAAATACAACCATCGCCTCGGGAGGCTCGACTTCGATAAACACGCCGCCTCTTCCCGCCGGCATGAGCGCGTATGCGACCATGCTGAGGAAGGTGACGAGCGCAGCAACCAGGAACCAGCGGCGGCGATTGCGCGGGCGGCCCGCAAGCGGTCGTCCATCGCGGGCCCGCAGCAGATCTTCGTGCATTTCACGGGCAGTGGCGTAGCGCTCGGTCTGCGAGTGGGCGCACGCGCGGAGGAGCACATCATTCAGGCGAAGCAACAACTCGCGGTCGGGGAAATCGGCGAGGCCCGTATTCATCTCGGGGAACTGCATCCGGTCTTTGCCCATGCCGATTTCGTAGAGCACTTTGCCGAGGCTATAGATGTCGGACTGCTCGTTTCCCGGGCCTTCCGGCGGGACGTAGCCTTCCGTGCCGACGAACGAAGCCTGCCCCATCGCGGAGACGAGTCCGATGTCGGCGACCTTTGGCGCGCCGCCACAAAAGATGATGTTTGCGGGCTTGATGTCACGATGGACGAGCGAGTGCCCATGCAACTCCGCGAGCGCATCCGTGAGCGAAAGCCCGAGCGCGATGACCTGGTCAGCGCTCATTCGTCCGACACGGGCGAGTTCGCTTTTCAGCGTCTTGGGCTGGTAGGCTTCGGGGTCGAATGGCGAGCGCGGCACGACGTCGTCCGCAAGCTCCATGACGTAGTAGAAGAAGTCATCGTCATCGCTTCGTCCAACGTGGAGAATGTCCACAAAGCCTTCATGCTCGCGGGAAACCGGCTCAAAGCTGGCCATCCCGGCGAACTCGCGCTCGAATGATCGCTCGTCCTCAAATCGCCGCCGATCGACAATTTTAACGGCACGCCATGCGCCTGTGAGCGAGCGTGCGAGCCAAATCTCGCCATAGCTGCCACGGCCAATGGCACGCACCATGGTGTGGTGCGGGACCGTAGGTGGTCGGGATGCGGTTGCAGTGGATGGCATGACGCTAAATCACTGACATGAACCCGCAGTTTTTGGAAACGCGGAATCGCGAAAGTTTACGACTTATTGCGCGCCAACTCCCAGGGCCATGAAAGTCGCAGCGATGAGAGCGATGAAGCCCAGCGCGGCGAAGGCCCAAACAGCCATCGCGATCGGGTCCTTCTTTTTGGACTTCTTTTGGAACGGCGAGGCGTTCTGGAAGTTCGACGGTTTGACGCTCTTCGATGCAACCTTCGGTGCAGTGGAGACCGCCTCGGGCATTTCTTCGCGGGCTTCGGCGGCATTTTCACTGCCGTACGTGGCCTCGATCGAGCCGAAGCGGACTTTGTCGCCGTTCTGCAATTTGTGCTGCTCGCCTTCGTTGATTTGTTTTCCGTTCAGGCGCGTGCCGTTCGTGGAGCCGAGATCCTCCAGGACATAGTCCCCCGACTCGCCGGAGACGAGTTGAGCGTGATGGCTGGAGACGCTGGCATCTTCGATCTGGATCATGTTGTCCACGATCCGCCCGATTGAAATAAGGTCATCGGTGAGTTCTTGATCGAGGTTGGATCCGTCCGGGAGTGTGATTTGAAGCTTCGGCATGGCTGGTGAGATATACGGGTGAGAGTGTTTTAGGAAAGACGGAACTTCGTGAATGCGCGGTTACTTGGTCTTCGCGATGAGATCGGCGAACTGCTTGAAGAAGTAAGTCGCATCGTTCGGGCCGGGCGCGGCCTCGGGATGATATTGCACGCTGAAAATCGGCAGGGACTTGTGTGCGAGGCCCTCGACGGTCTGGTCGTTGAGATTGATGTGCGTCACTTCCACGTCGCTCGGGAGTGACTCGGCATCCACCGCGAAGCCGTGGTTCTGGGAAGTGATGGCCACTTTCCCCGTGCGCAAATCCTGCACCGGCTGGTTGCCGCCGCGGTGCCCGAACTTCAGCTTGAATGTCTTGCCGCCCACTGCGTATCCGAGCATTTGGTGCCCGAGACAGATTCCGAAAATCGGAGTCCGGCCCATGAGTTTCCGGATGTTGGAATGCACGTAAGTCAGCGCACCGGGATCGCCGGGGCCGTTGCTTAGAAATACGCCGTCGGGCTTGAGCGCGAGCACTTCCTCCGCAGGGAAATCGGCAGGCACAACGCGGACGCGGAACCCCTCCTGACGCAGACGCCGGAGGATGTTTTTCTTCATCCCGAAATCATAAGCGACGATGTCAAAGCGGGTGGGCGGGAGCTTGCGGAAGACTTCGTTTCCTTCACGAATCTCCGTATTCGAGCCGTCGCCTTTGACAATGGTCCACTCGGCGGATTCCTTGTCCTCCGGGTCCCAATCGAACGCCGCAGCGGGCGTGACTTCCTTTACAAAATCGCTGCCCGCCATCGGTGGTGCAGCCTTCGCGCGTTCGACGGCCTGCTCCGGGGTCAACTCAGTGCTGATGCACGACTGCATCGCGCCGCGGGAGCGCAAATGCTTGGTCAGCGCGCGGGTGTCGATCCCCTGAATGCCGGGAATGCCCCATTTTTTCAAATAGCCGTCGAGGTCTCCGGTCGCGCGCCAATTGCTGGCGACGGGCGAGAGTTCTTCGATGACAAATCCGCGGACGTGGACTGCGCTGCTTTCGTCGTCGAGCAGGTTCACGCCATAGTTCCCGATCTGCGGCGCAGTCATCGCGACAATCTGGCCGCGGTAGGAAGGATCAGTGAGGACCTCCTGATAACCTGACATCGAGGTATTAAAACAAGCCTCGCCGACCTTTGTGCCTGGGGCACCAAAGGATTCACCGAGAAAAAACCGACCATCTTCAAGAGCAAGGACTGCGCGCATGTGCGAGCGGAAGATGCGCACCAGCGCGCAGACGTGAAGAAAAAAGTGCGCAAACTGCAAAGAAAAGCGACGAGCGGGGTGGAAATGGGCGGATTTATGCGGTTTCCTGCGCTTTACTACGCGACTCCATATGACCAAACCCCTCTTCATCAATCGACTACTCCATAGAATCAGCGAAAGCGTTCGGTTCCGCATGAAACGGCATCGTCTTCGAATCGGCTCGCAAAGCGCATCCGGCGAGGCGAGTATCTTTCATATCCGCATCGCGGGAAGAGACGTGGATCTTCAATACGCACAAAGCGAAAAGGCGGTGTTTGAGCACGAGTTCGGCGAGATTTTTCTGCGCGACTGTTACGGCATCGAGTCGCTTCCGGGCGACATTCGAACGGTTTTGGATGTCGGAGCAAACCTCGGATTGTTTTCGATGGCCGCCATTCATCGCTTCCCGGATGCAGTCATCGAATCCTACGAACCGAATGGCGCGATCGAGAAATACCCGCAGACCAGCCTCGGGAATTTCGGAAGGCAGCCCAAGATCCAAAAGGAGCAACCCTTAGCTGTGCGCACTGCCCACAAGCTCCAGCCCATGAAGATTTATCGGATGCTCCGCCCAATTTTTTTCGCGCTGATTGGCGTTCTGTTGTTCACCCAAAGCGCGGGCGCCGAGCCCAAGGCTGGCTCCAATCCGCAACTCCTGCTCGCGAATGTTTGGACTCCTTCCATCGATCCCTCCGGTTGGTGGATCAGCGAGAAATACGACGGCGTTCGCGGGTTGTGGGACGGGAAAAACCTGCGCACCCGCAACGGAAACCCGATTTTCGCACCGGACTATTTTCTCGCCGAACTCCCTGCCGGTGTTGCGCTCGATGGCGAGTTGTGGATGGGGCGCGGAAAATTCGAGGAGACGAGTAGCACGGTTCTGTCTGACAAGCCTGATGAGCGCTGGAAACAGGTGCGCTTTATGATCTTCGACGCACCACAGGCCGGGGGCACTTTCGAGGAGCGCATAAAGTTCATCGCGGCGGCTTTGCCGGTGAAAGACGGGTTCGTGAAGCCGGTGGCTCAAGAGCGCTGCAAGAATGCCGCGCACCTGATCGCCGAGCGGGACCGTATTGTCGGCCTCGGCGGCGAAGGGCTGATGCTGCGCAAACCGGAGTCCGCATACGAAGCTGGTCGCTCGCCCACACTCCTCAAGGTAAAGCCCGCCGACGACGCAGAGGCTACCGTCATCGGCCACAGTCCTGGAAAAGGTAAATACGAAGGCAAAACCGGCTCCCTTCGTGTTCGCAACGGGGACGGGCGCGAGTTCTCCATCGGCGCGGGGCTTACCGACGCGCACCGTGCGACACCCCCGCCCATTGGCACGGTCATCACGTATCGGCATCGCGGCGTTACCGCAAAAGGCATCCCTCGCTTCCCCTCATTCCTGCGGGTCCGCAGCGATGCAGAGAAGTGAGTTCGCAGGCGGAGACTGAATGCGCTGAGCGGAAACTATCGCTCCACCTTTGGTGTCCATTTCGCAACAATTCTCGGGGTTGCGGGTTTGATGCTTTTGTCTTACTTCTGTAACTCTATGCCGTCACCCGCTCTCGCCCATTACTTCCGTTCCACGCTTGCTGCCCTCTTCGCGCTATCAGCATTCGCACAGGCTGGAGTGGTCATCAACGAAATCATGTATCGCCCCGGCACAACCTACCCCGAGCCGGTCGCCGAGGAGTTTGTGGAGATCCACAATACTGACGTCACTGCGGTGGACATCAGCGGCTGGGCGTTCCGCTCCGGCGTGTCATTCACATTCCCGGCGGCGGTTACGATTCCGGCGGGGGGCTTTATCGTCGTGGCAAACAATCCGGCGACCGTGCAGGCGAAGTATGGAATCTCGGGCGTTTTCGGACCATGGGCCGCAGGCGGGACACTCTCCAACAGCGCGGAAAAAGTGACCCTCTCCAAGCCCGGTCTTATCGCGGGAACATGGGATAAAGTGGACGAGGTGACCTACGCGAGCGAGGGCGATTGGGCGACGCGGTATCGCGAGGCGATCTTTGGCGGCTGGGCGTGGCAGACAGCGGCGGATGGCGGGGACAAATCGCTGGAACTCCGGAACCCTTTGGTTAGCAACGATAGCGGGCAAAACTGGGACGTCTCGGCAGCGGGGTCCGGCGCGACGCCCGGCGCGGCAAACTCGGTGCTCACGGCGAATATCCCGCCCATCATCATGGCCGTGAGCCACTCCCCTGCGGTGCCCACGACGATGCAGAGCGTCCAGATTCAGTGCGAACTAAACGATGAGACGCTGCCCTCCGGGTTGTCCGCGTTTCTTTTCTGGCGCGACGCGACCGGCACAAGTCCCGGCGCGTTTCAAGGAATCCCGATGACGGGCGACGGCGCTGGCGGTTTCTCCACAACGCTCCCGGCATTTTCCACGAATCTAACCGTCATCGAATGGTATATCTCGGCGGGCGACGGCACGCTGACACGCACCTGGCCTGCTCCAACGCCGGAGGGGCAGAACGCCAACGCCCAATATCAGGTAAACAACGAAGCCTTTAACGCGACCGACAGCTATTACTTGCTCGTGCTCACTGGCACGGAGAACGCCGCGTATAACTCGCTGGCATCGTCGAACCCGAACAGCGATCGGCGGTTTAATATGACGTTCATCAGCAAGCGCGGCCCGGATTCCTCCGTGCGCTATCGCTCCGATATGCGCATTCGCGGAAACAGCAGCCGCAGTTATCAATTCAAGCCCCTGCGCGTTTCCATGCCCAACGACAACAAGTGGGACGGCATTACGGACTTCGCGATGAATCCAAGAACACCGCACTTGCAGTTCCTCGGGATGCGGCTTTTCCAGGCTGCGGGACTCCCGGCTGACAATGCGATCCCGATCGAACTGCGGCGCAACGGCGCAGAGTCCACGACCTCGGGCGGGAGCACGCCGGACTTTGGGAAATGGGTGCGCATCGAGCAAAACGACGGCAACTATACAGACAATCACTTCCCGCTCACGCCGGGTGGAAACATCTACAAGAAGATCGATGACGGCTCCGCCCTGAACTACTACTGGCGCAGCACGGGTGGAGCTACACCTCCGACGCCGGACGGCTTATACGACGGGTATAGCAAGGAGACAAATGGCTCGGAGAACGACTGGACGGACCTCACCACGTTCTTCTCCGTGTGGCAAAACGCCGCGCAACCTCACTTCCCCGGAGCGCCAGTCGGTGATGTCGCAGGAAGCAATGCAACGCGGCAATCTGGCATAGGCCTTTGGAATGGCACTCCATTCACAGCAGCAGAATACACGGCCATCAGCAACGTCACCGACATGAATCAGCTCGCGCGGCATCTCGCCGTGATGACCATCATTCAGGACATGGAGACGAAACTCTCGAACGGCGTGGACGATGATTATTCCGTCTATTTCCTCCCGCCCGACGGCCTCGGAAACCGAAAGATGGTCCTGCTGCCACACGACATCGACACCGCGTTCAATCTCGGCGACAATGCGCCCGGTGCAACGGGCACCGGGCTCTACAATATGACGGACGACGGCCAAGCCAACTACGGCTTCCGCACGCTGCTCCCGCTTCTCGGCAACAATTCCACGCCGGGCAACGCAACATTCCGCGCACTATACCACACAGCGATTCGGGAACTCTACGGCACGGTCTTCAACGCCGACACGACATCGAATCCCTATCCACCTTTCTACGCATTTGTGGACAATCACCTCACCGGCTGGGCTCCACAGACCACGCGCGATGCGATCAAAACGTTCAGCACAACCCGGCAGGCCCATCTGCTCGGGCTCATCGGCAGCGGCGCGATCACTCCGCCAGCGCCGACTTCCACCGGCACAGTGGAGAACTACCCTACGAGTTTTGTCATCATTTCAGAAGTATTGCCCAACAACGTCTCCGCCGTGAATGTCGGGGGCGCCTTCCCGGATGCGATCGAGTTGCAGAATATCGCCGACACTCCCCGCGTGCTCGACGGCATGTCGCTGAGCGACGATTCTGCCGTGGCGAAATACGTATTCCCCGTTGGAACGACGATTCCTGCGCTCGGCCGGATCGTCATCTACGCGGATGGCACCACAGCCGCCGGGCACGCGCCTTTCTCCCTCGAAAACGAAGGTGAAACCGTCTATTTACGCTCATCTGCGGCATCCGGCGGGGTGCTCTTGGACTCGATCACCTACGGCCCCGTCCCTCCGAATTACTCCATCGGCCGGACCAGCAGTGAATTCGAAATCTGGACTCTCTGCACGCCGACGCTCGGCGCACTAAACACGGAAGTAACCACCTTCGGAACGCCGTCCACCGTGCGTATCAATGAGTGGCTCGCAAACCCCGATTTCCGATTCACCAACGACTTCGTAGAATTGCACAACTCATCTGCGAATCCCGTCCCGATCGGGCTTATGCGGCTCACGGACGATTTTGCAAACTACCCGTCGCAGCACGTACTCCCGGTGCTCAGCTTCATCGGCCCGGGCGGCAAGGCCACCTTCCAGGCGCTCGGCTCGAAAGCGACACCTGGAAACGCCGGAGAACTGCCGTTCGCACTCGACGACTCATTCGCTTGGATCGGGCTCATCGGACAAAACGGAACCATCTCCGACCGCGTGGACATCATAGCGCAAGCACAGGACGCATCCACCGGCCGCAGCACCGACGGCGCGGATACGTTCGCGACTTTCGGCACGCCGCAAAGCAGCCCCACTACGCTACCATCACCCGATGTGCCCAACGTCACACCGCCCGCGAACATCCTGACACTCATCAACGGACTGCGCGTAAACGAGGTTCTCTACAAGCCCTCGAATCTCGAATACATCGAGCTCACCAACATCGGCGCCACTACGCTCAACCTCAAAGGAGTCAGTTTCGACAAAGGTGTGACCTACCTGTTTCCCGCCGGCGTGTCGCCCGACCCGGACCCGATGCTTGCGCCCGGCCAGTACATCGTCGTATGCCGCGATCGCGCGGCGTTTCAGGCGCAGTTCGGCACCGGGGTGCCGCTCGCACCGGGTGTTTTCACGGGCTCGCTCGACAATGCCGGCGAGTCTATCGCTCTGCGTCCGCCCGCGCCGTGGGATGCCTACATTTTGAATTTTGCTTACTCGCCGAATTGGTATCCCGCGACCGACACCGCGACCAACAACAGTTCCCTGGCTGTCATCAACGCAAACGGAACCGAACCGCGCGATTGGGATAAAAAGAGCACCTGGCAGGCGAGTTCGACCATCTATGGCACACCGGGCAACGACGGCCCGCCCATCATCAACAGCGCACTCGCCGCGAGCGGAATCACAGGCGACAATTTCAGCTACACGATCACCGCCCTGAAAGGTCCGACTGCTTTCACTGCCACGCCCATCCCATCCGGGCTCAGCTTCAACGGATCCACCGGCATCATCAGCGGCCCGCTCGGAACGCCGGGCACTTACAATATCACCATCGGCGCGAGTAACAGCGCCGGCGCGGATTCCAAAACGCTCGTCCTCACGATCGCTGCGAGCGGCCCTGTGACGAACTTTGCCTGGAGTCCGATGAACAACCAAGCCGTCGGCGGCGCGTTTGGCGCGACCCTCACCGCACGGGACTCTGGCGGCCGCACGGTCATTTCGTTCAACGGAAATGTCGCCGTGAGCGGCCAGGGTTCAGCGGCGACTGCGGGGATCGTGCTTCTTACCGAGCAGAGCTCCGGCCCGACTGACTATTTTGAGTTAGAGAACGTCGGCAACATCTCAGCGAACACAGCGGGTTGGTTCGTCATCCCGAATAATGCCAACGGGGCGGGCGGAGGAATTAGCGCGATCAACGTTCCTTTCTCGATGCCCGCAACCGTTGCGACGGGCGCGGTCGTGGCCATTTCCGAAAATACCGCAGTCACTTACCCAAACACGATCAACTGGAGCACATCTGGGAACGCCAACGGCTGGTGCATGCTCTGCGACAACACAGGGGCCGTCCGCGATTTCATCGCGTGGGGCTACACCGCGGCACAAATCGCCAGCATCAATATTCCGACAGTCACCATCGGCTCGAGCACTTACACGAATATTACCGTTCCGGCTTCGCAATGGACCGGCAACGGTGCCACGGCCACGCTCGCCCCGAACTTCTTTACTCTACCGCCTGATTACATCCACAGCCGGAGAGGCACAACGGACAACAACTCCGCCGCTGACTGGACTGGAGGCAACAGCGAATCCAACAAGGGACTCCACAATCCCGCGCTGACTGTTCCATTCATCCCGCCACCGACGAACTACACCATCACGCCATCCAGCGTCACATTCACCAACGGCGTATGGACTGGAACCCTCACAATCAACAGCGTCGTGAACACGGTGAAACTCATCGCGAACGACGGCTTTGGCCACACGGGCGAGACGAACACATTCAACGTCGAACCCGATGCCGACGCCGACGGAATGGGCGACACGTGGGAATCTGCCAACGGCCTCGCAGTCGGCACAAACGATGCAGCCGCCGACAAAGACGGCGACGGCCAAAGCAACCGCTCCGAATGGCTCGCCGGAACCCTCCCCGGAAATTCAACATCCACCTTCCGCGTCACGAGCACGGCAATCACGGGGGCCGACATCGTCATCATCTGGCCCGCAGTAGCAGGTCGCCGCTACAACGTCGCCAGCGCAACCACGCTGGGCGGTGCATGGACAGTCCTCAACACCGCACCGCTCACGACCGGCACATACACGCACATCGGCGGTGCAGGCGGACCGGCGCGCTTTTATCGCGTCGAAATCACGCCATAGCCCGCTTCGCTCCGATTCACAGAAAAGCAGATTTCTTGGCCCTCAGACGTGTCCGCGGGCAGTTCCCCTCATCGGACAGAAACCGCAAGAGTAGCCAGAATTTCTCACACTCTGAAAAGCGGCCCACCATCGCGTATTTAGTTTTCCAGCAGATTCAAGGAGGCCAGCAGATTATTTGAAGATGGAAATCTGCGGGCCTCCCTGAATCTGCTGGAAAAAGGTGCGAGAAATGCGGAGTAGCGGTGCCGTCCCGGCCCCGTAAAAGCGCTTCGTGTCAGCCTGAGGCCGGAGAGCCCGCAGGGGCGATTCGGGACAAATTGGACACCTCCCGCACCCTGATACCAGTCCTTGCAACCGATGAACCCGAACACCGCGATTGGCGGAGAGTGAGAGCCCGAGTCGTAGCTTCGCTGCCCCAGCGGAAGCCCCCTCACGTGAAGCGCAGATCAAAAGAGCGCGCGACCAGAAAAAGTGCGCTTCGCGTAAAAGCCCGTATCCGCCTCTTTCGCGTACCGGGCCCCCCCGCGCGGAAGCCGCCTACCTTTGCAGCGAGCCAATGAGCTCGTTCACCTTATCCACCACCGCCTGAAGCTCCGCCTGCGTCGGCGGATTGCTCACGGTAAACGGGATCGGTGCCACCGAGTTCGGATTCCGCGCCGTGCCGGCAATCTCCCCGGCCAGCGTCGCGTTCGACACTTCCCCCGCAGCCCCCGTTTCCCCCGCAGGGATCGTGAATGAAAGCTCCACATTGCTCCCGAACACATTCACCTGCGCCCCCGCTGGAGACCCCGGCGTCCCCGTTGTCACCGAGCCGATTTGGATACTGGAAAACGCCGGACCTTGCGGCCCCGCTGGACCGGCTGGCCCTGCCGGAATTGCGTCGATGAGAGCTTTGAGTCCGTTGAACTGACCGCGCAGCGCGGCACCCGTCGCGAATGCGCCGTCGGGCGGGATAGTGGGATCGAATGGCATAGAGAAATAGAGTAGTAAGTTGCAGAAAAGAAGAAGGGCGGGCCCGTCATCCGGGCCCGCCCTGCATAGTCGATAGATTAAGGAACGATCTTCGTCGCCGGGTCGCTCCAAGGTCCGGGGCCGTTCGAGCCGATTGCGCGGGCCCGTGCCCACACACGCTGGCCGCTCGTCTGGCCGGTGATCTCGCACCGCGAGGCTGTCTGCGAACAATGCGTCACCCACGGACCAGTCACCGGGTCCACCGTAGTGATTTGCAATTCATACGCCTTCGCAAATTCCTCCGGGTCAAACGTCGCATCCAGATTGCCTGGATTGTCACCCGCAGTCAGCGCGAGATTCTTCACCTGTCCGGGCGGCTGGGTGGATGACGTGCTGTCCGCCGCGAGCGGGTATCCGCTCGCTGCCAGCATCACCGGATCGCCCTTCGCCTCGCTCTCCACGGCTTTTGACACCGAGTTGTGCTCATCGCGGAGGTCATCCGCCGTTGCATCGCGGAGTTGTTTCAGCACGACCAATTGCGCTTTCGCGGATTCGTATTCGTCGTTGGCCGCTTTTGCGGCTGTGGTTTTTGTCGCCAGCGCGGCCGCTTTCGTAGCCATGTTTGGCACGGGCGGAGTCGCCGGAGCGGCTGGCGCGAGTTTCGGCACTACCAATTCGCCAAGGGCGACGAGTTGTGTCGGGTTTTTGCGGGAGAGACCTAAGTTGAACGATGCCATTTTGTGTTTTTTCGTATTTTGGGTTGGATTTATGTCCCCGTCATAAACGAGGCCGACATCATAAAAAGCCGTTGGACTGTCATAGAAAAAGCCTTTAGGTGCTGGCATAGTCTGCGAGTGGAAACGTGAAGGTGCCGCGTTAGACGAAGCGCCGCTTTCGCGCAAGGTTTTTTTTCCTGTTCCACGAAAATCAGCCTCGCCGCGGCCCCGCACGGCCTCTCTGCGGTACCGCACGACCGCCCCGCTGCACCACTCAGCATCTCTGCGGTACCGCACAGACGCTCTGCGGGGCCACACAGCCGCCATTTTGAAAGAAACCAGCCTCTTTGAGGGGTGGCGCACCGTTGCTGCGGGGCCGCCCAGTCCCTCGGTCGTACCGCACAGCCTCGCTGTGGTACCGCACGGCCGCGCCGCGGTACCGCACAGACCCGCTGCGGGGCCGCGCAACAACTCGGCGGTACCGCACACCGCGTGATTTCCGCCTCGCAACAGAGAAAACCCCTGATTCACCGCCCAAAAGCACCGTCAAACCGCCCGCGCCACCTGATTTTCCAGTGAAATGTTCCACAGACCGAGGAACGCCTGCGACGAAAAAAACCGCCGTAGAAGGCTGGGGAGCCGAGCCAGTTGTTCCCCCCAGAATCCGGCCCAGTCATCCCCAGCCTTCTACGGCGGTGAATGCTCTTCGAATAGCGGAGGCGATTGGATGCGCAAGCAAAATTCCGAGCGAGCTAGTTCGGCTTCCCGAGCGTCGGCAGTCATGGCGAGGCGCTTGCGAAAGTAGTTAGCGGCTTTAGCCGTAGAACCTCCGTCGCGTCGGGAAGGGGCATTTCCCAAATCAGCACCGCGCGCAAATCCCCGCCATGCCCATGCTTGCTACGTCGCTACGGCTAAAGCCGCTCCTGAGTAACACATTGTAAATCACTGATTAGCTATGAGTTGGAACCCGAGAGATTGGGCTTGTTTCTGCAAGGATTTGATTCTCCGGGCTGCGCTGCCTGCAGTGGTTTGGAAGGCCGTCTTTTCGTCGTAGGGTGCTTGGCTCTCCAGCATCCCGTATATGATCCGCCCGAGCTTGTGGGCGCTCGCGGTGATGCCTTCGGCTTTGCCCAGCCGCCCTTTCATCCTCCGTGTGTAGTGCCCCATCGCGTGGTCGCTTCGTTCCAGCGTCCATACTCCCAGCCTCAACGCCGCTGCGACTCGGTTGCTCACTCTCCGCGTTTTGGCTTTGAGCACTCGGCCTCCGCTGATCCGGTTGTCGGGGCACAGCGCCAGCCATGAGCAAAATGCTCCGCTGCTGCGAAAGTTGCGCAGCACTTCCTTGCTCGGCCCAAGCTCGCTCATCAGCGTGGCGATGACGTGGTCGCCTACTCCGGGGATTTCGCACAGGTCCACTCCGTAGTAGCTTTTGCCAAGCTCGCGCATCACCAGGCCGATGCTGTTTTTGTTGCTCTTTTTGCGCACGGCCTTTTTCTCCGCAGGTTTTTCTGCTCCGTTTTGCTCTTGGGTTTTTGCGCTCGGTTCGGGCTCGATGCTGCTGGTGACGGCTCGCGCGGCGGTTTCTATGGCGCGGTCGTTTTCGGCGATTTGGGTTTGTAAAAACTGCCATTGTTTTTGCAATTGGCCGAGCACGCTGAGGTATTCGGACCGGTAGGTGCCTTTGAGGGCTTCGATGATGTCGGCTTCGCTGCTGCGGCAGCGACGATCGCGTAGCCCGGCGAGCACGGCGGGGTCGCGCTCGCCGGCGAGGATGGCGCTGATGATGGCTTGGGCGCTTTGCCCGTCGATGTCGCTAAAGACGTGCTGGATTTTGAGGTTCAGCTCGGTGAGCACTTTTTGCATCCGCTGCACGCTCCGCGAGCTTTCTTCCACGAGGCTGGAGCGATGCCGCATGAGGTAGCGCAGCGGCAGCACCGCTTGCGCGGGCCGGTGCGATTTGCGTAGCAGCCCGGCGGCGTGGAGTTGTTGGAGCCATTGCGCGTCGCACACGTCGGTCTTTTTTCCCGGCACTCCTTTGACGTGCCGCGCGTTGACGAGGTAAACTTCGATGCCTGCGGCCTCCAGCACATCGTAGGTGGTGATCCAGTAGTTGCCCGTGGACTCAAGCGCCACAGTATTCACGCCATACTTCAGCAGCCAGTCGCGCAACGCTTCCACTCCACTGGTAAACGTGCGGAACGTTTTTACGCTCCCGCTCGGGTCTCGCCCGGCAGGGATGGCGGCGACGAGTTCCTCGCTACCGATGTCGATCCCGGCGGCATCGGGATGGATTTTTGGGTTGATGCTTTGCGCTTCGGTGCTGGTTTTGCCTTTGCCAGCGCGCTGTTTGAGTGCTTTGTTTTTCATGTGCGGTTTTTCTTTATTGAAGTGCCCCAGCGCTGGGGCAGCCGCCGAAAAAAAAGGTCAATCTCCTGAACGGGGTCCTGCCCGTCGCTGGTGCCAAAACACCGGCGGCGGGTCTGCCACCAAGATTCCTTTCGCGGGAGCTGCGACCTTGCTGACTAACGGGGTATCATGCGGCTTTTTGAGTTCCGCTCCACCACTGTTGCTTCGGCCTACTTCCCAACGCTGAGACTCTTCTCTCTTACACGAGCCGCGTCGCATTCTCCCGTGTTATTCTCCTATTCCTTCCGCCCTCCGCAGTCTTTTGCTGACTACTTTCGCAAGCGCCCTACTTCAGCTCCCCGAGTGGCGGCAGCGCGTTCACGAGCTTCATGGTTTCAAGGCTTACGGTGATGACGCGGAGGAAGAGTTCCAGCGGGTATTTGGCGTTTTGCATCGTTTCGGTGGCCCAGAGGTTCGCATCGTTTACGATTCCGCTGTCGGCATCGGTGGTTACGGATTGGCGCTCCATCACCCATTCGAGGGCGGGTTTGCCGTTCACTATGTAGTCGTAGGCGGCGAGGGGGATTTCGTGGATGGTGATTCGCTCGTTGTAAATCACCGTCGTTTTGTCGGCCACGCTTTTGCCGGTGGTGGCGTCCTTGGTCTTGGCAAACTTCATCTTCGTCACCCGGTAGTCGGCATCGGTGAGGGCGGTGCGCGGGGTTTTGCCGGTGTCGAGCTTTGCGCCTGCGTAGGGGGCGACGGTTTCGTAGTTCAGATGCCAGTGGGCGAGTTCGCGCCCCGCTTGGGAGAATGCGCGGAAGTCGGCGAAGGTCTTCACGGCGGGGATGCGCGGGAGTTCCTTGCCGAGGTTATCGGCGTAGCGGCTGCGGTAGTCGGGCGAATGCAGCAGGCCGTAGATGGTGTAAAAGAGGTCCTCTTTCGTGATGCTCCCGCCCTCGCGCTTGGCCGGATACGCCGCCTAGAAATGCGCCAGCCCCGCGTCGCTGATGCCGTCGCGCCGCGTCGCCTTCCCCCCGCCCGCTCCCGCTCCCTTGGCGAATAGTTCGTCTTCCCCGCCTTCCTCGGCCTTGTCGTAGAGGTAGATGCGTATGACGTGCCTTTCGAAATCACAGCGACGGCCCACCTTAAACCAAGTGTCGAATATTGAAATCTCCCCATTTCGATTTCAGATACTCGACCACGAGCCGACGGTGACAATGATGGGGCTTCTCTTCGCTGCACAAAAGGCAGCCGCCCTTGAGCGTGGCGGGGTCAATTCGTTTTTCGATTTCCCGTTTTCGCATCAGATCGAGAAAAGCAGGCTCGTAAATGTTCCAGTCGCCTTTGTGTTTCTTGTATGCGTCCAGAATATCTGCCGTCGGGGCCAGCAGTGGCAGGTGGAGGTAATCAATATCGGCAATCTCTTTGAGGAAGAACTGAAGATCGTCCTTTTTCGAGAAGCCAGCGAGTTGAGAAACATTATTGAGCCGGACATCAAGCACCCGCTTGGTGCCGCTGCTGCGCAGGAGCTTGAAGAATTCAGAAGCAGTCTTTTTGGTAAAGCCGATGGTGTAAACAGTGGTGTCAGTATTCGTCATTTGGTGATTCTTCTCTCAGAACTGCGGTTTGCCGTTCGTCCACATAGTTGATCTCTTCTCCTCGCCGCTTGTAGGCAATCTCGATCTTCTCTGCTTCCTTTCGGAACATGTCCTCAATGTCCTTCTCGTCGGAGAAGTATCGCGACAACAATCGCTGTTCGGCCTCCTCATGGGATTCCAGCCGTCCGTCCGCCCAAATGTGGAAAATCTCGGCAAACTCCTTAGCGCTCCGGCACACCAAAATCGTGCGGTGGCAGTCCAGTGGTTCACGCTCTGAACACATGAGCGCAACTCGATAGCTCATAACCCCTTTTCGCAATCGGTCGATCCCTTTCTGGTAGGCCGGAGTTCGAGCAATGCGCCCATAGTCGGCTCTGGAGCCGATGTAACAATTAAGCTCTTCACGGCGGGCTCCGAGTTCTGTGCCCAGAAAAACGTAGCGTATTCCATTGGCGAGTAGGGCAGGCTGCAACGCCTCTTGGCAAAACCAAGGAAAACGGCTCACCGGTCGAGAACGGACATCGGCTACGACTTCAATCTGATGCTGTTTCAACAGATCGAGAAAGTTCGGGAACTCGTGGGTCGAGTGGCCGATAGTAAAGAGCGGGTGCGAACCGTGAACTGTACTTCCCATATACTTTTAAGCATGGCGACGAATGTCAGGTGGCACGTCCGGGAATGTATAGATCCCATTCCCTTGCATCCAACAAGCTTCCTTCCGATTTGGAGGGGCGAAGGGGCGACTCAATCCGATGCGCAGGAAAACTTCATTCTGAGCAGCGATCCAAGCGTTTAGTTCTTCCAGTTTCCCATCGTGACGATGTTTCTGAGCAAAATCATAGAACCCAAGGTCTGTGATCGGAAAATACCGATATCCACGGCCCGACACTTCAGTGAAGTGAAGTTTGATCTTTCCAGGCTTAAAGCTGTCTTCAACGATCTCGATGCTCTCTGGGAAAGCTTGGATCGTTACAATTGATCTGGATATCGGATGGTCAGAAGGGACTCCCTTGTCACCATCTGCGAGCTCGATTTCAAAACCCTCCTGCAGACTCTTAACGGAAGAGCCTCCGAGGATATCCCTGAATGCCTCTGAAGAACACGCACCAAGAAACCTCATATCCGATACCACGGAATCCTCTTGGTGCGGACCAATTCGGTCCTGTGCGAATTTAAAATCTCCGCTTAAAATTCCGCCCGGCAAAATTCCGAGATGACGACATACTTCCAAAGTAAGGTAAGGCATCGGGCGAATGCACTCCCCGGTGTTGACGTCAATTCCTGCTGTGCACACTTTCGGATTCCCTTCGCTGAATCTTGTGAGGTCCGTGATGATTATTTGACGTTTCATTTGAGTGTTTTGAGTGTTTTGAGTGCCGATTGCACAGCGTTTCTATCAATTCCGATTGGTAGAGCGCACTCAAATTCGCCGCTCTTTCACGCTCGCGCCGGCACGGGGTCGAAGCTGAGGTCTTGGGCGAGGCCTTGTTTTGCGAGGGCTTTCCAGCAGCCGATGATGCGGGCGGCGTCGTCC
>JAYUSJ010000201.1:0-16850 GCA_043755735.1 Verrucomicrobiaceae bacterium | reverse complement strand
CCGAAAAACTCCGAGCTCGGCATCCTGATTTATTCCTCCGGGTTCTTTGCAGCCGTCATCTCGATGCGCAGCCTCTTCACGTACACGACCGCCCTTTTGCCGACGGTCGCGGCGATCGTCGGAGGGACATACCTTGTCCGCTATCTCGCAGCGAAGGCCCGCGCGGCGGCGTTTCGCAGCCGGAACACGGCGAAGAAGGCAATGCAAACCAACCGCCCGGCAACGGCACCACCGAGGCCGGAAAAGTGAACGCATCGTCCCGCAAAAAGCGCTTTGGTTCGCGATGAAAGTCGCCTTCGTCTCCGTCCTGCCGTCGCCGTATCAGCGCGATCTTTTTGCCGAACTTGCGGTGCAGCCGGGCGTAGAGCTCAGCGTTTTTTACATGGAGAAATCCGCACCGGATTCCCCCTGGCCGGAGAAGCCGCTCGCAGCACACGAGCACTACCTGCCGGGATTCTGGTTCCACCTCGGACACGCCCGTGTGCATCTAAACTGGCGACTCCCGGCCCCACGCGACTACGACGTAATCGTCTGCAACACACTCATGTCCCTCACCGGACAGTGGCTCATGCGCGCGCGCCTGCGCGGTTCACGCTGGGCGTTCTGGGGTGAGAAACTCGGCGCGCGTTCGCGAAAGCACGACATCCTCACCGCACCTTTGCACCGCGCCTCCGGCATCGCCGCAATCGGCACCCGTGCTGCGGCCGACTACTCGGAGCGCTTCCCCGGCGTGCCCGTCTGGAACATTCCGTATCACTGCGCGCTCACGCCATTCGTGGAAGCACCGCGCCCGCCGCGCGAGCCCGGCACCGTCACATTTCTTTTCTGCGGACAAATGATCGCCCGCAAAGGACTCGACACATTGCTCGACGCATTTTCCACGCTCCCCAACGCCGCGCGGCTCCTTCTCGTGGGCCGCGAAGCCGAGCTTCCCGGGCTTCTCTCCGCACTGCCCGCCGAAGTCCGCGCACGCGTGGAATACGCAGGCTTCCAATCGCCCGATGCGCTCCCGGCATTTTTCGCAAGGGCTGATGTATTCGTGCTCCCGAGCCGGTACGACGGATGGGGCGTCGTCGTAAATCAAGCCCTCGGCGCGGGTCTCCCAATCATCGCCAGCGATCAAGTCGGCGCCGCCTGCGACCTCGTGCACGAAGGCGAAAATGGTTTCGTTTTCCCCGCCGGGAACAAAATCGTGCTCGCGGAAAAAATGCGCACCTTTATCGAAACCACCGAACTCTCCCGGCACTGCGCCGCCGCCTCCGCGGCGCTTGCTGCGGACTGGCACCCTGCCGCCGGTGCCCGCAAATGGGTCGAGGCCCTCAAACAAGTTGCGCCATGAAAATTCTCCTCGCTAGCAGCAGCAGCGGCTCCCGCGGCGGCGGTGAACTCTATCTCCTTTATCTCGGTCGCGCGCTCGCTGCACGCGGGCATGAGGTGACGCTCTGGGCATCGACGCACACCCGCATGGATGAGCTGTGCGAGCTCTTCGCGCCGATTGGCCGCGTCGTCCGATCGCCGTACACCAACACCTACGATCACCGCACCCGCAGCATCGCCAGCTTCCTCGCATCCGGCACTGCTGCCCGCATTGCGCGGGAATGGAAGTCGCTCAGGCCCGACTTCATCCACGTCAATAAACAGAATCTCGAAGACGGTCTCGACCTCCTCCGAGCCGCTCGGCTGGCCCTTATCCCCACGCTCGCCACCATCCACCTTACCCAAAGTGCGCGCTATCTCCGCGCCGTCGCCGCGCCATTGCGGGATTGGGTTTCGCGCCGCGCTCTGGATGCGTATCCCGGACCGCTCGTGTGCGTTTTGGAGCAGCGCGCAAAAGACCTCCGCGACTTCCTCGGCGACCTGCCCCGCATCCACGCGATTCCAAACGGCGTCGAACTCTACGACCTCACGCAACGCGAAGCCGCCCGTGCAGAAAAGCGCGCCGAACTCGGAATCGAGCCCGGCACTTTGCTTCTCGCCGCCGTCGGACGCCTCGTCCCGCAAAAGCGCCCGCTCGTTTTTCTCGACCTCGCGGCCCGCATCTACGCACGCGTCCCGAGCGCGCGATTTATCTGGGTCGGTGACGGACAACTCGGCCCCGAATGGGACGCCCGCGTCGCGAAGCTCGGACTCGAAAAAATCGTCCGTCGTCTCGGCTGGCAGCGCCTCGTGCGCGACTTCCTTTTTGCCGCCGACGTCTTCCTTCACACAGCGGAGTTCGAAGGACTCCCGCTCGCAATTCTCGAAGCGCTCAGCGCCCAACTGCCGTGCGCCATCACGCCGAATCTCCTTTCCGAAATGCCCTTCCTCGACGCCAGCAATTCCATTTCCATCGGCGAGGACGACCAATGGGCCACAGTCCTTTCCGACAGCGCCCGTCTCGCCGAGCTTGGAGAAAACGCCCGCAAACTGGCGGAGGAACGATTCTCGTTCGACATCATGGCCGGGAGGTTCGAAGCGCTCTATCGGACCTGTAAATGAAATCCAGTATTCGGCAGATGGCACACGCCGATGAGGCGCTATACAGAGTGGAGTGAACATTCATTTCCATGAACCGCCTCCCGAACAAAAAGTCGGTGGCCTCGACGCTGCTATCCACAGCATGGAAGCCGCTCTCCGCGCGCTTGGACATACCGTTCTCATTAATCCGGCGGACTACAGCGAGCCGCCGAATGTCGTCCACTTTCACGGCCTGTGGCAGCGCAACTACCCGGCGCTCGCAGCCAGGGCCAATAAAGCGAGCGTCCCCGTCGTCGTCTCGCCACATGGTATGCTGGAGCCTTGGGCGTTGAACCACAAACGCTGGAAGAAACTCCCGTATTTTCACCTCATCGAAAAACGCTGGCTCTCCCGCACCGCCTGCATTTTAGCCACCGCCGAGCCCGAGGGCGCCCGCCTCCGCGAGCTCATGCCGGCCACCCGCATCGAGAGCATCCCTCTCGGACTCACGAGCGATGCCCGCCCCGATTACACCGCCGCCCGCGCCCAACTCGGCTGGCGCGAAGATGAAACCGTCCTCCTTTACCTTTCGCGCATCCACGAAAAAAAGGGGCTCGATCTGCTCATCACGGCTCTCGCTGCCGCAGAGCAAAAGCCCAACACCCGACTCATCATCGTGGGCCCGGAAGAGCAACCCGCGTTCGCCCAAAAATGCCGCCGCCTTGCCGAGCAGCACGCGATGAGGCTGCCGCGAGTGGACTGGATCGGCCCGGTCTGGGGCGATGAGCGGTTTCGCTACTTTCAGGGCTCGGACCTGTTCTGCCTTCCCACACACTCCGAGAACTTCGGCCTCGTCGTCCTCGAATCGTTGCAAGTCGGCACTCCGGTCCTCACCACCACGGGCACGCCGTGGGGCTCGCTTACGCCTCCCGGCGGCTATATCGCGGAGCCGCGCGAAGACAGTCTCGCAGCACAGCTCACACGCTTTTTCAAGACGCCGGCGCTCACCGAATCGCAACGAAGCGGCATCGCGGAATCGACCCGCTCGATTTACCACTGGGACATCCTCGGGCGACGCTACGAGAGCCTTTATAAAGATCTGTAGGATTCTGGAACACCGTCCGGACAAAAAAAAGTCCGGGACCGCCGGTCCTAACCCTCCCAGCGGTCCCGGTGTTCCCCCCAGAACAATAGATAAGACCGACAGGCCGCCGTTTCGTTAGAAAATAGGCCCTTATTTTTCCTTTAGGCCCTGTTTCCCTGAGCGAACCACCTACCGGAGAGAAGCTTGCGGAAAATAAAAGTTTTCCCGCCCGGAACGCGAAGCAGGCTGCGCCGCGTGTTTCTGCCATGCACGACCCAACAAGTTAGGGATTCCGGCTCCGGCTGAGCCTCGTCGGCCTCCGGCACCGTTGCCGGTGCGGCACTCAGCTCCGGCCATAGCGTCGCCAGCACCGTATTGAGGACGCCAGCGGCCATTTCACGAAGGGATTCCTCAGACAGCAGCGTGTCGGACAAAGCCCTCGCATCTGCACCGGCGAGGTAGCTTGCGGTGACGTGAATCTCGAAATCCGCGGCCTGCCACAACGGAGGCGCGCCGCCTCCAGCGATGGAGTCCTTGAGCCGGTGCGCAAATCCAGCCGCACTGCGCGAGTTCCAGTGTTCGCGGATCGCCTGGTCGGACAACATCGCCGGGAGTAGCGGGATTAGGATTTCGCGATGTAGCTCATCATCCCGGAGTCCCAGCACGGCAACACGATCAGGAGTGAGCGCGGCCGCCGTCAGATCCAGCAGGCGCGCCAGCGTATCCACTTCGGATGCTGCGGTGTTTGGGCCGGTCACTCTCTCTCGGTGCCTTCCTGCATGACTAGCTCACGAAGCGAAACACGACCACATTTCCTGCTGCCACTGGCGGCGTCGGATAGTTACCCATCTCAAGAGCATCCGCACCGAAGAACGTCGCAAGGTTGATGGTCGGTGAAACGCTATTCAGAGCGGTGTAGATTGTCCACGTTCCCGCCGTGACCAGCGGGTCGGTGTTGATGTTGTAGGTGAACGATCCGCCGGTCGCCGCGAGAATCATGTTCCCGCCGCCTGCGGTCATTGTTCCTTCGAGGAGGACCGAATTGCCGCTTCCGCTGCGGAGTGTCAGCGAGCCGTTGGTCGCCGTCACATCGGTGAACTGCGAGATGCGGTTCCGCAGGTTGTCGAGATTGATGGAAGCAAATGCGGTTGCTGTCAGATTCGCCGCTGTGATTCCACCCGTCTGGGTGATGTTTCCGCCGAGGCCGAAGACATCGAGTGCAGTGATGGAAGCCAGCGCCTCCGCGCGCAGGCCGCGAATGTTGATATTGCCCTCGGTCTGGATCTCGATGTTGCGACCGCGTGAGATCAGGTGATCGATGCGGTTGTTCGTAGCTCCGACGTTGAGAAGGGTGATGTCGCGCGTCTTGCTCGTGTTGATGGTCGCGATTCCCGCAATCCGCCACTCTTCGACGTTTGTAACGTCCGCAGTGGTCGTGATCGAAAGGCGCTCGCCTGTGATTGCACCGAGGAAGTTGCCCGTTCCGTTGTAGATCTGACCGTTGGATACCGAATCCAGCGGGAGGTAGGTATCCACATCGTTCACGGTGAACTCGGCTGCGCGAATCGAAACCGCCTTCGCGAAGATGGAGTCGTTCATTTCAGCAACACCGCTGGTATTTACCCGGAACGTTCCGAGGCGTTGCGTGTTGCCGATCTCCCCGTCGAAGCGAACCACGGTGGTTCCGACTGCGGCAGCGCGGTTGGTGACCGATAGCGTATTAAACTTCGTGGCAATGCTGTCCACTGTGGACAGGAACTCGATGAGCCCGGCTGCGTGTTTGCTCGTGAGGTTCGTCGCCTTGGCGAGCTCAACGGCACCCTGGTAGGACTGGCCGGCTGCTCCTGTGGTGAGGATTGTGCCGCCGAGCTTCGCGATTCCGGTTCCGCTCACTACGAGCGATGCAGCAGTCAATGTTCTGCCGAATATCACAGAACCATCGCTGTCAAGCGTCACCGCTCCGAGAACCGGCGACCTGCCGGAAGGAAGACCAATGTCTCCGCTCATCGTGATGTCGCCCGCTCCGGCGCTCACCGTGAGGCTGGAGCCCGCACCGGTAGCCGTAGCCGCCCAGTTGCCGCGGAGGAAGATGTCGCCACCGCCGGCCGAGGAATCGATCGTGGTATTACCCGCGATGAGACCCGTGATGAGGTCGATGTTTCCACCACCCAGCGTCGTCACTGAGCCGTCGAGGAGCGTGGTGCTCTTGGTCGTGATGCTGCCGTTTGCAGTGTCGCCGATCAAGTCACCGAGGATCCGGATTTGGCCGCCGCCAGGATGCGTCTGGCGGAGCGTGACTGCATCCTTGAATGTGACCGGTCCTGTTTCCGCAACCACGATTGGCAGGCTGCCGAGGAGTCGTCCGAAGATGATCGAAGTGGCACCGTCCGCGAGAGCGGTCACATCGTCATCCGAGAAGTTCAGCGTCGGGCCGCCATCGACGGCGAGCGCTTCGACTCCGCCGATGCGCATCGCAGTGGATGCGCTCGCGACTTCGATGGCGAGCGTTCCGGTGACGGAAACGCTGTTCGCTCCGCCACTGAAGTCCACTTCGTTGGCCTTGATGCTGAGCGTTGCGGCAGCGAGCGAATCATCGACCGACAATGTTCCGCCCACTTCGACAGTGATATAGACGAGCGGCACAGCCCCAACCGCACCGGTAAAGGTGACGTCGGTTGCGTAGAGCCCGAGCGCGCCGAGCCCCGCAGCACCGCTATCGACATCGCCATTGAAGACGATGCTGCCCATGGCGCGATTGTTCACTGCCTTCTCGATGACCGTGGAGCCGTTAAACACCAGGTCGCCGGCGGTGGAAACGCGTGTGCCATCGAGGACGCGAATCTGCGTGCCTGTGTAGTTCTGAGTTCCTGTCGTCGTGATGTTCGGACGGAGCGTCACGATTCCACCGGATACCGTGATGGATGAGAGTGGCGAAGTGCCGCCGATGCTCGTTCCAGAAAGAACTGCTGTCGGGCTGCCCCACAGGGTCACCGCACCCGCATCAGCGTCCACCGAGAGATCAAACGCACCGTTGATGGTGCCGTAGGAAGTCACGTTGCCGCCTCCCGTCTCAATGGAGAGATCGGATTGGAGCGTGACTGCATTCGGCTGGGTAAACGTTCCAAATACTACGTTTCCACCCGTGGTGGAAATGGTTGGTGATCCCGCAACATTCACAACGGTTTTCGGTGCGAGGAATGTGAAGCCACCGTCCGCTGTCGTTCCGGCGATTTGACCCGTGAGGTCGATTTGACCGCCCGTGCCCGGCGACCGGAAGGTCACTGGGTCGAGCCACGAATTCAATCCTGCACGTTCACCGACCGTGATGAGTCCGGTTCCAGTCGAGCGCCCGATGATGACCTGACTGAAGCCGTCCTGGAGCTGGTCGATTTCCGCAGTGGTGAGGTTGAGCGAACCGGCGGCGTTGAGACCGATGGAGCGCGTGATGTCCTGCGGCTGGATGATGAGGACGCCGTTGCCCGCGACCGTGTCACCGATGTCGATGTTATCGACTTGCAGAATCGCGTCACCGGTTGTGCCCGTTGCGGTGAAGTTCAACGGCGCACCGATGATCATCGTGAGTGCGTTGACGTTGAGATTCAATCCATCCGCAGTGAGCGTCACCGGTCCGCCGAAGTCCACGGTTCCGAGAATGTTGCCCGCAGTGAAGCTGCCGGCGTCGAACGGAGCGACGATGGTCACGTCGAACGCGGTATCGACAATCACATCGCCGAGCGGATTGACCTGACCGACGGCTGCATTGAAGAGGACGATACCGACATCCGTGGAGATACGGAGGTCGAAGTTGTCGGTCGCTTCGCTGTCGATTGTCGATTGGAAGATGACGTCGCCTGCACCGTGAGTGAGCACCCGTGCGTCGTCGTTGGTGACGAGCACCGAACTGTCAAAGGCAACATCACCGCTGGTGTTGGAGCGGACGAGTCCGCCGAGCCAAATCTGCGACGTGACCGGCGCGGAGTTGTTCGTTTTCAGGAACACGTTGCCCACTGCTTCGAGTCGGGCGGCGGTGCCGTTCGAGTCGATGATGATGCTGTTGTCCAGATTCGCGAGAGCCGGCACAAAGCTGCCGAGATACTCGGAGCCGCGCACATCGAGATTACGGCCCGCTTTCAAGCTGCCGTTAAAGACGTTGTCGCCGATATAGACGCCGCCGGTGCCGTTGAAATCAAGGTCGGCCATCACGGTGATATCCGATAGGAGCGAGGTTGTTTCGACCTTCGCGAGGATGTTTACGTCTTCCGTGGATTGCAGAACAATCGGGCTGGAGACGGTGATTGGCGCGTTGATGGTCAGCGGTCCTGTGCCGCCCTGGAGCGTGATATCGCCAAAGCCGACAACCGGCGAGGCGTTCAGCGTCAGCAATCCGCCGAGCGTGAGCGTTCCACCTGCACCGCCCTGGCTGTTCACCGCTGCGTTCACCGAGAGGAGACCGTCGGTCTGGACGGTGATATCGCCGCCGAGCGCCGGTGTTCCGGAAGAAATGACACCGTTGATGTTGGCGTCGATGCCATCGTTGTTGATGAAGACATTGCCGCCCGTTTGGTTTGTCACTGCGAGGATTTCGAACGCATCCATCGTGTTTTGCAGCGAGATGCCCGTTCCCGCACCCGTGTTGGTGGCAGTGAAGGAGCCGACTTCGTTGTTGGCGTTCAGTGTTTGGGCACCGACCGACGAAGTGACGAGATCCCCGGCGCTGATGACACCGGCTCCGGATTCCGTAATCGTGCCCGTGGAGTTCAGCGTGACCGAGCCTGGAGTGTCGATGGTCTCGATAATCGAGAGCGAACCGCTCGTGATTCGCACATCTCCCGTGAGCGTGGAGACGCCGTCCATCGCGGAGATTCCGCCGATGGTGAGCGCGTTCGCTTCAGCAATATAGACATCGCCGAGCCCGCCGTCCGCTTCGAGGTTCGCGATGTCGGTTTCGATCAAGTCGCCCGCCGTGCCGATACCCGAGCCGCCAACGATGATTGCGGCGAGCGCCGTGAGGTTGTTGGTCGATCCGTTATTATCCAGCACGGAAGCTCCCGCGATGATGTTTGCGACCGTGCTCGCCGCGCTCAGGGCGAGGACATTCACGTCCCAGTTGCCCGAAGCACTGAGGTTCACCTGCGTGTTGCCTGCGCCCGTCACACCGCCGACGATTGCGTCGTTCTGCTCGGAAATGTCCACATTGCCGGTTCCGGTTGCCGTGAAGTTGATCGTGGCACCGGAGGTGAGGAAGTCGGTCAACGGCGAGCCGATGCCTCCATCCGCTCCGCCTGCTGTGAGCGTGAGCACATTACCCGCGACGACTGCGCCGAGGCCGATACGCACTAAGTCGCCATCGAGAGCCGTCATCAAGACATTCCCCGCGGTGCCGACGCCGGTATTGACGACCGTCCAATCGCCCGTGGTCGTCGTGAGCGTCACGTTGCCGGTTCCGGTTGAACCCGTCACCGTCGCCCCGTTGGATTCCGAGATCAACACATCGCCTGTTCCTGCTCCTGCGAACACGATTGCCGTGCCGACCGTTTGGATGGCCGCGCCGGTCGCGCCGATGTCGCCGTCCACTCCGCCCGCTGTAAATGTCAGCACATTTCCGCTCACCGTTCCAGCCGTGCGGAGGATATCGTCGCCGGCTGCGATGGTCACGTCGCCCGTTGTCGCGACGTTGCCAATCAGCGTCCAGGTGCCTGCGGTGCTCAAGAGGTTGATGTTTCCGCTGCCCGTCGTTCCGCTCACGGATGCTCCGTTGCTTTCCGTGATGGCTGCCTCGCCGGTTCCATTGCCTGTGAACGAAATCGTGCTGGCGTTCGTGAAGATTGGTGCCGCGAGGCTTCCCACGGTTCCGTTCGCTCCGCCCGCCGTGAGTGTGAGCAGGTTGCCGCTCACCGTTCCAGCCGTGCGCAGGATGCTGCCCGCGCTTGCCGTGATGTTCACGTTTCCGGTCGTCGTGATATTGCCATCGATCGTCCAGTCGCCGGTGGTGCTCAAGAGATTGACCACACCGCTGCCGGTCGTGCCGCTCACGGTTGCGCCGTCGGCTTCCGTGATCGCGACTTCGCCAAGGCCTGCGCCTCCGAACACAATCGTGCTGCCGCTTGTCAGGATTGGCGTCGCCGCTTCTCCGATATCGCCGTCCACCGGGTTCACCCCATCGATGCCGCTCGCGGTGAATGTCAGCACGTTGCCGCTCACCGTTCCCGCCGTGGTAAGAATGTCGTCGCCCGCAGTGATGGTGACGTTACCCGTCGTCGTCACATCGCCGGCAATCGTCCAATCGCCCGCCGTGCTCACGAGGTTGATGTCGCCGCTGCCGGTCGTGCCGCTCACCGTTGCTCCATTGGTCTCGGTGATGAACACTTCGCCTGTTCCAGCGCCCGTGAAGCTGATGCTTGCGACTGTTGTCAGCAAAGGGTCCACACTGCTTCCGATGTCTCCGTCTGCACCGCTGGTAAACAGCGTCAGTGCAGCGCTCGAAATCACAGCACCCGCGCCGCTGCGCAAGATGTCCCCTGCGAATGCGAACAAACTCGCATTTCCCGTCGTCGTCAGACCGGGTCCGACCACGGTCCAATCTCCGGTGGATGTTGTAAGGCTGATCGTGCCTGAGCCAGTCGAGCCGGTCACCGTGGCTCCGTTACTTTCGATAACTGACACGCTGCCCGTGCCCGTGCCCGTGAGGACAAGGCTCGTCGCATTCGTAAGGAAGCGATTCTGAGGTAGCGCGTTCGCTCCGATATCGCCGTTCGCGCCGCCTGCCGTAAGCGTGACGAGATTACCCGCGACTATGGCAGTCGAAGCAAATGCGGTGCGCAGCAGATCGCCTGCGGTCGCAATCATCGTAACATTTCCAGTCGTGGAAACGCCCGGCGCGACCACCGTCCAATTGCCCGTGTTTGTCACGAGCGTGATGTTGCCGCTGCCGGTCGAACCGGTAACGGTTGCGCCGTTCGTTTCCGTAATTGCTACATCGCCAGTGCCCGAACCTGCGAACACGATCGATGTTCCGGTCACAATCAACGGCGTGGTTCCGCCGATGCCGATATCGCCATCCGCGCCGCCCGCTGTGAGCGTCAACGTGTTGCCGGTGATAATCGCGAACGCTCCCGTCCGCTGAATATCCCCATCCAGAGCGGTCACCGACACATTGCCGGTCGTCTGCAATCCAGTGGTGTTCACGTTCCAGTCGCCCAGCGTGCTGACGAGTGTAATCGCGCCGCTGCCGGTCGAACCAGTCACGCTCGCTCCGTTGGACTCGGTGACAAACACGTCGCCGGTGCCGGTTCCGAAGAAGGTGATCTGCGTCGCAGTGGTGAGCAATTCGTTCCCGGATGCTCCCAGGTCGCCATCCAAGCCACCCGCTGTGAGCGTGAGCGTTGTGCCGGTGATGTCCGCCGCGACTCCGCTGCGCAGGATATCACCTGCGGATGCCGTGATGCTTACGGTTCCGGATGCGTCCACGCCGGTCGAGTCGATCGTCCAGTCGCCTGTCGTTGAAATGAGAGTGATATTTCCTGCCGTCGCGACACTCGTCACGTTGGCTCCGTTGGCTTCCGTGACGAACTGACTGCCGCTGCTCGCGATGATGAGCGAGGTGGCGTTCGTATTCACTGCCGCGCCGGATGCACCGATGGTGCCGGTCGTTGCAGAGAGCGTGACCGTTCCACCGGCGACCGTTCCCGCGCTGCGGGTGATGTTGCCGTTCGTCGAGGTCAGCGAGACGTCGCCCGTCGTGGAGGTGATGTTGCCGCCGAGCGCGATATTCGTGCGCGCTGTGCCGGTGACATTTCCGACCGCCGTGATTGCGCCGCCGTGCTGAATCGCACCGGACGAATCCAAATCACCGAATGCCGCCGTGAGCGTCGCGGTCGTCGCGGCGCTGATCAATGTTCCGGCGTTCGTGACGATGTCATCACCCGCGCGGAGCGTGACGCTGCCTGCTGTCGAGGTCACCGAGAACGTCGCGTTGAGCGTCACATCATTTACGAATGTCGGGCTGTCGCTGATTTCATCAGCGGTGATGAGAACGTCGCCCGTGCCGGACACATTTGCGCCCAGTGTGACAAAGTTCGAGTCGCTGAGAGTGACCGTGCCGCCCGCCGCGCTCACAGCACCCGAAGTCGTCAGGCCTCCGGTGTTCGTCAGCGAGATGTCGCCGCTCGTCGTCGCCGTCAATCCGGTGACGTTCAGCGCACCCGTGTTCGCAAGTGCGATGCCGCCAGTCGCCGTGGTTCCGTTGATCGTATTGGCCGCCGTCTCAATGACGCCTGCCGCACCGATTCCCGAAGCCGCAGCCAAAGACAGCGTGCTCGCCGTGAGGTCCGCGACTGCGTCTCCGCCGGATTCATCAATTGAGCCCGCCGAGTTAATCGTAATCGTGTCGCCTGCCGCCGTGACATTATCGACGAGCACATTACCGCTCGTCACCGTGGTCAGGGTGACATTCCGCCCGGCGCCGCCCGCGGTGACCGAAGTCGCCGTAAGATTGCCGCTCGTTGCGGTGAGAGAAATCGCGCCGTCCGTCGTCGTCGCCGAAGCAACACTCAATCCGCCCGTGCTATCCGTGACGGTGATTGCGCCCGCCGCTGTCGCGCTGAGCGTGACGCTGCCCTGGAAGTCGTTGCCCGCGCCGTTCAGCGTGATTGCGCCCGCTGCGGTGACCGATGTTGCACCGGAAATGATGATGTTGTTTGCACCCGAGACACCGCCCGCAGTCGCGGTGATGGTCAATGCGCCCGCCGTGATGGCCGGCAACGCAGAGATCGTCGCGCTCGAAGTCGTTAGGCTCGTGAGCGGGGTGACCCCGCCAATTGCGCTCGTGACGTTGATATTTCCAGCCACTGCGCTGAGCGAAAGGACCTGCGCTCCGTTGGCCGTGCCCGTGATTGTGATGCTGCCCGTATTGGAAGTCAGCGTCGTCGCTCCGGTGAGCAGCACTGCGCCGGTGTAAGTCTGATTGCCGCTCGTCGTGAGGGTGGCGGCGTTGATCGTCTCCGCAGTGAATGCCGCGGACGTGAAGGTCGGCAGTCCGGACGAGATATTAATCACGTCGGCATCCGCGTCGTCGTTGACGGTGATTGCACCCGCGAAGGTCGTGCTCGTGATATTGATCGTGTCATCCCCTGCCCCGCCGTTAATCGTGAGCGTCGCAGTCGGATTGAGGAAGAAGACTGTCTCGCCGACAGTGGAGTCAATGTTCGAAATACCCGGCAGAAACGAGGTGAGCGAGATGGTCTCCGTCGCGCCGCTGAATGTGAACACGCGGTTCACGGCGTCGAGATTATCGGTGATTGGCTCGAGTCCGGTGTAGGTCACCGTGCGCGTTCCAGCACCGTTCACGACGGTGATGGTGCCGTCGTTGTTGTTCACGAAGTTGTGCGTGACGGTCGTGACGCTTGCTCCGCCGATGCTCAGCGAATCACCAATCGTCTGGTTCCCGCCGTTGAACACGGTGTTGAAGTTATGCACTCCGCCGGTTGCGCCATAGTTGATGAACATCGTGTCGTTGCCATCCGTACCGTTCACGGTGACCGTTCCGACTGTTCCCGCTGGACGGGAATCGATGATGATTCCGCCGAGCAACGTCTGCACGACATCGTCCGGTCCAAGAATCACGCGGCGAACTTCAAACGTGTCGTCCGCAGCAGTTCCGGTGATGACGAGCGGACCGTCCACGGTGAGCGTGAAGTCGTTCCCGCCCGCACCGCCGAGGTAGCTGTAAGTTGCGTTCTGTCCGGCCACGGTTGTCGTTCCGCCTTGGACCGCATTCGTGAGTGGCTGACCGGTGATTGCCGTGACTCCGGGGAGCTCGATGAAGCTGAACACCGTGCTCGCCGCGACGCCAAAAGCCGCGTTGTTCAGCGCGAAGATTCCCGCCGTTCCAGCGTTCATGTTCGCCGTGCCGGTGACCGCGATCTTATCCGCCGCAGTGCCGATCAAATTGGCTGCGTAGGTGCCGCCATTGAAGTTGAGCGTGCCGACTGTGAGCGTGCCCACCGTTGCCACCGTGCCGGGATTCACGGTGCCGCCGGTATTCACGTTTACCGTTCCGGCCAGCGTGCCGGTGCCGGTGAGAGTGCCGCCGTTCACTGCGAAAATGGACGAGCTTCCGAGTGTGCCTGTGACGTGTGTCGTGCCCGCAGCCATCGAGCCTGTGCCTGCGTAAGCCGCGCTGGTTCCGCTGATGTTCAGCGTGCCGCCGTTGATCTTGTTGAAGTTGCCGGAACCGCTGAGTGTGTTGCTCAGGTTGATGTCGAAGCCGTTCGTATCCACCGTGGTCGAACCGCCTGTGAATGTGACAGGCAGCGATGCGGTGAACGAAGCGCTGGCACGCACGGTGCCGCCTTGCAAGTTGACCTGCGTGGAGGCGTTGCCGCTGATTCCGAACGATCCGAGCACGAGCGTTCCGCCGGTCATCGTATAAGTATCGGTGCCCGCTGTATCGCCGCGGTTGTCGAGCACCATGCCCGGTGCAGTCACGGTGCCGCCGGTCTGGTTGAAGACGCCCGTTCCATCGATACCGAGATAAAGGATGCCGTTTTGCTCGGTGCCGCCGGCTGGTGTGCCAGTCAGCGACAGTGTGCCGCCGTTGATTGTGTAGGTCGAGGTGTTCGATCCCCAGTGAGCCACGCGCATTTGCTGGCTCACAGTCACCGTTCCACCGTCCTGCTGGACTTCACCGGTGCGACCCACTTGCTCGCCGAGCCACAGATTCGCCGTAGTCACCGACGCGCCGCTTTGAATGACGAACTTGCCGAACGTGCCCATTCCGGCCTCGTTCGTTGTGCCGCCCAAAATGCCGCTGACGTTGAGCACCGAAGTGCCCGAAAGCACGAGCGGATTTGCCGTCGCAATCGCTGCGGATGAACCGCTGCCGGCATAGACGTTCGCCTGCGTGACGCTGCCGGTGATGGTCACCTGGCCCGAGCCGTCTAGCTGGCGAGTTGTTCCCGTTCCCGTCACGGTATTACCGAACGAAGTCGCATCAGTCCGCTTAAAGTGCAGGTTCGAATTATTGACCACCCCGCCTGTTCCCGCGGAACCGGAAGTTCCACCATTGCCGATTTGCAACGTGCCCGCGCTGACGGTCGTCGTGCCGTCGTAAGTGTTTGCACCAGCGAGCGCGAGTGTTCCCGCGCCGCCTTTGGTGTAGCCAAACGTGCCCGCGCCGTCGGTGATCACACCGTTGAGCACGATCGTCGTATTTGCAGCGCTGTTGATCGCGACGTTTGCGTTCAGCGTGATCGGGCTGGAAACGGTCGCCGTCGCAAGGCTGCCGGGCTCATTGATTGTTGCTCCGCTGTTCAGCACGATTGGTCGCGTGAATGTGCCGGTGTTGGCATACAGACCGAGCGTTGCCGAGTTGACGGTAATCGTGCCCGTTCCGCCGACAGTCGAGGATGTCTCGATAGCGAGCGTTCCGGCGTTCGCCGTGAGGTTTCCGTTCGTCACCGTTGTTCCGACGATGCTGAATTGAGCCGCTCCGACCTTTGTGAGCGTGAAGCCCGCGAGGTCGAGCTGTTCGCCACCGCCGTTTGCTCGGATGTCGAAACGGTTCGTTCCGCCGACAGTCGCGTCCGCCGTGAGGTTGATAAACCGCAGTGCTTGCGTCTGGTCCGCGCCATTGTTCACCAGCGCACCGAGGCCGCCGACACCCGTGCCGGCGATGTTGACGATTTCCGCGCCGAGGTTCTGTCCGTTGATGTTCAACGTCGCACCGCTGGCGACCGTGGTCGTTCCCGCTGCCGTGCCAAGTGCTGCGCCGTTTCCAGCGGTGAGTGTTCCGACGTTGATCGCCGTCGCGCCGCTATAGGTGTTCGCTCCGCTGAGCGTCAGCACATTTGCACCGGCCTTGATCAGGTCACCCGAGCCGCTCACTACGCCGCTCAGTCCAATGGTGAAACCGTTCGTATCGATCGTCACGGCGTTCGCTCCCGTGCCGCTCAACACCGCATTCAGAGCCGAGGTAAAGTTGCCCGTCGCACGCAATACCGCCGCCGTGCCGCCGCCGAGATTCAGCGCGTAGCTGCCCACGCCAGCGACCGAGGTGATTCCGCCCGTGCCGACGTTGAGTGTTCCACCCTGAAGCGTGTAGGTGTCCACGCCTGCGGTCGCGCCGCTTGCATCAATCGTCACCGTCGTCGCCGACACCGTTCCGCCCGTCTGCGTGAAGGTCGCCGTGGCGTCCCATCCGACATTCAGCGCGTTCGTCACATTGAGCGAACCACCCGACATCGTGTAGGTGCTCGTCGTCGGACTCGGCCAGTGGCCAATGCGGGCACGGTTGGCGACGTTCACCGTTCCGCCCGTCTGCGTGACGAAGCCCGGAATGGTGTTCGCGTCGCCAATCAAGAACTCGGCACCAACACCAACCGTCACCGTATCTTGAATCGTGAGATTTCCACCCGTCGCGCCGACCTGGCCAACGCTGAGGTTTCCGGATGCTGTGATCGTTCCTGCGCCGCCCAGCAAGAGCGTGCCGCGCTGCACCACGAGGTTCGAGAGCGTGGAGGTTGTGGCCGTCAAAGGCTTGAGCTCCTGCGTTCCCGTCGCCGCGATATTTCCGCGGAGTGTCAGCGAGCTTGAGCCGTTGATTGTCCCGGTGAAGGTCTTTGTGCCGCTGATGTCATCAAGGATCAAACCAGAGCCGCTATTATTGGTAATCGCGCCACCACCAGCAATGTTGCCGATCGAATCGGTCAGGCTGTTGACGTTGAACGTGCCGCCGGTGTTGATCGTCCAATCGCCGCCGTTGTTGAAAATGTCGCCCTGCGCGAGTTGCAGCGTCGCCGTGTTGTTAATCGTCACGTCGCCCTGCCATGCGCCATCGCCGGCGAATCCTGCGCCCACGATGAGCGTGCCGCCGGACACCAAGAGCAGTCCGCTCGCGGTGTTCGTGCTGCTTCCCGTTCCGCTGATTGTCTGCGTTCCCGTGCCGATCTTCGTGAGCGACATCGTTCCGCTGCCGTTCAAAATCAGGCCCGCAAACACGGCACCGGTTCCGTTCGCCTCGCCGAGCGTGAGGGTCACGGCTCCGGCGACGCCACTGGTGACAGTGCCTGTGCCCGAGAGCCGCGAGAAGCTCTCAGACTTGCCGTTCAAGTCGAGCGTTCCACCGCTCATGTTCACGAGCGAGTTCGCGCCCGATATCGATCCGCCGAAAATCTGGTCGCCGTGCGCTGCTGTTGAAATGCGGACGGTTGCCCCGGTGGCGATGTCTGTGATGCCGGCGACGGACCGCGAGGTGCCGGTCACCGTCTTGTCGAGCACCACGGTGCCCGCCTGGGCATTGAGAAGCAGCGAATTATTATCCGTCGTGCCGCTG
>JAYUSJ010000200.1:0-5138 GCA_043755735.1 Verrucomicrobiaceae bacterium | reverse complement strand
CTGTAGATGTCGGCGCGGTGGTCCACGTCGTGCGGCTTTTCGTGCTGCTCGGGGGCCATGTAGGCGGCGCTGCCGAGCGCGGCTCCGGTGACGGTGAGTGTGAAGTCGCGCTGCGGATCGCCGACAAGTCGGGCGATTCCAAAGTCCACGATTTTCACGCCGCCCTGCGCATCGAGGAGGATGTTCTCGGGCTTGATGTCGCGATGCCACACGCCCTGCGCATGTGCCGCTTGCAGCGCATCGCAAATTCCCGGCACCACAGCCAGCGCCTGCTGCGGCGTGAACCGCCCGGCGCGCATCGCCTGCCGGAGATTCACTCCATCGACGAACTCCATGATGAGGTAGAAGAATGGTTGAGAGTTGAGAGTTGAGGGTTGAGAGACGCCGCTCTCGAACACGGTGACTATGTTTGGATGGTTCAGCTTTCCCAGCACCCGCGCCTCGCGGGCAAAGCGCTCCGCAAACGCCGGGTCGCGTCCCAGTTCGGGCGAGAGGATTTTCAGCGCGACGGTGCGGTCGAGCGAAGGCTGCCGCGCTTTATACACAAAGCCCATCCCGCCCTGGCCGATGAGCGAGAGCACTTCGAGCTGCGGAAAAGCCGCGCGCACATCGTCGAGCGACGGCGCGGTGCGACCGAGCGGCGGGAGTTCATCCGCATCGCGGAGAATGCACGCCGGACAGAACCCGCCCGGCGCATGGGCCGGGATGGGAGTTTTGCAAGTAGGACAGAGTTTCGTATTCACACAGGTTCCTGACGGACGCGGGGCGGGAGGTTACACGAAATCCTAAATTTGCGAATTGCGAAACGTTATTCGCCGACGCGGGCGTAGAGTTCGGCGATGAGGAATTCCACATCGACAGATGGAAGTTTCACGATGGCATCCGGGCCGGCGATGACTTCGCGGTTCCATCCGGCTTCCACGCGATGCTCGATGAGAACCCGCTGCGAATTTTGCTCGATGAGGACATACGCCGCGAGTCCCGGGATGAAGAGATACGCCAGCCACTTTTCCCGCTCGTCGATCCTGCGAGTGCTGTCGGAGAGGATTTCGAAAATGACCGCGGGTTTTTCACTCCACGAGGCCCCCATGCCTGCGCGGTTGCATACGATCATGGCATCCGGGTAGTAGAAATACGTGCTGTCGGAGATGTTGATTTTCACCTTCATGTCGGAGCCAAACGGCTTGCACGGCTTTCCGCGCAGGCGCGTTCCCAAAGCAACGATAAGATTTGTCGCGATCTCATTGTGGAGCGTGCTCGCGCCGGCCATCGCATACACCACCCCGCCGAGAAACTCGTGTTTCACATCGTAGCCCGGCTCGGCTTCGAGAAATTCCTCCACGCTCATTAAAACGGGTTGCACTGGAAGCGAAGTCATACGCGGAAAGTAGCGACCTTTGGCGCGGTGTGCAACTTCCGCATTCGCACGCACGAGATTCGTCATTGCCAGCGCCGCCTCACTCGTATCAAAAGCGAGCACATGAAACGCATCACCACGTCTCTTCTCGCCCTCATCACACTGGCCTCCAGCGCCGCTTTTGCAGCAGAGCTGAAGTATTCCAACGTCCCGAATTTCTTCGACAAGGTTCCCGGCGAGCAGCCCCTCGGGGCCTGCCACGGCGGCACGGTCATCGACAAGGCGGGGAATATTTACGTCACCACGGACACTCCGCGCGGCATCCTCGTTTTTTCGTCGGAAGGGAAATTCCAACGGGCGTTCGGACCTTCGAAAATCCATGGACTGGAGATTCGCGAGGAAGGCGGCGTGGAGGTCATCTACGGCGCGCGGCCCTCGGCGCATGAGGTCATCAAGCTGAAGCTCGACGGCACACAGGAATGGTCGCTCAAATACCCCGAGGAATCCGGCGTTTGCAAAGATGCGAACGGCTTCAACCCATGCGCCGTGACCGTTGGTCCGGCCGGGGAAATCTTCGTCGCGGACGGCTACGGCTCGAACCGCATCTTCAAATTCGACAAGGACCGGAAGTTCGTGAAGGCATTTGGCTCCCCCGGTGAGGAGGAGGGGAAATTCAAGACCTGCCACGGCATCGCGCTCGATCCGCGCGGGGAGAAGCCGCTGCTTTTCGTCTGTAATCGCAACAACAATCGCGTGGAGCATTGGGACCTCGACGGCAATTTCGTGAAAGTGCTCCAGAAGGATCTCCGCATGCCCGCCGCCGTTCACATTCGCGGCGACAACGCCGTCATCCCGGAGTTGCAAGGACGCGTGACGGTGCTCGATAAAACCGGAGCAATCGCGGCTCAGGTTGGAGACAATCCAGACGGCAAGCAACGCGCAAACTACGGTCTGCCCGCCGACAAATGGCAGGACGGAATCACCAATTCGCCGCACGGTGCATCCATCGACAAGGACGGGAATCTCATCGTCGCTGAGTGGAGCGCGTTTGGTCGTCTCCATAAATTCCTGCTCGCGAAATAGGCTTCGGGCCTTCGAGGATTTGCCGCACCCCAAACTTCTGGCGGAACGTGCGCGCTTGATTTCTCCCTTTTAACGCGGCGGCGCGCCTGCCATTTTACACACTCATGCTTGCAAAAATCTACTCCGCCGCCGTCTTTGGCGTGGACGCCTACGAGGTGGAAATCGAGGTAAATTCCGGAGGCGGAATCGACACCGTCATCGTCGTCGTGGGCTTGCCCGATACGGCGGTAAAGGAGGCGAAAGACCGCGTGACGACGTCCATCTCGAACAGCGGTTTCTTTTGGGCCAGCGGACGCACGACCGTCAATCTCGCGCCTGCGGACGTGAAGAAGGAAGGGCCGAGCTTCGACCTGCCGATCGCGCTGGGAATGATCCTCTGTCAGGAGGAAAAAGTGGTCGAGAATGCGAGCGAGTTTTGCTTTGTCGGCGAGCTCGCGCTGGATGGTGCGGTGCGGCCCGTGCGTGGCGTGCTGCCTGTGGCCATCGAGGCGCGGAAGCGCGGGCACTTCAAAGTCGTCGTTCCGGAAGCCAATGCCCGCGAGGCCGCGATGGTCGAGGGAATCGAAGTGTACGGCGTGAAAAACTTGCGGGAGGCTTACACACTGCTCACCGGGAAGCATTCGATGAAGCCCGTGAAGGAAGACCTCGTGGAATTCTTCCAGCGTCACCAAAGCTACGACGTGGATTTCTCCGACGTCCGCGGCCAGGGACACGTAAAACGCGCGATCGAAATCGCCGCGGCGGGCGGGCACGGGATGCTCATCATCGGCCCGCCGGGGAGCGGCAAAAGCATGCTGAGCAAGCGCGTGCCAACCATCCTTCCACCGATGACGATGGAGGAGGCCATCGAGGCCACGAAGATTCACAGCATCTGCGGGCTGTTGCTGGATAAAGCATTCGTTGCGACGCGGCCATTTCGCGCGCCGCACCATACGGTGAGCGATGTCGGACTGCTCGGCGGCGGAGTGAATCCATCGCCCGGCGAAATCAGCATCGCACATCACGGCGTGCTCTTTCTGGACGAGCTGCCCGAGTTTAAGCGAACCACGCTGGAAGTGCTCCGGCAGCCGCTCGAAGACGGTCGCGTGACCATCAGCCGCGCGGCGGGAACACTGACTTTTCCCGCCGAGTTCATGCTCGTCGCGGCGATGAATCCGTGCCCATGCGGGTTCTTCGGGGACCCGAAGCGCAAGTGCCGTTGCGCGCCGCAACAGGTGGAGCGTTATCGCGAGCGGATTTCCGGCCCCTTACTCGATCGTATCGATCTCCACGTGGAGGCTCCGGCGGTTTCTTTCGACGACCTTCGCAGCGATGAAACAGGCGAGCCCAGCGCCGCGATTCGCGAGCGGGTTTTTGCGTGCAGACAAGTGCAGCAAAAGCGATTCGGCCCCGGCAAGGTCCGAGTAAACGCTCGCATGAGCTCGCAGCAATTCCGCAAGTTTTGCACACTCGACAGCGAGGGCGAAGGGATGCTGCGGATGGCGATGGATCAGCTCAATTTCAGCGCCCGCGCGCACGACCGCATCCTGAAAGTCGCACGCACCATCGCAGACCTCGCGGGCAGCGATGCGATCGGCGGCGAGCACGTCAGCGAGGCGATCCAATATCGCACGCTCGACCGGAAACTCTGGGCGTAGCGACCGTATAGCTGGCGTCGTAGCGCGTTATACGCCGCGATAATCGCATCCACCTCCGCCTTTGGAGGAGAGCCGCGCGCGTCCTACGTACGCGCATCAATACGCGCCGGGAGATTCATTGCGAGCACTACCACAGTGACCCGACCGATTGCTGTGAGGCCCATCATCTCTCCGGCGACGTTTGCAAAGTGTTCCTCCCAGCGGTTTCTTCTCGGATGAAAAAGAGGAGTAATCTCACCGCTGTTCGGATCGATGCCCGTGAGGTTCGGCCCCTTGTGTGCATTGCAGAGATGGCACGCAAGCGCGAGATTCTCCACATCATCCCCGCCGCCATGTTGACGCGCAATAATATGCTCAACATGAAATCTCAGTCTTGCGCGACGCCCTTCCTTCACCCCGCAGTACTCGCAGGAGTTGTCTGCCCGCTGGCGCACAAACTCGCGCGTCGCGGCATCCATTCAGGCCGCAGCGTGGACTTGAAGATAGTGCTCGGCCTTCGACTGAAGAATGCCGAGAAAATGGTCTGCCCAAATCAGCGCATCATACTCCGCGCGCTCCTCCAGCGTCAGCGTTCCCTCATTGCATTTCTCCGCCAATTCATCCACCCGCGACTGCACGCGTGGATTCGGCGGCAAATTGAGGATGGCAATTGCGCTTTCCCGATTCAGGCAACCTTCGACAGGAGCCAGCGATTCCGCGAATATTTCGATGACAGACGGCATCCTCGGAGGATGGCGCAACGGAAACGGGGCGTCAATCTGGAGCGTTCTAAAAATCAGCGGAGCAACTTTGAGTCTGTCAAATTGTCGCGTTCGTCAAATTGTCGCGTTCAGAAACGGGCGGCGTTCCTTGGTGCTGAAAATGACGTGTACAATGACGAGGCTCAATGATTGCGGCATGGGACGGTGTTGGCGCAAATGCGTGCACGACTCCAGTCGGATTTGCATAAACCCGACCTCCGGGTTTGAGGGCCAAAGGCCCGAACCCATCCCAGCCTCGGGCATCGCCCGAGGTAATCGCCCGGGAACGAAATGAAGGGCTGAAAGCCCGGCACCATCGCG
>JAYUSJ010000199.1:0-5139 GCA_043755735.1 Verrucomicrobiaceae bacterium | reverse complement strand
GGGACATTGATCACCGCGCCGACCTTTTCCGATCCTGCCATTACCTCCGGTTCAACAAGCGGCCAGTCCGGCAGCGTGACGATCCCTGCGGGGACACCATCGGGCACCTATACGGCCATCGTGATCCTCGACAACCAGAGTGTGCTGAACCAATCGAACAAAAACAACGATTTCACACCGAGCGTCTCATTCACTGTGCAGGGCACGGCAGAATCGCCTGTTGCTCCCGCCTTGATTGCTCCCGGTCTCGTGGCCAGTCCGGGCGACATAACCTCAAGTTTAGCACCCACGATGTCGTGGACTGCGGTTTCAGGCGCGACAGGCTACATTTTGTATGTTCGGGATTTGATGACGAATGATTTGGCCGAATATCGGCTTCCACTATCCACGAGCTTTCTGATCCCTGCTGGGAGCCTCATCGCTGGCCGACAGTATCGATGGAACATGTTCACGGTAAATTCCGCAGGTGTGAGTCCAGTATCGAAAACCCTCTACTTCCAGACTCCTGCGGCTTCGGTTGCCACGAAGCCCGTTCCTCCGGTGTTGAAAACTCCCGGCGACGAGGAAAGTCCGGGGGGCATCCAAGGGCTTACGCCCACGATGAATTGGGAAGCAGTCCAAGGAGCGCAAGGCTATGGGCTATACATCAAGGATATTGCTACCGGGAATTTGCATTACGACGATGACGCCGTGCCGGGGAATTTGACATCGCTCACGATCCCGGCAGGTAAGCTCCAGCCGGGAAGACAATATCGGTGGAATATGCGAGCGAAAAACAGCCTTGGATTTGGAGTGTTCAGTTCGCATCTCTACTTTCAGACCTCGGCGGGAACGCCTGACCTCGTGCCGGAAAGTTTAACTTTGAGCCCAGCGAGCGGCGTTCACGGTGCCAGTGTTCAATTGACGTTCACCGCCCGAAACACCTCAGATGTCGCTTCCCAAGCGTGCGAGGCTCAAATCATTCTCCGCCCAATTTCTATGTCGGGCACAGCTACAGAAACAGTGGTCAAAACCATTTCACTTCCCGCAGTCTCGGGAAAGAGTGTCCATGCACCAACATCCAATTTCAGCATTCCCAACGAATTGGCCGCTGGCCCGTATAAAGTAACGGTTCGGATTGATTCAAACAATGCCTCGGGACAAGACACGGTAAATCGTGGAAACGACCGATTGCCAAAAGACAAAGAGCGCGACTTTTTGATTAACTCGGGGACTGACCTCGCGGTTGAGTCTATCATGCTGAGCGATACGACTTTGAACCCCCAAGACAATCTCGAAATTGGCTACCAAATCGCGAACCGTGGAACGACTGCCACACCTGCGACCAAAGGCGAGATTCACCTGACCAAAACCGGCAAACTCGACTCGTCCACCAAGCTTGAAACCTTTGATGTTCCCGCGTTGGGTATCGGTCAAAGTTATATCAGCACAGTTGCCGTCAACATTCGGAAGGACATGCACGAAGGTAGCTATTCGCTTTTCCTGAAGGTGACGCCGGTTGCGTTTGAATCTTTTGGTTCCGCGAACAATATTCGGGAGGGAGCGGTGAAAATCACGATTATTGGCGAGACCGGGCTGAAGTTTTTAGCTTTTCCCGTTGGAGAATACATTTTGGATGGCGAAAAATTTCCAGTGAAAATGACCCCGTACAATGCGCCAATTTCGGCGATATTTGATCATTTGAAAGGATTAGGCATTGTTGCCTACACGGACGAGAAAGGAGTGAATCCGGTTAGCTCGGCTCGCGATACTGGGTACTACGGACAAGACAGTAGTAAGAATTTCGTCATCAATGGGAGTTATGTTGGAATTAGATCAGGTGGTCCGAACATCCTCGAATACAACGACCATCGCGGGTATGACTATCGTTTCATATTAAATACACCAGTCTTAGCTGCGGCAGATGGGACAGTTGTTCATGTTGGTTGGAATGTAAACGCGAACGGCGAAGACATATCTTACGCTAATCATCCAGATGACGATAGTTTCAGCAATAAGTATAGTGCCGGGAAGTATGTTCGCTTAGAGCACACATTTGGTGGTGTAAAATACCAAACGCAATACCTGCATTTGAACGATTGGAGTTCAGACCTAGATAAAACAAATTCCACGATTCCGCGTTCGGGTGGGCGGCAAACGGTCAAGCGGGGGCAAGTAATTGGATACGTCGGCGGCACAGGAGGTCATCCTGTCCACCTTCACTTTGAGGTTAAAAAAGTGGTCGGTGAAGGCACCCCAAGCAGACAAGAAATCGCAATCGACCCGTACGGATGGGAACCAAAACTAGAAGGAAAAAGAGACCCGTATCTTGATTTCTACCCTGAGATTGAAAAGAACGAAAACCTTTGGGCGCTTACAGAGCAGGCCGCCACCGGCACATCAGATACAGTGAGTATTATTACCTCAGTTCAGGGGAGCGGGTCCATTTCCAAGAGCGCTCGTGTCTTGAGGCGAAACGGTGACGCTGTCGCATTACTGGACGCCAAGCCTGATGCTGGTTCGGTTTTTATGGGATGGTTTGGGGATGTCGAAACGACATCCAGCAGGGTAACAATAGCTCTTGATTCTCAAAATTTGCTTCGGGCATCTCCCGGCATTCTTCGGACTGCTGCCGCATCTCCCGTTTCTGGAGCAAATCGAACCGTAAAGTTGGTTGCGCGGTTTAAGGCCAACCCATTTCTCCAGTCGAATGGCCGAATCGAAGCACTCGTCTTTGCACAGGACGGAGAAGAAAACGGGGCGCTCAGTATTCGCCTCTCCAAAAATGGGGCATTTAGCGCCTCGCTCATTCAAGCAGGCATCGCCTACAAGTTCTCAGGAGTTTTCGGTCTTGATGGCACTTTTGAGACCGTTTTGAAAAGGAAAGGTCAGCCAGATTTGAATGTTCAACTAAATCTCGATGTGGTCACAGGCACCTTAGACGGCACGGTTTCGGGCAGCGGAGGTGACTTCGCGATTAACGGTGCTCGTGAAGAGAGAACTACGAAAACCAATCCATCGGATTTAGCAGGGAGCTATACCGTGGCTTTTCTGCCGGAAAGCGACGGGACACCGGCTGGAATCAGCCACGCAACGATCAAGGTAAGCTCATCGGGCGCGGTAAAGCTCGTTGGCAAACTTGGCGACGGGAGTCCGGTTGCAATAGGAACCGAGGTTCTCGAAGGCGGCTCATTTTCGTTCATGCAGAAACTATATCGGGGCAATGGAACAATCACTGGTCGCCTCGGACTGACTCGCGGAAACGGTGAGTCGAATGTGTTCGGCAGCGTGCGGTGGGAACGTCGGGCACCTGATTCCGTGGCTTTTGTGGTGCGATGCAATGCGCTCGGGTCCGTGTTCACTCCGCCGACTGCTGACTCTCCGCTATTCCACGACTTGGAAGAAGTCGCTGGCAACATCGCAGTTCACACCGGAGAGCGAGCATCCACTTTGAGTGTTCAGGAATTGTTGAGCATGGATTCGTTCGGGAAATGCACGGACTTCAGCACCGCAGATATTACGACACAAATTTCGTTGAACGCGAAAACCGGGCTTTTCTCCATCTCCAGCAAATTCGCGGACACTGGAAGTGTTTGCCGTGGCAGCGGTGTGATGCTGCGAAATCATTCGATAGGCGCGGGCTACATAGACAAGGGCGGGGTGAAACATCGGCTTGAATTGAAGCGGACGGTTGCTGCCAGTTACGTTTTGGCCGTATCTGCGACCAACGGAACCGTCGAAAGGAGTCCGGCCCAAGCGAAGTATGATTCTGGTAGTGTCGTGCAACTGACGGCTGTTCCAACTGAAGGCTACGTTTTTGACCACTGGAGCGGAGGCGCGAGTGGAACTCAGAACCCGCTCAGCGTGACTATGACGGCGCACCAGTTGATCACTGCTGTTTTCACGCCTGCACCCGCAGGGGCTTACGCTGTGAGTGCGACAGTCTCGCCTGTTGCAGCCGGAACCGTATCCGGCACAGGAGCATTCGACGATGGCAGCGCAGCGGTTCTCACTGCGAATCCAGCGCAAGGCTATTCCTTTGTGAATTGGACGGAGGACGGCACGCCCGTGAGCACTTCCTCGAGTTACAGCTTCTCGGTGACAGGAAATCGAAGTTTGGTAGCCAATTTTACCCAGACAACGGTCCCGACAGCCGGGTTGCTGACTTACATGAGCTTTGACGCGAGTAGCGTGAGCGACCAAAGCGGGAACGGAAACCACGGGACTGCCAGCGGGAATGTGCAATACGTGGCTGGAAGGCACGGCATCGGGCTGAAATTCAGTGCGGACGGGGGATTTGTGGACATGCTGCCGAATACATTTTTGCCGACAGTTACGGCGTCTTGTTTTGTTCGGATGGACGCGCTCCCCAGCAATGGAACACTGATGTCTATCGTGGACGCCTTTAAGGATTCAGAGAACTACCTCCTGTATGTGCAAAATGTTGGAGGTGTAACGACGTTTAAGGCGGGATTTCACAAACGGGACACTGCGACGAGCGTCTTCCCCGAGATACACATCTCATCCACAACTCAGCCGATAGTCGGGACTTTTTACCATGCGGCAATGACGTTTGATGGTCAGGTTTTGAAGCTCTACGTGAATGGCCAGCTTGAAGCGACCGGCACGGTGACGGGTGCCGCTTACGCTGTTCCGACACAAGGAAACACGGACCTGCGCCTTGGAACCTTTCGCGATAACAATGGGTTTCTAAACGGAACCGCAGACGAGGTTCGTCTTTATGATCGTGCGCTTTCCATCTCTGAGATTCAGCAGTTGGCACAGTGACGCCATTTGATTTACTCGAAATGAATGCCAACCCTACTTTGGACGTGCTGCTCGCGCTGGATACGGCGACGCCGGATTCGCCCGTGACGGGCCTGCTCTCCGACGGCACGACGACGATGGCCCTCAATGCTTGGCCAACGGTGAAATTCCTCTCTGCTCAAAAACTCGCTACAAGCCGTCACAGGCGGCCTTGCGACGGCTTTTGAGACGACGCTCGTGGCGCTTGTCTGCGCTCTCATCGTGCAACTCCGCACGACGGTGATGCAGTCTCGGTCATGCGTCTTTGGGGACATGATGTTCGCCTCCTCCAGTCGGGCCTTCAGATACTTCTCCGCACTCTGCTGACAGTGAAAGCACGCTTGGTCGAAAAAC
>JAYUSJ010000198.1:0-17098 GCA_043755735.1 Verrucomicrobiaceae bacterium | reverse complement strand
TTTTGCGCGGTCGCTGGTGTTGCCGGTTTTTTTGAAGTGGTTGCGCAGGGCGGCGGCGAGTTGGAGGGTGAGTTTCTCCAAGGCGTCCTCGGCGTCGGCTTTTGCGTCGGCCTCTCCGGAATTATCGGTATCCGCAGCGATGGCGAGGTCGCGCAGGCCGATATAGGATTGCTTCATGCGGGCAAAATCGGCGGCAAAGTCCAAAGGCGGCTGCCCTTGCCAGATGATGATGCTTTCTGGTTTTTCAACCAGCGTGATACAGGCTTTCGCCATGTCTAGTTTGTTGGATGTGTTGTCGTTCATTTGTTAGTTGAGATTCAGGATTCAGGATTCAGGATACGGGATACGGGATACGGGATACGGACTGCAAAATTCACGTAAGTCGTTGAAAACGTCGCAATTGACAACGGAGGCGAGTCCATTGACAACTCCGATGGGTCGTCTGACAACGCCGATCTGCGTATTGACAAGGCGCAGACTCTCATTGCCACGCCCTGCACTGTCATTGACAAGCGCGATTTGCCGATTGCCAGCCGCCTCAACCCTGCTGACAACCCGCGCGTGGTCATAGACAGCCAGCGCACGTTCATTGACAGCGGCGCTCTGGTCATTTCCAGCCAGTCCACCCCCGTTGACGACGGAGATGACTCGATTGCCAAAGCCTTCAACCCCGTGCACGGAGCCGATAATCTCATTGTCGAGAGGCGCAAACGCGTTGCCACTTTGTGCGCACCGGGTTCGAAAACGGATGGCTGCGTTGCAGGAAAGTTCGCTGCCGTCCCACCGCCCGCAGGCCCCGTTTGCAAACCCAACCTGCTCATTGCAAAAGTTGGGCTGGATATTGCCGTCCGATACAAACCCGTCGCTATGAGACTTCCATGCTTCTCCTCCTCCCGCGGTATCGCGGCAAGCACCGCCGATGTGGTTGGCGGTCAGTTCATGGAAGTTGGCGGGCATTGGGTCGTGCTTTTGATGACGTTCGGAACGGAACCGAAATCGCGGGAATTTGTCCAACACAATATCGGAGAACTTACGGACGGGGAAACTCGGGATCAGGGAGCGATTTCCGACTGTGTTCATTGCTGTTCATCGGTTCAATGACGCGTTCCGTATGAATTCCATCAGGCGCTTTGGCAACTCGGGAACTCCTATTTTACCCCTGTGATGAGCGGCTGTGTCCACGCCTGCTCGAATTCTCCCTCGCGATAAGGATTCGGTTTGAGCTTGGAGGAGACCACTCGGGCTCGGACGTAGATTTCGTCGCCTTTTAAAGTGTAGCTGGCGCTCGGCCCGGTGACGGTGGTGAGCACGGCACCGACGTCCTTGCTGTAGCGACGCGTGACGCGCTGCACGACGTTCGCGGCGTCGGTCACGGGTTCGCTTTTTTGCTCGAAGCCTTTCCGCGTGCCGATGAACTCGGTGGTGTAAGTCACGCCCGGTTCAGCCTCGATCTCCACGGCCAGTTGGTTCTTTTCGCGGCGCACGTCTTTCAAAGTGACGCCGGAGGACGAGTAGAAGTCGCCGGCTTCCATCGCGGCGATGAGGATTTCGACGGTCAGTTTGGGCGCTCGGACCATGACCCAGCCACGCCCGGCGCGGCTCGTCTTCTTCGGGTCGTCGTGGTAGTTGTGCGAGTCGTCCGTCGCGAGTCCGAAGAACGGCTCCTTGCCGAGGATGGCGAGGCGCTGGGTAAGCAGGACATCCCACACGCGCTCGGTGCTGGCGTGCGTTTCATCGCCTTCGTTGCCGACCATCGGGTGGCCGTTGTAAACCTCGAAGAAGCGCTCGTTTTCCAAGTTCATCATCTCCTCGGCGGTGATGGCCCATTTGAAATTGGGGTGGTTGATGTGCGGGAACATCGGCACGCCGGTGCGTTTGCGCTGTGCCATCACCGCGTCGATCCCGCGCTGCATCGCGGCCGTGATGTCCGCGCTCGTGACTTGCGGCGCGGCGGTGTAGGGCAGGATGACTTCCTGGATGTTGGTCGCGTTGATGTGGACGTTGCGGTTGGTGATCTCCTCGCTCTGGATCATGAGGAAGCGGCCCGGTTCGTCGAACTTCGGGCGAAACTCGCCGAGCATCTTCAGGCGCACCTCGGGCACGCCGGCGTTCTCGCGTCGCTCGACCCACTTTTCTCCGAAGCGCGCGAGATATTTCTCGAACGCCTGTTCGCCGCCCTGGTTCTTCGCGATGGGAATCCAGCGCTCGTGATCGGAGAGGACGTTGTGATCGGAGAGCGCGAGGAAGTGGTAGCCGTGCTTCTTGTACCAATCGGCGATCATCTCGGGATAGTCATCGCCATCGCTCCACAGCGAATGCGTGTGCAGGTTGCCCTTCCACCAGCGTGCAGGTGCATCGGCGGCAGAAGCAACGAACGGGATGAAGGAGAGAGCGAGAGCGAGAATGGTGGCGCGCATGGGGGGATTTGCCGGGCGAAGCAGCGCGGCGTCAAGCGCGGCGCGTGCCTGCCTTACTGCTGCGCCGGAAATGGTCAGAACGCGGACTGGCGTAGGGGAGCGAGGGTGTTGTCGAAATTCGCACACGGACCCGAGGTTTCCTCGGCTGCGAATCGTTGCGGATCTTATTTCGTTTCACGTGCTGCGGATGGCGCTGAAGGTGCCTGGCGCAAACTGACGGCTTCCAGCACGGTGTCGGGAGATTGTGAAGTGCGGATGCACACCTGCGCCCACGCGGCTTCGGGTGAACCGGTGACCGCGACTTCTTTTGTCCCCTGAACGACGGGCGCGGAGTCGGTGGTGATGGAACCGCCATCGGGCTTGGCCTTGGTGCGGAGGAAGACTTGGGGGCCGTTCGCGTCCGCCGCCGTTGCCTTCCAGCGCGCGGTGAGGTGATACGTCACGCCGCTTTGCAGCGGGATCCATTCACCATCCCAATCCCGCACAGGCGTCTTCGCCGCCAGTTTGCCCGGAGGACTGCGCAGCGACCAATGATCGAACGCCTCGCCCGAAACCCAACGCAGTGCGAACGTGCCATTGCGCACCAGATTGCCATCAGTGCCCTGCGAGAGATCCACCGGTTCGAGCGTGACAGTTGCCGCAGCAGCGAGACTCACCGGTTTCGCCTCCGAAACGCGACCGGGCGCGATGACCACGAGTCGATACTCTCCCGCAGGCAGATGGCGAAAAGTGAACGTGCCATCCGGCTCCGTGAGCGTGGAGTATGACGTGCCGAGCAGCACGACCTTCGCAGGCAGTCGGGACATCGTCGCGTGCTCGATCTTCGGGACGATCACCCTGCCCGCGAGCGTTGCGTCATCGGTGGTTTTCGCGGCGAGCACGCCGAGGGTGTGCAACAGGTCGGCGGTCACGCGCGCCGTCTCCAGCGCACTCTCCAGCACCACCGGCTCCACCGCCGCACGACGGTCGCCGTCAACGTCCGCACGGCAGCGTTGCGCACGCTCCTTTGAAAACTCGATGAGACCCTCCATGCGTCGGAGGAAACCAGCCTCGGCGGAAGCGTCATCCGCCCCGAGGAGCTGCGGCTGATACCCGGGAATGTGGATGAGCTTGGCATCCACCCAGTTCTCCATTTTGGAATGAGCCGGACCCAGAAATCCCGCCGCGTGCGGAGGGGAGCCGGTGTCCGTGGTGAAGTGCAGCAGCGAACCGATCCAACGCGAAGCGTTGCGCGTGGACTCCGTGCGCACCGCCTGCAGCGCGCGGCGGAAATACGGCGAATAAGTCTGCTTCACCTCCGGGCAGATGTGCTGGTAGTGCCGCGTGGCGGCGGGAAAAAGCAGGTAGTCGTCGGCATAGAACACCTCGTCCGAGCGCACGAGCAACGTCTGCCGGAAGTCGGCCATCCACACATATTGAGCGAGTCGTTTCGCATCGGGACCGAGCCGCTGCACCAGCGGATCATTTGCGCCCATCGCGTCGAGCGCCGCCTGCGCGATCTCACTATGCGGCCCCCAGGCAAAGGCGTTCACCGAGAGCAGGACGGCGCTGATAATGGTAAGAGTGAGTTTCACAGTGAATGGGCGAGTGGAATGAACCGTTCTACGCAGTCAGCGCAAAGCCGCTCACCGCGCATTCCGTCATGCGCAGCGACAGCGTGCCGGCGTCCAGACAGCTTTGCGGGATGGTGAAGGTGACATACGAGCCGTTGCGCCCGGTAGAGTTCTCGATGGGGAGCCAGTCTTTGCCGTTGGCGGAAACCGACAACCCGGTGGGTTTCTCGGAGATGGAGGCCATGAGGACGACGCAGCGTTTTGCTTTGCCTTTTGCGAGCCTGAGCGGGAACTCGTAGTCGAGTTGGCGCACATAGGTCCAATAGTTCAGGCACCACGCGGCCTTGGTCGTGCGGCGGTAAGGTTCATCGCCTTCACCGACGAGCACCTTCCAAAGCAGGTCCGCCTGATTCTCGAAAGGCAAAAACAGAGGCTCTGCTTTTGCCGTCACTTCGGGTGCGGAGAGTGTGTAACCGGCGGCATCTCCGACGTGGCGGAAGATGCGGCCCACGAGCCGGCCTGCGCTAAAGCACCAGACCCAAGTAGCCGGGATTCTCCTTGCCCCAGGAAGTGCGGTTGCCCGCGGTGATCCATGCATTCATCACGTTCTCGCCGCGCGGGATCGTGAACTGCCGGTCGCGGTTCTCGTGCTCATGCCCGCCGATGAGCCAGAGTTGACCACGCGCTTCCGCAAAGGCCGCGCGAACGGCGGAGGTGATGCCACGCTCGCGCACAATGCTGCCCACGGAGGCCCGTAGGGAACCGGGCAGACCGCGGAAGCGGACAATTTTCCGACGTGCCGGGCCGCTCATTCAAAGCAAGCTTCCGGTCCGACTAGAAACTCTTCCGCATATTGCTCGGAAGGATATTCAGTTCGTTGCGATACTTTGCGACGGTGCGGCGAGCGATTGGAATGCCTTTCTTTTCGAGAAGCTCGACGATCTCTTTGTCGCTCAGCGGGTTTTTTCCGTTCTCTTTCGAGACGAGTTCGCTGATGACTCCCTTGACGCTCGTATTGCTCATCGATTCACCATCGGCGGTCTGGTAGCCAGGGGTGAAGAAATACTTCATTTCGAATACACCGTGAGGTGTCGCCATGTATTTGCCTGAAATAGCGCGACTCACCGTCGTTTCGTGCACGCCGACGACCTCCGCGACCTGAACCATGGTCATCGGCTTTAGGCCGCTCGGTCCATGCTCCAGGAATTCCTGCTGCCGCCCCACGATTTCGTGGGCGATATTTGAAATCGTCTGCTGACGCTGATGGATGCTCTTGATGAGGAACTTACCGCTGCGAATCTTCTCCCGGATGTATTCGCGCACTTCCTCCTTGTTCGTGTCCTGCGCCATCAGATCCTTGTAAGTATTGCTGATGCGGAGATGAGGAATCTGGTCTCCATTGAGCGAGATGACCCAGCGTCCGCCGATTTTCTCCACGGTGACGTCGGGCAACACGTAGTGGTTCGGATCGGGCGAGAAGATCTGACCTGGCTTTGGGTCGAGCGTGGAAATAAAATTTGCAGCGCGTTGCACGCACTCGATGTTCGTTCCGCAGCGGCGGGCGATTTCGGGGTAACGCTTTTTCCCGAGGTCTTCGAGGTGATTCGAGACGATCTTCCACTCGAGCGCGCCCTCTTTACCGAGGCGCTTGAGCTGGATGATCAGGCACTCGCGGAGATCGCGGGCTCCGACGCCGACCGGGTGAAAGGTCTGCACGATCGAAAGAATACGGGCGAGGTCTTCCACTTCGAGCCCCGTGTTCCCGGCAACTTCCTCCGGAGTAGTGGTCAGAAACCCGCTCTCGTCGATGTTGCCGATGAGAAGTTCGCCGAGCTGGATGTCGCCCTTGGAAAGGTCCGTTCCGCGGAGTTGCTCAAAAAGGTGTTGCTGGAGCGTTTGCTCCTCGGTGAGGGAATCGAAAAAAAACTGGCGGCGCTCGTCCTCTTCAGTGCTGCGTTTGGCGTAGCTCGCATTCTGCGACATATAGTCACGCCACTCGTCGTCGAGCTTCGAGAGACGCTCGAATTCCTCGCGGAACTCTTCTTTGTCCTGATTTGGGTTTTCGATTTTTACCTCATTGTCATCCACTTCGAGGGTGGGGTTTCCGTCGATCTCCTGCTGGATGAGTGTGCGGAGCTCCAGCATTGGGACTTGAAGAATTTGCAGACTTTGTTGCAGTTGAGGGGCAAGAACTTGCTGTTGAGAGAGGTTTTGAGATTGGGATAATCCGGCCATTGTCGTTGTTGGTTGTTGGTTGGTTGGTGTCGGGCTTACTGACACTCGCGGAGACGACTTTAGCAATGGCTGTGCCACGATGCAAAAAATATTTTGCGCGATTTCAGGCGCACTTCTCGCTTTAAGAAGAAGGAGCCATGAATCAGCCCATCAAAATTCTTTTCGCCTGCGCTTCCGCAGTCGTCCTCGGACACGTCCTTGCCGCGCCCACCATCGGGCAGCAACCCGCTCCACCCACGCCCGAAGCGGTGGAAATTGCCAAGCTCATCGGCGAAATCGAGCAACAGCAAATACTCATGACAGCAAATCAGGATGCCGCAGAAGCGCGCATGACCGCCATCGCTGCAGAACTCCGAACGGCAAGAATTCACGCGACACGCGGCGGAGGGTCCGGAAAATGAAGACCGTAGTCATGACAATCGCCGCCTTCGCGCTCGCCGCGACTTCGGCTGTGAGATCCCAGACAGCGACACCACCGGCACGGAATGCTGTCGAAGTGCTGAGGGCCGTTCGCGACCAAAACGTAAAGCTTCTCGAGCGGCAGGCAGCCTCTCTGAAAAAGCTGGAGGAGCTCGAAGCCACCACGAAAGTCGTCAAGAATCTCGCCGCCCGTTCGTAAGTTCCGGCTTTGACATGGTGACTCTCCGATGGGAGAGTCAGACATGCGCGAAATTTTCACCCATCAGGATTACACCCGGGTCGGTCACTTCAAATCGATTCTGGATTCCGCCGGGATCACTTCGTTTATCCGCAACGAATCCAGCCACAGTTCGGTGACTGAATTACCCTCGCCGGTTCTTTTCCCCACGCTTTGCGTGGAAGACGATGCGGATTACGAAAAGGCGATGGAACTCCTGCGGGAGGTTTACCAGCCGCACGTTACGGATGCGCCGGACTGGATTTGCGGATCGTGCAAAGAAACCGTGCCTGGCACATTCGAGTCCTGCTGGAGTTGCGGTGCGCCCCGTCAGGAGGGGTGAGTCTTTTTCACGCGGCCCCCATCGGGAGCCGGCGCTGGCCCGCAAATCCCCCCCCCTGAATCTTGAGCCGCGTGCAGCGGTTTATGTCTCTGATTATCAAGGCGAAAACCAAGCGCTAACCTTGGCAAACGACAAGTTCGCTGACACTTTATCCATGCTACAATTCTCTCTCATCAAACTCGATTCCTTCCTCGGTGAGCAGTTGTTTGTATTCGTCCAAAAATGAGACCGTGCGATGGCGTTCGCCGTCGGCTTTGATAAAATCCGAAACCATAGGGCAGTCTTCCTCCGATACGCTGAAAGCAGCGTAATCTTCATACCACCCTGCGAATTGCGGAAAAACAGCCTCCGCCGCAGTCCACGCTGCGGCACCGGACTTTACGGCGTTGACGTATTCATCCAGCGAGATCGTCGGTTTATACGCTACGAGAATATGGATGTGTTCCTCGCTTCCGCTCACGCAAATCAGACGACACCCGAGGTTCCGATGAATGTGCCAAATCTCGCGATAGAGGTCCTCCCGGCGTTCTTGAAAAAGCACTTTCTCCCGCCCCTTTGTGGTCAGGATGACGTGGAAAAACAATCGGCTGACTATCGTGTCGTCGTTCATCGGCGCGGGTATTCGTTTGCCGCGATGAGCGCGGCGAGTGGGTCGGGCGCATTGAGGATTTCATCGGGGAGATCGAAGAACCGGCGAAAAGCGCGGCGCTTCTCCGCACCTTCGCCCGAAGGCTCCGGCTCATCCTTGCGAGCGAGGTGATCGCGCCATTTTGTGATGTCGTTGAATAGCTTCCAGTAGCGATGCCGCCATTGCTCAGACTCGCGCTGCGCCTCATCCAGCCATCCGATGAGGTCCAGCCGATCCACTCCCGCAAGCCGCGCCTCCGCCTTCGCCAAATCTTGCTCCACCCCGGCAAGAACCGAGTGCCAAACGACGAGAAAAATATCCCACTCCGTACGCCCTCCTGCTTTGTGGCAATTGTCGCACCACACCGATTCCTTGATGATCCCAGAAAGCACCGCACTCCCCGAAAGCAGCGCCCCCACACGATACTCCGCAAGCACGCAGTCAAACTCCTTCGTCTGAGTACTGGTGCATCCTTCGCCACAGACCGGGCATTTCATCGGCGTCGTAAACTGAATGGTGTCGAACATTCCCATGCGAGAATCTTGCGTGGATTTCAATTGAAGGGCAAGCTGTGACGCCGGTCCTTCCCATTGGTTTTGATGAGGTGCCAGAACGCAATCCATGCTGACGGCTTGCTGGTTTGACGGGCTCCCCTCCGACCTTACGAACCGCTCAGAAACTGCGCGATGAAGTCCTTCGGCGTGATCGGGCGCGGCTTATGGCCGGAGCTTTTGAGCGTGTTGAAATGACCGTCCTCCGTGATGATCCATTCCACCCCGGCGGCGATGGCGCAATCGGCGAACATGTCATCATCCGCATCGGCGGTGATGAGGCGGAAATGGAACGACGGTTCGATGTGGAGCACATTCCCGTGAAGTTGCTCGGTGAGGCCAAAAATCCGCGCCACCCGCTCCCAAGTGGCCGTCCCCGCATAGCGCACGATCACCTCCTCGTATTCGAGCCACATCCCCGTCGAGATGGCGACATCCAGCTTTCCTTGGACCAGCGCATCCTTGAGCGGTAGCAGCGGCGAACGTGCGCCGAACATCTGCACCACCGCGTTCGTATCGAGGACGACAATCACGCAGCCGTCCGCCCACGAATGGCCGCCCGTGCCTCGCTAATGATGTCCGGCAGCCGATCCAGCCCACCCTGCGCGCGCAGCTTGTCAAAGTCCGCATCCACCTCGCCCACGAGTTGATCGAGTTCAAGCTGAAGCGCCACACGATGCAGGATCGCGAGCGCCTCGCCATCGAGCTGCTCTACTTTTGCATGCAGCGCCGGGCGCAAATCGGATGGTTCAAGTGTTGTCGGCATGACGCGGAAAATAGCACGCACAAAGCACACCTTTCAAGGCGCATCTCCGCCCACCGCGCCGCGCGGTCCCCGCCATGACCGCCGACAATCAGTCGGGGACCTACGGCTCCCAAGGCTTTCCCGACTTCATAAAGCGGCAAACTCTTCCGCTAAAGTCGGAATTCGCTCTTCCGTCACTTCCACGCAGTTGGAGTGAAATCCCAGTTCTCGTACGATTCGGCGAATCGTTTCTGCTTTTTCTAAAGTGGAACTTTGGGTGCAGAGGAATAGCGAAGTCCCCGGCACTTGCTTGGACCGATATGCCTCGCCAGTGGCTTGATTTACGAAATCCGCTGGGTTTCGAGAAAGGGTGAAACTTCTATTCATTCGCAGATGGATCAGTCGTCTAGCCACCGCGTGTTCGAGGCCAAATGCGCTGAATAGACTGGCAAGAAAGTGCGCTTGAGTCTTTCCCGCATCACGGAACTTAATCACCTGATCCGGGCACGATTGATTCAGAATGACAGACCAGCGAATCAGAATAGAAATTCTCGTATTTGGCCCACGTTCACCGGCCACTACGAGTTCCGCAGGCTGTCTCACATCGGCGGTTGGCGCATGGACAACGCGAACCTTTGGAAACGGTTTTGACTCGTCGAATCGGTAAAGGCCCGGTCCAACTCGCACATAGCACGCGTGCTCCTTGCGAAACTGCGACCACACTGCCGCTCGTGAACATGTTCGCATCAACCAGAACACGAAATCGTAAACTTCCTTGATCGAGACTGTTGTATCTTTGGCCATCTCCCGCATGTATTCATAAACTGCGTCTCGCACGCTGAGTCCGGTTTGCCGTGCTTCCTCATGAAGTGCATCCATCTCATCAAACGTTGATTGGTGCCGGCAAACGGCCTCCCCCGTTTCCCATTGTAGTTCCAAGTTTTGGGTCTCCGCCCGCCACCGATTTTCTCCTGTCCGAACGAAGACCTTGCAGTTTGGGACCGTATGCACCTTGGCTTTAAGCCGAAACTCGTATCGCAAGTGACCGACGCTCGTGATGTAAAGCACCACTCCCGACGGCAGACCCGCAAACGCCTGCTTCAACTTCCCATCCAGATTATAAATCGCTCGCTTGGATTTGTTCACGGTGCAGGGGAAGAAGACGGCTGGCTCATCCTGCCATGAAACCTCAATGGTTGAGGCATCGCGAAGCGGCGGGTGATTCAGATCAGCCACCAGCGAAACGTAGCCATCTTGGATATTCATAAAGCGGAGTTCCAAGCGAACTGTTTGATGTGGCCACGGCTCTCCCGAATGCTCGTAGTCAGGCCAATCATACCCATCTTCCGCGAGCATCTCCTCGTAATCCTCCCGGTGAAGGGTCGATTTCTCGCCTTCGATATAAACGATACATTCGCTAGGGCGGCTACGTACACGAGGGACGAGCGGCTGGTGTCGGATCAGATAGCCGTCCTCTGGATCGGGTGTTTGCCGCAACCGAGTTTGCTCATGGTCGTGTTCTGCCTTGAGACATTCTTCCAGCACAGCCTCGAAACGCTCTGGGTCTACTTCCAAGAGTTTGCGCACGTCTTCAATTGATGGGCGGTAACAGTGGTTTTCGACCCAGTGCTCAGCTACGCTTGCCTCCGCGTTGAACAATTCCCCACACCCCGGCTCGCTGCATACGCAAACCTCTGGTGAAACTTGATCTTCTAGGAATTGGTCGATCAGTGCCGAATCGGACGAAAAGCTCATCGTGATCACTGCTGGACCATTTGGGTTTGGATGCGCTTCCCGAATGTGGCGATCAATCTCAGTGAGCGCGTTTCTGCCCAATGCGTCGGGAACCATGTACCCGAAGCAATGGCCGCAAAATGTCAGCTTCGAGGGGCGGTCAATATCGCCGTGGGCTTCTTGCTTTGGCATCCGCTGTCTCCTGCAAATATCGGCAAAATGCAGTTCCAGCAGATGCCCGGACAGCACTTCTTTAGAATCGAACAACTCCTCGTCGAACGGACAACGCAAGAGGCGTTTCGCGAAGCGTTTGAGGATTCGTTCGTTCATGTCGTCCGGTGTCGGGTTCATGGCAAATCAAGAAACTTCCGAATCTCGCTACTTTGCACTCGCCGGAACATCACCATTGCGCCGACCCGTGACGGCCAGCTTGTCGAAAAAGGTGCCAGAAAATGCTGTGAAGGATTCATTAAACGTGAGGACGCAGGTGCGTTTGTCTGACAGCCACAGTTCTACCGTTTTGGCGTCGAGCCGTTTCCAAACGCCTTTCCAACCACTTCCTGAAACCCCAGTCCCATTGGGATAAAAGCGCAGGGTGGCGTTGCGCTTTGTCGGGTGATCATAAAACCATGTGGTCGATGTAATGAACAGAGCGATGTCCTCCTTCGGTTCCGCTGCGAATCCGAAAACTGTGAGAAAAATGAGGAGCAGAAGCGTTTTCATTGCTGTTGCATATTGCTCGAACTCACGCCGGTCAACGAGGCTTTCACATCGCTACGCCCGCAGCTTGATCATCAAATCCCCCGCCTCCACTGCTTCGCCCACGCTCACGAGCACTTCGGCTACGGTTCCGTCGGCTGGGGCGAGGAGGTTGGTTTGCATTTTCATGGCTTCGAGCGTGGCGAGTTTGTCGCCTTTGGATACGGCTTTGCCTACGCTGGCGTTGAGCACGGTGATCATTCCGGGGATTGGCGCGCCGATTTGTAGCGCGTCGCTGGCGGCGGCTTTCGGGCGCGATTTCACTTCTTTGTTGATGCTCTTGTCGAGGACGGTGGCTTCGCGTGGAAGACCGTTGAGGTCGAACGTGATGACGCGGCGTCCGTCTTTGTCGGGCGTGCCGAGGTTGATGAGTTTGATGATGAGGATTTTGCCTTCCTCGATGCTCACGGCGACTTCTTCGCCGGGCCGCAGGCCGTAGAAAAATGCGGGCGTCGGCAGGCAACTCACGTCGCTGAAGCTCGACTGGAACTTCGCGAAATCGGCGAACACCGTCGGATACATAAGGTGCGAATAGAGGTCGTCCTCGGTGGCTTCGCGCTTTGTTTTCTCGGCGACTTCGGCCTTCACGTCCTTGAGCTTTACGGGCTCGGGTTTGGTGCGTTTCACCTTCGCGTTTCCGAGCACGGCGCGGACGACATCTTTAGGGAAACCGCCCATCGGCTCGCCGAGTCCGCCGCTGAGCATGTCGATGACGCTCTCAGGGAATGCGATGCTGCCGGGCTCGAGGTTCACGACGTCGGCGGGCTTGATGCCACGGGTGAATAGGAACAGCGCCATGTCGCCGACGACTTTCGAGGACGGCGTGACTTTTACGATGTCACCGAAAAGGTCGTTCACTTCGCGGTAGCAGCGGGCGATTTCCGGCCAGCGTCCGCCGAGTCCCATGCTGGCGGCCTGCTCTTTGAGGTTCGTGTATTGGCCGCCTGGCATTTCGTGCAGATAGACTTCGGCGCTGCCGGTTTTTGGCGCGGTGTCAAACGGCGTGTAGAACGGACGGACGTGCTCCCAGTAGTCGGAGAATTCGTTCAGCGTATCCAAGTCGAGCCCGGTGTCGCGCGGGGTGTGTTGCAGCGCGGCGACGATGCTGTTGAGGTTTGGCTGCGAGGTGCTGCCGCTCATGCTGGCGATGGCCAAATCGACGACGTCCACTCCTGCGTCGCTCGCTTGCAAAATCGACGACGCATTGATGCCGCTCGTGTCGTGCGTGTGGAAGTGAACGGGAATTCCGATCTCGTCCTTCAGCGCTTTCACGAGTGCCTTCGCGGCGTAAGGACGGCAGAGGCCCGCCATGTCTTTGATGGCCAGCATGTGCGCTCCCATTTTCTCCAGCTCCTTCGCGAGCGAGACGTAATATTTCAGCGAATACTTCGTGCGCGTCGGGTCCAAAATATCGCCCGTGTAGCACAGCGCACCTTCGCAAATTCCGTGCGTGTCCTGCACGGCTTCCATCGCGGCTTTCATGTTGCCGAGGTCGTTCAGCGAATCGAACACGCGGAAAATATCCATGCCCGCTTCGGCTGCGTGCTTCACGAAACCGGATACCACATTTGCCGGATAGCTCGTGTAGCCGACGGCGTTCGCGCCGCGCAGGAGCATTTGGAAACAGATGTTCGGCACGGCCTGGCGAAGCGCGCGCAGGCGGAGCCACGGGTCTTCGTTCAAAAAGCGCATCGCTGTGTCGAAGGTCGCGCCGCCCCACATTTCGAGCGAGAAAAGTTCCGGTGTGCGCGAGGCCACGGTCGGCGCGATCGCGAGCATATCGTAAGTGCGGACGCGCGTCGCCATGAGCGACTGATGCGCATCGCGGAATGTCGTATCGGTGATGAGCAGGCGCTTTTGTTTCAGCGTCCATTCGGCGAATTTCTTCGGCCCGAGTTCCAGCAGCAAATTGCGCGTGCCTTTGGCTGGCAGGTCTTTTGCGGCCGGCACTTTCGCCGCGGCGAATGGTTTGTCGGGCTTGAATCCTTTCGCGTGCGGATTGCCGTTCACAATCACATTGCCGAGGAAATTGAGCAGCTTCGTAGCGCGGTCACGGCGCAGCTTGAAATCGAACAACGCCGGCGTCGTATCGATCATCGTCGTAGTCGCATTGCCGCCGCGGAACGTCGGGTGATTGATGACGTTTTCCACGAACGGGATGTTCGTCTTCACGCCGCGGATTCGCATTTCGCGCAACGCGCGGTCCATGCGGTCGAGCGCCATGTGGAACGTCGAGCCCTTCGTCGTAATCTTCACCAGCAGCGAATCGTAAAACGGCGTGATGACCGCACCGGGGTCGCCCATGCCTGCATCGAGCCGAACGCCGTAACCGCCGGCGCTGCGATACGTGATGATCTTTCCGTAGCTCGGCGTGAACTTGTTCGCCGGATCTTCCGTCGTCACGCGGCACTGCACCGCGAACCCACTGCGCGGAATGTCCGCCTGCGCCGGGATGCCCACCGCCTCGCTATCGAGCGCGTGGCCCATCGCGATGAGAATCTGCGAGCGCACCAAATCCACGCCCGTGATTTCCTCCGTCACCGTGTGCTCCACCTGGATGCGCGGATTCATCTCAATGAAGAACCACTCGTTCGTATCGAGATCGAGCAAGTATTCGACGGTGCCCGCGTTGTTGTAGCCGATCTCCTTGGCGATGCGCGCTGCCGCTTCGCACAACTCGTGACGCACCTTATCCGGCAGCCCGTAGCTCGGCGCAATCTCCACGACCTTTTGATGCCGCCGCTGCACCGAACAATCACGCTCGTGCAAATGAACCGCGTTGCCGTGATGGTCGCCGAGCACCTGCACTTCGATGTGCTTTGCGCGCGGGATGTATTTCTCCAAAAACACCGCTCCATTTCCAAACGCGCGCTCCGCCTCGCCTTGCGCCTCGTCGAGCAGCGTATCCAGATCGCCCGCCTTATGCACCACCCGCATCCCGCGCCCACCGCCACCAAATGCCGCTTTAATAATGAGCGGAAATCCAATCGTCGCCGCGACTTTCAGCGCCTCCTTGCGATCCGACACCGGGTCTTCCGTACCCGGCAGCGTCGGGATTTTCAGTTTCTGCGTCAGCGCGCGCGCCGCCACTTTGTCGCCCATCAGGTCGAGCAACTCCGGCTTTGGCCCCACGAACTGAATGCCCGCCTCCGCACAAGCCGCCGCGAACTTCGCATTCTCCGAAAGGAACCCGTAGCCCGGATGAATCATGTCCACGCCCTTCGCCTTCGCGAGCGCCACGATGCTCTCGATATCGAGATAAGCGCCCACCGGCCCTTTGCCCTCGCCCACGCGATAAGCCTCGTCGGCCTTAAAGCGGTGCATGGAGAATTTGTCTTCCTCCGCATAAATGGCGACCGTGCGCAGCCCGAGTTCCGTCGCCGCACGCATGATGCGGATGGCGATTTCAGAGCGGTTCGCGACGAGGAGTTTCTTGGCTGGCAGAATCTTTGTAGGAGTTTTCGGCATATAAAAAAGGCCGCGTCATTTAGGCGAGTGCTGCTGGTTGCGCTAGCGCGGAGTTCAAAAGATCACGGCTTTCCGCTATTTTTCAATTTCAGGGATTCCCCGCGCACCGTGCCAAAACCGGACTACATCCACTCGACAATCCTCCTCATTCAGAAGGTAAATCACACGATAGTTGCGAACGACAATCTCACGAATCGAAGGCTCATCGAATTCTGGCACAATTCGCCCCAGTTCGGGGAACTCCGCAAGCCGTTTCACGCTGCCGAGCAAAAACCGGCCAAAAGCCACGGCTCGCTCCGGCGAATCAAGCGAAATATAGCGGACGATATCTTGTAAATCCCGCCGCGCTGAGGGGGAAAGCGCTACTTGATAACCCATGCCGGTAATTCACGCTCGATTTCGTCGATCGGAATCCGTTCCCCTCTTTCAATCTCCGCAATGCCTTCGCGGACCGCCGATACAAACTCGATTTCCTGAGCGATGGTATGAAGCGAAACGTTCTCCGGGAGCTTTTGGAGGAGGTCTATAACGATTTCTTTGGTGCTCATTGCTGCAAACTGGGTTTTGCACGGTGAAGTTTCAAGCGACAAAATTGCGTCAGATGTTATCGCGATGATTCAGCGCCCGAGCTCCGTCGCCTTCCGCATGATGTGGATGGCGATTTCAAAGCGGTTCGCGACGAGGAGTTTCTTTGCAGGCAAAATCTTGGCGGCAGTTTTCGGCATAAATTGTGTAGAGTTTAAAAGATCGCGCCAAATCGTCCGTCACCATGCCCCGACTGCGGGCAACCGAGGGAAAGCTTTCGCCAACACCAGAGCAGACCGCTTTAGCATAAAAGGACCATCCTGCCGCCATGAAGACCACCGCGCTCATCCTAGCAGCCACACTCGCCCTATCCACTTCCTACGCAGCGGAAAAGAAAGCAACCCCACCCTGCTGCCGCGTCGGCCTCCCGCCGGGCAAGCCCTCCGACAAGTCCATCTACCAGCTCTCCGGCAAATGGACCTCCGACCTCGGCCACGAGACGAAACTCGACGTCTTACGCGGTCGTCCCGTCGTCATGGCCATGTTCTTCTCCAACTGCCAGCACTCCTGCCGCACCATCGTCGCAGACATGAAGGCCATCGAATCCAAACTGCCGGCAGCGGTCCGCGCCAGGACCGATTTTCTGCTCATCAGCATCGACCCCAAGCGCGACACCGTTCAGGCGCTCAAGGCGTTCCGCGGGCGTTTCAAGCTCAACGACGAGCATTGGATGCTGCTGCGCGGCGCAAACGAAGACGTCGCCAAAGTCGCCGAGTTCACCGGATTCAAATACTCATCGGGCTCCGAGACCCAGTATGCCCACTCCCTCCTCATTACCGTCCTCAACAAAAAGGGCGAAATCGTTTACCAGCAGTCCGGACTGGGAACAGACCCCAACCCTGCGGCAAAGACCGTCAAGGCCGAGGCGTATAAATAGAAGGCCGGGCTCCCGTTCACCCGCACGCCGAGCCATCCACGCCGAAGCGCGAGAGGGCGATTCCGCCGGAGAAACACACATCCACATCCGAGCCATGGGCGCGGGCGCGGTCCTTGTAAACCGCCGTATAGTGAAACTCCATCGCCCCGCATTCACGCTGGTGGCTGCGATAGTTCACGCCCAGCGGCGCGAGCTCAGGCGTGCACCACCTCCGCTCGGGCAGGACGTGAATCTCCGGGGGCGGATGCGGGAAATTGACGTTCACAATCCGGCCCGGCGTCTCATTCTCCATCCGCAATTCCCGGAGCACCTCCGCCGCCCAGCGCGCCGTCCGGTCCCAGTCCACCAGCAGGTCCCGCTTTAGATAGTGCGACATCGCGACGGACCGCACACCGTGATACGCCGCTTCGCGCGCCGCCGCCACCGTGCCGGAAATCACAATATCCTGCCCCAGATTCCCGCCCGCATTGATGCCCGCGAGCACCAGGTCCGGCTTCAGTTCCAGCGCAAAAAGCCCCAGCCGGACGCAATCCGCCGGAGTCCCCGCCACCGCGAACCGCCCCTCG
>JAYUSJ010000197.1:0-5149 GCA_043755735.1 Verrucomicrobiaceae bacterium | reverse complement strand
ACCGGCAGCGACCCCGCGAAAGCCGCGCTCGACCGCCTGCCGACTGTGCAGCGCGACATCACCGGCGACTGGATATTTGAAATCACCCGCTCACTTTCTGCGGACGACGCCGACTTCTCCGTCCAAACCAACGAGACGCTGGGAATGTGGGACGACGCCACATTCACAATCGAATCCCGCATAACCGTCGGCGACTTTGAACGCTTCCGATGCCGCGTCACCCATCCGCCGACAGCCGCGCGGTTCTTCCTCCGCACGCGTTGGTTCCTGCGGAATTAACCGTCTGAAACGCGAGGGCTCGCGCCTTTGCCGGGTGAGCTTTGCGCTCACGGGCTCGCTGGCATCGCCGAAGTTTGGCGAGGAAATGGCTCGATGTTGCTTTACGGCGATTGGGGGGGGCGGCGCGTTCAATCGGAATCTGCCGTTCAGCAAGTTCACGATCGAGCAGCTCGCTGGCGATTGACTGGTAAACCCGACGAACGATCAGTGCATCGCGGCCTTTTGTCGAACCTACGACCGACGTGATAGCGCGTTTGGTCTTGTTTTCCCCACACATGTTCAATGAGTCTTTAGAAGCTGTGAAAACAAACAATCTTCGAAGCCTACCGCTCAAATCACTGTCAGCCGCATTCGCCTTATTTTTTGCGTGCGCCGTGCATGCAGCTCCTCCGGCGAATGACAATTTTGCAGGTGCGACTGTCGTTACAGCCAATACCGGCACGATCTCGGGCACCAACTTGGAGGCGACGAAACAAGCGAACGAGCCGGATCACACGGGCAATATCGGAGGCCAGTCGGTATGGTATCGCTGGGTGGCTCCGGCGACCGGGCTGTATGAGTTCAACACAGTGGGCAGCGATTTCGATACTTTGCTGGCCGCTTATACGGGAGCACCAGTAGGCAGTCTTGTGGAGATTGCGTCGAACGACGAGGCCGTGGAAGGCGGGGTGTCGCGGGTTATTTTCCAGGCGACGCAGGGGACGACCTACCGGATCGCCGTCGATGGATGGGAAGACGGTGCAGGATTCGTGGAGGAAGGAGCCATCACGCTGAACTGGGCCTCGGTGCAGAGACCTGTAAACGATGACTTTTCCGCAGCGACCACGCTCTCAGGCCGCAGCGCGGTTCTCGCGACTTCCAACTTGGCGGCAACGAAGGAAACCGGCGAACCGGACCACGGTGGCGATACGGGGGGAGCTTCGATTTGGTACCGCTGGACGGCTCCAGAAAACGGCACCGTGCTGATTACTTATGACGACACGGACGGAATCGCGCCACTTGTCGGGTTCTATACCGGTAATTCCGTCGGCGCGCTGACTCCGGTGGTCCTCAACGAATTTGTGACGGGCAGCTTCCGATGCAGTGTGGTGGCCGGGACAATCTACCGTTTGGCGTTTGACGGTAACGGCGGGGAAGCCGGCGATATTGCGGCGACGTTTGGATTTACTGGAGCGAACGACGAGTTCAGCACCCCTCGCGTTATCGTCGGCGCGAGCGGATCTCTCGCGGACGATATCGCTGCCGCAACTGCCGAGGTCGCAGATGTCGGGCTGGTTCCAGAGATTACGGAGGACACGGCGACACTCTGGTATCAATGGACCGCTCCGGCGAACGGGCCGGTTTGGTTTGGTGCGGATGGTGGGAATTTCAGTGGCACGACCCCGGAGCCGATGGCGGTGAGAGTCTTCACCGGCAGCACGCGCGAAACCCTCGTTCAAGTGCCCGATACAGCCAGCGACACCGCGCAAATCTTCACCGCCGTTGCTGGAACGACTTACCGGATTTTGGTGCTGAGCGAGTTTGGCGAAGCGGGGGATTTTACCCTGCGTTGGATTCAGTCTGGGCCCGCGACCAATGACAATATCGCAAGTGCGACGATCCTGAGCGGAAACACCGGAGCCGGTTCCGCGACGTTGATTGGAGCTACCGTGGAATCCGGCGAAGGGCTGACAAACGGCTCGGTTTGGTACCGCTGGACGGCACCCTCTGCCGGAGTCTTGGCGATTTCGACTCCATCTGAGGCGGGTATCTTTACAGCGCGAGGAACGACCGATCTTTTTGCAAACTTAGCGAGCATCCGCACGGTCGGTCTCGCGGCTGGCGAACGCATCACGTTCTGTCTCACCGCCGATGCGCATGAAGTGCCGACGGCGGCGTTTTCATACGCATTTACCGTAGGAGCATCGATCGTAGAGATTGAGACAGTTGCCGGGGACGAGTTGCTCGAGCGCGATAGCCCGACGGCCACCCTCACGCTTCGGCGCGAGACAGGCGCGATTGCAAACCCCGCTACTGTGGTTCTCGCTCCGACGGTAGGTACGGGCTTTGCGAGCGCAGGCGTTCACTACGCATTCACGCAATCGACGGTGAATTTTCTGGCGGGTGAAACCCAAAAAACGGTGACGCTGAGCGTCATCAACAACGCGATTGAGGAGGGCCCCCTTCTCATCCAGGCATCGATCGTGGCTGGAGCCAATGCAGTGATCGGCGGCAACTCGACCGTGAACTTTGTTCGCTACGACGATGAAGATGATCCGGCAAACAATCGGATCGCAAGCGCGACGGTGCTTGCCGGTTCGACGGGGACGCTGGCAGCGACAACGCTCGGCGCGGACCCCGACCGGGCGACCGATCCCGGCTACGTAGAATCGGAAGCGGGGGGCGGCGCGCTGGAATTTGCTGTTCCGGAGACGGTTTGGTACCAATGGACTGCTGCGACGACTGGCCCGATTGTATTTCGTGCCGCACAGGGCACCGATTCACAATTGAACATCACGCTTGCAGTATTTGATGGTGCGACGGCGGCGGCAGTCGTTGTGGCGCAAGCAAATGCGGAAGACGGACTGGGCGCCATGGTGACTGCGGAAGCGGGCTGGCTCGCGGAGGCCGACAAGACTTACTACATCGCAGTCGCAGCGGCGGACATCCAATCGAACGTGCCGCTCGGCACGCCATTCGATCTCTCTTGGCAGCCACCCGCCGCAGGGTTCGTCAGTATTGCGGACATCTCGGCAACGGAGGGACTCAATGGCACTGCCGTGCTGACAATCACGCGAACGAACGGGACGGCCGCTTTCGATGTCGATGTGGAGACTTCATCCACCGGTCTGGCTCTCGAAGACGAAGACTACACGCCGGTTTTCACGACGGTGAGCTTTGGCATCGGCGAGTTGACGAAGACTGTGACTGTCACAATTCTTGACGACACTTTGAAGGAAACGCCGGACTCCGGTGAAAATGGAGAGACGTTCTCGGTCGTAATCAGCAGCGGCGACCCCGAAGTCTTCATCGCCCGGAGTGATGCGAAGGTCACAATTCTCGACGACGAGACAGGCGCGCTGGTTTCGCTCGCCCCATTTGGGACCGATAACGAGACGGCGCAAGAGGATGCGGGTGCTTTCCAGATCACGGTCAACCGGGGCGGCATCACCACCGGTGCCGCTTCCGTGGACTACACACTCACCGCAGGCAGCGCCACATTGGCCGACGTGAACCTCAGCGGCGGCACGGTGAGTTTTGCGGCGGGCGAAACAAGCAAGGTCATCACGATTCCGATCATCGACGATTTCCTTGATGAACCAGTGGAAACATTCGCGCTCACCCTTTCAAATCCCGGCGCAAATACGACGCTGGGAGAGCGAACGAGTGCAGTGCTTTCCATCGTCGATGAAGATGTCCCCGGCGTCCTCGCATTCTCCGCCGCAACCGCGTCCGCGACTGAGCCCGCCGAAACGGTGAATCTCACTGTCGCCCGGACAGACGGTAGCGACGGTGACGTGAGCGCGACATTTACCATCATTGCGGGAAGCGCGACGGCAGGCGCGGACTATTCTACGACGACGGGCACAGTCACGCTGCTCAACGGAGAGACCTCCAAAACAATCGCAATCGTGCTGCTCGACGATTTCGTGGACGAAGCCGACGAGACTTTTACCGTGACCCTCAGCGGGCCGACTGCAGGAGCGACGCTGGGTGCGCAACGCAGTGCGACAGTCACTCTCGTGGACAACGATGAACCGGGTGTGCTCGCATTTTCTGCTGCGGTTGTCCCCACGCCGGAATCGGCAGGGACGGTGCAACTCACAGTCACTCGCACCTCGGGAAGCGACGGTGCCGTGAGCGTGAACTTCTTTACGACGGCGGGGACGGCAGTCGCTGGCGTGCATTACGCGACATCGACGGGCACGGTCCAATTCGCGCATGGCGAGACGACGAAAAACATCACCATCCCGCTGATTGATAACTCGTTCGACGACGCAGACCGACAGTTCACCGTGACGTTAAGAAACCCGACCGCTGGCGCGACCCTCGGCACGCAGAGCAGTGCTTCCGTCGTAATCTCGGATAACGACACATTTGCGCCAGAGAAGACCGCATTTTCAGCCCTGCTGAAAAAGGACGGCATCGCCCGAGGAAGTGTTGCGGTGACGACGACCACCAAGAGCACGGTCACAGTAAAGGCGCTCGTGGGCGCGACAAAATACACATTTTCAGGAGCGCTCGGCGCAGATGGTTCGGCGACCCTTGTTTTCCAGCCGAAGGGCCGCTCGGCGAAGACGCTTTCGCTCCAAGTCGGCGGCGATGCCATCCGGGGGACTCTGAACGACGGCGATGGAAACATTTACGTGTTTAACGGCTCCGAAAACGACACGGGCACAAAGGCCGCGCCTGTCGATGTTGCGGCAAAATACACGGCGCTCATCCAAAATCACGCCGCCCCGAACAACGGACTTTTGAAGGGCCGCTTCCCGCAAGGTTACGGCTGGATCCAGTTTGCGGTCGGCGTCGATGGGAAGACGAAAGCCAATGGCAAGTTGTCCGATGGCACAGCTCTGACGTTTGGCGGAGTCGTGGATATCAGCGGCGAACTCCCGGTTTTCGTAACGCTCTATGCGGCGAAGGCCGGAGCCATCACCTTCACGCTGAAGTTTGACGCCGCACAGCCCGCGACCGACGCGACAGCCGCCGGGGTGCGCTGGGTAAAGCCCGCGGCCCCGAAAGACAAACTGTACCCGCTCGGTTGGCCGCTCGGCATCGACGCGGACCTTAGTGCCTCGAAGTTCTTCGCCCCAGCGCAGCCCACGGCGAAGAATCCAAACCCGCCCTACATTACCGGGACTCACAACCTCCTCGGTCTTACCGCTCCATC
>JAYUSJ010000196.1:0-5152 GCA_043755735.1 Verrucomicrobiaceae bacterium | reverse complement strand
AGCAACGGCGGCCTGCTCATGGGCGCATTCCTCACGCAAAACCCCGGACTCGCCCGCGCCGTCGTTGCGCACGTCGGGCTCTACGACATGCTCCGCGTGGAACTCGATCCGAACGGCGCGTTCAACGTCACCGAATTCGGCACCGTCAAAAATGCCGCACATTTCCGCGCGCTCCACGCCTACTCGCCGTACCACAACGTAAAAGACGGCACGAAATATCCCGCAGTCTTCTTCCTCGCCGGCGAGACCGACGGTCGCGTGAACCCCGCGCACTCCCGCCGAATGACCGCCCGCCTGCAAGCAGCCACCACATCCGAGAACCCCATCCTCGTCCGACTCAGTTCATCATCCGGCCACGGCATGGGCACCGGCCTCAGCGAGAAAATCGCACAGCAAGCGGACGTGTTCGCGTTTCTTTTCGACCAGCTCGGGATGTCGGGGAAATAGGCCGCGCTGTTCGGCAGTTTTTCCACCTCTTATCCCACATGCCAGCGCTGACGGCGCGAAATGTAAAAGCCCAGGCAGCGCGAGGCACGAGCGAGGCCTGGGTAAACATCCACAAACGAATATGAGCCCTACAAGGGCGCATCCTTCGCGTGGCGTACGGTTTGTTCCCGCCCCTACAGGGCTCATTATGTAATCCACTCCGCAGATCGGACGGGACTGGACTGGTTCGTAGTTGCGGTCCTCAAGACCTGTAGCCGTGCCGCAACAATTGTTTGTGCGCTTCGGCTCTTTGCGCGTTTGCTCGGATTTCGGCGATAGCGTTGGGGCTATTGCTAGACCGTCTCGGCTTGGGGCGTTCCACTCCGCGGAGTGGAACAACTTGGTGCGCACGTGCGCACATGCGGTCAACCGCATGATGCGTACGTGGGCATCGACCGGAATTCGCAAATCACCCAAACTCCGCTCTTGCCAACTCTACACGCATCCTTATAAGCGGTGATCATGCGTCTGAGTCCTACCAATCGCATCCGTTTCACTCCTTCACCGAGCCCGACCGAAGGAAATTCGGCTCCTTCCCCTGAAACTTCCATTATTGACGTAAAGTCCTCTCCTTCAACTATGTCCCCCGCAAGCCTTTCGACTTTTTGGGCGTTCCTGACGACTTTTTGCCCTCTCCCGACGGCTCCACGGGCGCTTCCGACGGCTCCACGGAGCATTCCGACGACTCCACGGGATAGTCAGACGACTTCTTCACCCGTCCAGACCGCTCTACGGCTTATCCAGACTACTTTATGCCGGGTTCTGACGACTCGGCGGGCTCTTCCAGCCACTACGCGCTCTTTTCCGACTGCTCGACGGCCTCGCCTAGCCACTTCGCGCCTTTGCCCGACCGCTCGGTGCCTACACTTTGCAATCCGTTGCCCCCAAAAACAAAACACAACTAATCAGAACTAACATTATGGAACTCCATCAAGATGTCGGTGCGCGCGCCGACCAAACCGTGCCTGTCTGGCAGACCCACTTTGGCACGCTCATCGTGAGCAAAATGAACGGCTCGGGCCTCCGCGTCCTTGCCGATGCACTCGTGGGCACTGCGCAACTACGCGATAACAAACTCCAGGAACTCGACGATTCACGGCAGGCGCGCGACATCCTCAGGGGCAAAATCCATTTGCTCGTGGTGAAAGTGCCCGCCCTCATCTCGGCGGCGCTGTCGGAGGAGAAGGGTATCGTTGCGGACCTCGACAAAGTCTATCTCGTCATCCCCGACAGCCTCGAATCCTGCGTGGAACGTGCGCAAAAGCTCGTGCCCGTGTGGAAAGCAGTAAACGCGTTTCTCGTTGCACTCGTGCCCGCACTTCCCGCGCTGGATCGCAACGGGAAAACAGTCGCCGACCTCGAAGCGCTCATCCTGCAAGCATCGCCCGCACTTTCCCTCGTAGCGACGCGCGAATCGGAAGCGGCCACTCTCCGGGGCACGCTCCGCCGCGATGCGCAGCGGGTGGACCGGATCAATAAGGCGGCGTTCAAAGGCATGACGGCGCTCGCCGACGAAGGCACGCCGGGGTTTGACGCGCTCGCCACCATCACCACCACGAGCACGAGCCTTCTGCCCGACACCCTCGGCATCCGCTCCGTGCTGCAAGGGGGCACCAACGGACTGCAAGTGCTGGTGAGCTACGAGCCGAGCACCATCGAGCCCGGCGAGACGCGCGAATTTCAATACATGCGCGACGGAATCGACGCCGATTGGACGACTATCGCCGTGGACCCAAGCGGCAACGCGCTCGGGCCATTCGTAGTCGGCCAGACGATCCGCCTGCGCACGGCGGTGACGAATTCGCACGGCACGCGCAATAGCGGGCCGCGCAGGCTGATCATTCAGGCGGTAGAGGGGTAGCAGGTGAGCAACGACAATTCGATGAATGAACTGGACCGGACAATCATGCGGATGGCAAAGAGCCATGCAGCGCTGCCGGACTTGATGCGGTGTTTATCCGAAGGGGAATTGTGGACGTTTATTCCATGGCATCCCGAGGTGGAGGACATGGATTTTGAGCTGACAAACGGGATGCAGATGCCGTTTTCACAGTTTGAGGATGAAAAGGGCGTGTTTGTGCCGATTTTCTCGTCGTTCGAGCGGGCGCGGGAAGCGATGAAGCAGGGGCGTTTTCCGGGGCGGACGTATTCCGCTGCGGCAGTCGATGCGAAGATTCTGATGCTCATCCTCGGAGGGGCAAACCTGCGGGCGCATGTGAATCGCGGGTGCAAGACGGGCGGGGTGCTGATCGGCCCGGACATGATGCGGGGCATCGCCGATGGTAGCGCACTTGCGACGAATGAATTCGAACCAACGAAGAACGTGAAACTTAAAAAGCTCGATCCGGCGGACTATCCGACAAACATCGTCCAATCGCTTTTCGAGCTTATGCGGCAGCATAAGAACTTCCGGGCTGCGTGGATATTTGGGCGTCCAAAAAGCCAGCCAGAGCCGCCCAATGGGCGAGGTTACAATTTAATGGTGCTCATGGAACCGCGCGACGCGGTGTTGTGTCGCGACCTGAATCTCGTGGCGGGCTCCGCCGCCGGAAAGCTGAACGAAATCGAACTCGGATATGTGCCGATAAATGATGGGAGCTACACGGCAAAGTTGTTTGCTTCGGCGGAGCCCTTTTATGTCGCGGCGGATTACGAGCGTCCTGTGAAGGAACAGGGCGACGAGTAGAACGTTCGACCATACCGCCTGACGCACAGCAAGCGCCGGAGCCAGACTGATTCGGCCCTAGAGGTACAGCGCGCGATGTTCAAGAGGCCGGACTTATTTCCCGTCGAGCTTCTCCTGCTCCAGCGATTTCTTGATCGCGCCGTCGAAGTTCTTTTTGAAGTCCTCGGGGCTTACAGTGGAGCCGGTGGTGGTTTGACTTGCGTATTCGCCGCCTTCCTCAGCCCGCTCTCGCCGACTCTAACGGGTACGTGTTTGCGGGAATTTTCGACTTGAGCGTCGCACGTTGAGTATTGCGTCTGGTTACGGCCTGCGGCTTTCTCCCAATCACTCAACTTACCAATGCCCGATATTTACGACGTAGTCTCCAAAGCCCCCGGACCCAAAGGCGCGCTGCCGCTCACCGACGAGATGCTGCTCTCTGCGCCGAGCGGTGACCTTTTCGGGCTCTCGCAAAACGTGGGGATGGGCTGGGAGGCGGCGCTGGCAAATGGTCCGCAGTATCTCATCCTCAGCACGCAGGGCGGGCTCCGTGCGCCGGATGGCTCAGCGGTTGCGCTGGGTTATCATACCGGGCATTGGGAAATCGGGTTGCTCGTGGAGGCTGCGGCGCGCGAGCTGCGGACGATGGGAAAGGTGCCGTTTGCCGGTGCGGTCAGCGACCCGTGCGACGGGCGCACTCAGGGGACGCATGGGATGTTTGATTCGCTGCCTTACCGGAATGATGCGGCGATAGTGATGCGGCGGCTCATTCGCTCGCTGCCTCTGCGGCGCGGGATTGTAGGCATCGCAACGTGCGACAAGGGGCTTCCCGCAATGATGATGGCCGTCGCGGGAGCTCCGGACCTGCCGGGAATCATCGTGCCGGGCGGCGTGACTCTGCCGCCGATTAACGGCGAGGATGCGGGGAAGATTCAGACGATCGGTGCGCGCTTTTCGCACGGCCTGATTACCCGCGCTGAGGCTGCGGATCTCGGTTGCCGTGCGTGCGCGTCGCCGGGCGGAGGATGCCAGTTTCTCGGCACTGCTGCGACTTCGCAAGTGGTCGCCGAGGCTCTCGGGCTGTGTCTTCCGCATTCCGCACTGGCGCCGAGCGGACAAGCCGTGTGGCTGGATCTCGCGGTGCAATCTGCACGCGCAGTCGTCGCGTTGGATGCGGCGGGCTTGAAAACGCGCGATGTGCTGACCGATGCCGCTATTCGCAATGCGATGGTCGTCCATGCGGCGTTCGGCGGCTCCACGAATCTCCTTCTCCACATCCCCGCAATCGCCCATGCAGCGGGGCTCGCGCGGCCAACGGTGGCGGATTGGCAGGAGGTGAACCGCACGACTCCACGGCTCGTGGATGCGCTGCCGAACGGCCCGATGGGGCATCCGACAATCAGCGTTTTCCTCGCGGGCGGCGTGCCGGAAGTCATGCTCCACCTGCGGACACTGGGGCTGCTCGATTGCTCCGTGCGCACGGTCAGCGGCCGGACGCTCGACGAGAATCTCGACGCGTGGGCGCTGAGCGAACGGCGCACTCGCTTTCGCCAATTGCTCCGAGATTTGGACGGCATCGATCCGGACGACGTCATCCTTCCTCCGGCGAGAGCCAAAGAGCGCGGGCTCACCGGCACGGTCGTCTTTCCCGTTGGTAATCTCGCTCCGCAAGGCAGTGTGGTGAAGGCGACAGCGATCGATGCAGCCGTGGTCGATCCCGACGGCGTGTATCGCAAGACGGGACCGGCGCGTTTTTTCATGAGCGAAGGCGCAGCCATCAACGCGATTCGCGGCGGCAGTATCGTGGCAGGTGATATCCTTATCCTCGCCGGCGCAGGGCCGATGGGCACAGGGATGGAAGAGACGTATCAGCTCACCAGCGCGCTCAAGCATTTGCCGTTTGGCAAGCAGGTGGCGCTGCTCACCGATGCGCGATTTAGCGGAGTGAGCACGGGAGCGTGCATCGGTCACATCGGCCCGGAAGCGCTCGCCGGCGGTCCG
>JAYUSJ010000195.1:0-17211 GCA_043755735.1 Verrucomicrobiaceae bacterium | reverse complement strand
CTGCCGAAGATGATGGCGGCGCTGAAGGAAGTGCGCGGTTCGCAGCGCGTGACGGACCAGAATCCCGAGGACAAATACCAGACGCTGGAGAAGTACGGTCGCGACCTCACCGAGCTCGCGCGGAAAGGGAAGATCGACCCGGTGATCGGGCGCGACGACGAGATTCGCCGGACGATGCAAGTGCTCTCGCGTCGCACGAAAAACAACCCGTGTCTCATCGGCGAACCGGGCGTCGGCAAGACGGCGATCGTCGAGGGGCTGGCACGGCGAATCATCGCGGGCGACGTGCCCGAGTCGCTGAAAAACAAGCGCATCGTGGCGATGGATATTTCGGCGATGATCGCAGGCGCGAAGTTCCGCGGAGAGTTCGAAGAGCGGCTGAAGGCGTTCCTCAAAGAAGTGACGGACAGCAACGGCGAGATCATCCTTTTCATCGACGAACTGCACACGATTGTCGGCGCAGGAAAATCCGAGGGCGCGATGGATGCGGGCAATATGCTGAAGCCCGCGCTGGCTCGCGGCGAACTGCGCACAGTGGGCGCGACGACGCTCGATGAGTATCGCAAATACATCGAGAAAGACCCGGCGCTGGAGCGTCGCTTTCAGCCGGTGAAAGTCGATGAACCGAGCGTGCAGGACACCATCGCGATTTTGCGCGGGCTGAAGGAGCGCTATGAAGTTCACCACGGCGTGCGCATTCAGGATGCCGCGCTCATCGCGGCGGCGACGCTTTCGAATCGGTACATCAGCGACCGTTTTCTGCCGGACAAGGCGGTGGACCTCGTGGACGAAGCGGCGAGCCGTTTGAAAATGGAAATCGACTCCATGCCGACGGAAATCGACGTCGCGCTGCGGGCCATCATGCAGCTCGAAATGGAGCGTGAGGCGCTGAAAAAAGAGAAGGACGCCGCGAGCAAAGAGCGACTCCACAAGATCGAGCGCGAGCTTGCCGACGTGAACGAAAAGGCAAACGGGCTCAAGGCTCAATGGCTGAAGGAAAAGGCTGTGCTGGATGCTTCTCGCAAACAGAAGGAGCAGCTCGAAGCTGCGCGCAATGAGCTGGAGACAGCACAGCGCACGGGGAATCTCGGGCGGGCGAGCGAGTTGCAGTATGGAGTGATTCCACAGCTGGAGCGCGTCGTTGCTGCGACGCCCTCGTCGCAGGTGGTGCCTGCGGCGCCCTCGCCGCAGATGTTCAACCCATTTGATCCCGAGCAACCAATCGCCCGAGTATCCGGAACAACCCTGCCGCATTGGAGACAAGACGGAGCCACCTATTTTGTGACGTGGAGAACCGCTGATTCTATTCCGCGTGAGAAAGTGCGCCAATGGGCTGCGGAGCGGGCGGAGTGGGTGGTGGCGCATCCCGAACCGTGGGCTCCTGCGGTGGCGCAGGAATACTACCGGCTGTTTCCAGAACGATGGGAGAAGTGGCTCGATGAGTGCGAGGGTGAGTGCGCTTTGGCGCGACCGGAAATCCGCCAGATCGTCGAGGAGACGCTCACACACGACGATGGGACGAAGTATCGAATTCACGATTTCGTAGTGATGCCGAATCATGTGCATGTGCTGGTGACGCCGGAGGACGGGCACCCGCTTTCCGAGGCGTTTCAGGCGTGGAAATCCGTGTCGTCGCACCGCATCAACAAGGTGCTCGGGAGGAATGGGGAGTTTTGGCAGAAGGAGAGCTTTGATCACATTGTTCGGACTCCGGAGCACGCAGGGAAGTATCGGGAATATATTCGGCGTAATCCGGTGGCGCTGCCTCCGCGACTTCGGGGATGTGTTCCCTTTTCGAAGCGCGGCGAGGGCGCCGCGGGCACCACCTGCGACGAGGGCGTCGCAGCAACGACGCGGCGTTTGCTGCGCGACGAAGTCACCGCGGAGGAAATCGCGGAGGTTGTCGCGGCGTGGACGGGCATTCCCGTTTCCAATCTTCGGCAGGGCGAGCGGGAACGTCTCGTCAATATGGAAGGGCGGCTGGGCGAGCGCGTCATCGGCCAGAAGAAAGCCATCAAGGCGGTGTCAAACGCCGTGCGCCGTGCGCGCTCGGGCCTGCAAGACCCGAACCGCCCGATTGGATCGTTCATTTTCCTCGGCCCGACAGGCGTGGGGAAAACGGAGCTTTCCAAGGCACTCGCGGAGTTTCTTTTCGACGACGAAAACGCGCTCATCCGCATCGACATGAGCGAATACATGGAGAAACACAGCGTCGCCCGTCTCATCGGAGCGCCTCCCGGCTACGTGGGCTTTGAAGAAGGCGGACAGCTCACCGAGAGCGTGCGTCGCAAGCAGTATTCGGTAGTGCTTTTCGACGAGATCGAGAAGGCGCACGGCGATGTTTTCAACGTGCTGCTGCAAGTGCACGACGATGGGCGAATCACGGACGGGCAGGGGAGGACGGTGGACTTCAAGAACACGGTCATCATCATGACGTCGAACATCGGCTCGCAGTTCATCCTCGACGATGCGAACAGCGAGCAGCGCGAAGCCCGCGTGATGGACGCGCTGCGCGGCCACTTCCGCCCGGAGTTCCTGAACCGCGTGGATGAGACGATCATCTTCGACCGGCTCGACGACACGGACCTCGCGCAGATCGTGGGCATCCAGCTCATCCGCCTGCAAAAACGACTCGCCGAGCAAAAGCTCACTCTCGTCCTCACGGATGCCGCGAAGCTCCACATCGGCCGCGAAGGCTACGACCCGGTGTATGGCGCGCGCCCGCTCAAACGCTGCATCCAGCGCGAACTGCTCGACCCGCTCGCGCTCGACATCCTCGATGGCAAATTCCTCGAAGGCGAGACCATCACCGTGGACGAAAAGGACGGCGAGCTGACGTTTAAGAAGTAATCACAGCGACACGCCGCGCTTCCACGGAAGGAAATCATCCTGCGCCAATCGCATGGATGCCGTCGTGGTGCGTCCGCTGGCGAGCTCGATGAGATAATCAAGGAGCCGTTCGCCGGTTGCTGCGATGCTCTCTTCGCCGCGGATGATCGCACCTGCATCGAAGTCGATCAAATCGGGCATCCGCGCGGCGAGCTCGGTGTTCGTGCTCATTTTAACCACGGGACAAATGGGATTGCCGGTGGGCGTTCCGAGGCCGGTCGTGAAGACGATGAGATTGCATCCCGATCCGGTGAGCGCGGTGGTCGCCTCGACATCGTTGCCCGGTGTGCAGAGCAGAGTGACGCCCCCGCGTTTTTCCACGGGCTCGGGGTAATCGAGCACATCGGCGATGGGCGCGGTGCCGCTCTTGCGCGCTGCGCCGAGGCTTTTCATCGCATCGGTGATGAGGCCGTCGCGGATGTTGCCGGGAGAAGGGTTCATCTCGAAACCGCTGCCCGCCTGCCGCGCGCGATGATCGTAGCGGTCCATGAGTGTGAGGAATTTTGCGGCGAGTGTGCTGTCGGGGCAGCGATCGCAGAGCCATTGTTCGGCACCGCAGAGTTCCGGGAATTCGCACAGCACACCGCTGGCGCCGAGCGCGCAAAGGAGGTCGGACGTGTGGCCGAGTGCGGGGTTTGCGGAGATGCCGGAGAAGCCGTCGCTGCCGCCGCATTTGAGCCCAACGACGAGCTCGGAGATCGGGCAAGGCTCGCGGCGGAGGTCGTTGGCGGCGGCGATTCCTTTGAAGGTCTCGCGCAGGGCGGTCTCGATGAGGCTCTGCTCGCTCGCCGACTTTTGCTGTTCGAAAAAGAGTACGGGCTTTGTGCCATCGGGCATCCGGCGGGCGAGTTCCTCGCGGAGGATGGAGGCCTGGGCGTTTTCGCAGCCGAGGCTCAGGATCGTAGCGCCCGCGACATTCGGGTGCGCCACATATCCTGCGAGAAGGCCGCAGAGCGCGCGGGCATCCTGCCTTGTGCCGCCGCAGCCCATCGCGTGGGTGAGGAATTTCACGCCGTCCACATTGGGGAAGACGCGATGCGTGCCGCCGCCGGCGGAAAGTTTCACGGCATCGACCTCGCCACCGTCACGATGCGCATTGGCGAGCTGACCGACGAACTCGGTGTAAGGCGTGGTGACTGCGTAGCCGAGACCCTTGGTGAGTGCCTCGCGCATCACGTCCACATTCCTGTTTTCACAAAAGACCATCGGCAGGACGATCCAGTAGTTCGCAGTGCCACAGCGTCCATCGGCGCGGCGGTAGCCGTCGAAGGTCCGATTCTTCCATCGGGTGACATCGGGTGCGTTCCAAGTGGCGACGGAACCGCGAATCTCCGGAGCGGCGACCGCATGTGTTGTGTTCTCGCGGGTAAGGGCTTCGCCGCGCTCTACGTCGCGCGTGGTGCGGCCCGCGATGGTGCCATACATGCGAACAGCGCTGCCGGTGGGCAGAGAGACGGCGGCGAACTTGTGCTTCGCTGGGACGGCGGTCACCAGCGTGATGCCGTCGAACGTCTCGCCTGAAGCGAGCGGCCGAAGCGCGACAATGGCATTGTCTGAAGGGTCGAGGAGCTGGATGGAAGCGGGCATTTGCGAGTCTGTTTTCGCAGAGTGAGGGAATGGGGCAAGCGCGGAGTTTCGGTGGCTGCGGCATCATTTTGCGTATATCGTTTTGAGTTCTGTGAGCGTCGCACTGGCGGACTCAAAATGATGGGCACAAAATGATGAGGGGATCGGAGAATCAGTTTATTTTTTTGCCGAATGAGTCGGGTGTTTCGGCATAAAGATGATGGGCAAAAAAATGGGGCGCACATTCTATGGTAAATTCGCCCGTTGACCGCATGGCCCCCGTTGCGGTTTGCTGGAATTCAGATGGCTTACGAATTTACACTCACCCGCCGCATCGAATTTGCGGAGACCGACATGGCGGGGATTGTGCATTTTGCGAATTTCTACAGGATGATGGAGAATACGGAGCACGCGTTCTTCCGCTCGCTCGGCTTCTCCATCCATGGCGACTACGACGGCGTCCATATCGGATGGCCGCGCGTTTCGACTGCGTGTGATTTTTTTAAACCGCTTCGCTTTGAAGACATGGTGGACGTGCAACTCATAGTCGCCGAAGTGCGCAACCGCTCGATCCGCTACGGCTTTCGCTTTTGGAAAACAGAAGCCGGCGAGCGCGTAGAAGTCGCCCGCGGAATGGTTTCTACGGTCTGCGCGTCGGTGGATAAAAAGGCGGGAGTGATAGCGGCGGTTCCCATCCCCGAGGTCATCCGAGCACAAATCATTGCTGCGCCGCCGGAAATGCTGACAATCTTCTCACCTTCATCCGCCAAGTAAATCGGCCGTCTGCGGGTCTCACTCACTGTTCAATGTCCACTCAACCAACCACACAAAAATCAATGACCTGGCTACTCTTCGCATTTCTCACCGTCGTAACCTGGGGCGTCTATGGCGTCCTGCTACACAAAGGGAGCATGGGAATGGCAGACATGGTGAATGGTCGCTACAAGGCGTTCCTTTTTGTCGGCTTTGCATACTTCCTCGTCGCCGTGCTCGCGCCGCTCGTGATGCTGCGTCTGAGCGGTAAAGTGGGGGCAACGAACTTCCTGTCGTATCCGACGACTGGCTGGGTGTGGTCGCTCATCGCGGGTGTGGTCGGTGCAGTCGGCGCATTCGGCGTATTGCTTGCGTTTGGTGCGGCTCCGCAGCCCAAGGCGGCTTACGTGCCGGTGGTCATGTCGATCATCTTCTGCGGCGCGCCGATTGTGAACGCATTCGTCTCGATGATGGAGCACCCGCCGACGGATGGACTCTCTTCCGTGAAATGGCAGTTCTGGGCGGGCATCCTCATCGCGGCCATCGGCGGAAGCATGGTGGCGCTGTATAAACCGGACGCGCCTGCGCCTGCTGCAAAGCCAGCGCCCGCGCCATCCGCGCAAGAGCCTGCGAAGCGCTAGCGGCTGTGGCCGATATTACTACGCAGCTTGATTCATTGCTCAGCGACATCGCTGGCAACTCCTTCCAGCGTGATCGCATCGCGAATGGCTGGAGCGGCGTTCCATTTACGACGAAGGCGGACCTGGTCGCCGACTTCGCGGCTCATCCGCCGTACGGGAGCAATCTCACGTTCCCGCGTGAGCGCTACACGCACTTCTGCCAGACGAGCGGGACGACCGGTGCGCCGCTTGCGATATTGGACACGCCGGAGTCTTGGGACTGGATGCTCGGGAATTGGCAGCGCATTTACCGCGAGTCTGGGGTGCTGCCGGGCGATGGGATCTATTTTGCGTTTTCGTTTGGTCCTTTTCTCGGGTTCTGGACGGCGTTTGAGGCGGCTGCGAAATACGGCGCTCTATGCATTCCCGGTGGCGGTCTATCCAGCGCTGCGCGACTGCGGGCGATGTCGGTGCATCGACCTCGAGTGCTCTGCTGCACGCCCACTTATGCGCTGCATCTGGCGGACGTGGCGCGCAAGGAAGGCATCGAGGTGCGTGTGGAGAAAATCATCGTGGCTGGTGAGCCCGGCGGAAGCATCCCGAGTGTGCGCGAGCGCATGAGCGTTGCATGGGGCGGGGCTGAAGTGATCGATCATTATGGCATGACGGAGGTCGGTCCGGTGGCGTTCCAAAAGACCGGCCAGCCCGGTGCTCTGCACATTATTGAAGAGAGCTACTTCGCCGAAGTCATCGATCCGCAGACCCTCGCACCGGTGGCCGATGGAGAGCTTGGGGAACTCGTCCTTACATCGCTCGGTCGCATCGCATGGCCGCTGCTGCGCTACCGAACCGGCGATCTCGTGCGCCGACGCGGAAGCGTGCTGGAAGGCGGAATCATAGGGCGCGCCGACGACATGGTGGTTGTCCGCGGTGTGAATATTTATCCGAGCGCTGTTGATGCCGTGGTGCGTCAAATCCCGCAGATTATCGAGTACCGCGTCACCGTGTGGAAGCGGAGCGAAATGACCGAGCTTGCCATCGAAATCGAGAGCACCGATGTCGATGCTGCAGCGCAACTGGAGCGGGCACTTTCCGAGTCGTTCTCATTGCGAATCCCCGTTGCTCTCGTCGATACGCTCCCGCGTTTCGAGCTCAAGGCACACCGCTGGCGGCAGGGTTAGATTATTCCCGATCAATCATTTTTACGGGCCGGTGTGCCATGGTAATTCGGCGCTTGAGTCGTCGGTGTGCGAGTCGTAGCGTTTTGCAAAGACTGCCATGAAATCCATCGCCTCACTCCGGATCGAACCTCTCGAAGCCCGCATCGCACCCGCCACGCTTATCCTCATTGAGGGAACCCTCGTTTACTCTGCCGCAAACAATGTGGCCAACGACATGACGGTGACGATTTCGGGTTCAAATGTGGTCATCACTGACAATGCCGAGGTCATCAATATCGCGGGGGCTCCGGGCTTCGTCCTCTCAAATGCCAATCATACCGCGACCGGTCCGGGCGGTAGTGTGGCCGTTATCGCCATTTCCACGGGCAACGGCGTCGATACCGTGCGATTGGTGTCCGTGGTCGATCAGGTTGATGTCAATGGGACGGGTACGCTGAATGTCATCGTCGGCAACGGCCAGGCGGCCGGCATCAATAACGTGGTAACGCTCAGCGGAGGCGGCGGGGGCGCGGATACGGTGACGTACGACAACAGCACCGATGCGGCGGCCGCGACAGTGACGATGAATGCTTCGGGGATTGTCGGCAACGGGGGAGGCTTGTTTGGAGGGAGCGGGCAGGTGTCCGCGTCCGGATTTGAAACGATCAATTTGAAGATGGGGCTCGCAGTGGAGATTGTGAATGTGCTGGAGACCGCAGCGGGGACGACGACGAACATCACGAATGCCGGAGGCAATGCCGACACAGTGAATGTCGGAAGTGCCGGGAGCATGCAGAGTCTGTTGGGTTCGCTCTCCGTGGGGACGACTGGCGCTCCTCTGAATCTCGTCCTTGATAATTCTGCGGACGCGACCGGCCGCAGCGTGACGGTGACGGAAGCGCAGGTAACGGGCCTCGCACCAGCAGCCATCAATTTTGCCGAGGCCCAGATCGCGTCCTTCACGATTCGCACCGGCACGGGGGCGGACACAATCACGATCAACAGCTTGCAGGCATCAGGGCCAGCCGACTTAAACGTGATCGATGCTGGCGGCGGGAGCGACACGATCCAACTGAACGCGAACAATGTCGCCGTGACGTTAAACGGCGGCACAGGTGACGATGTGATCACGATCGGGAACGGAAATCTTGATGCCAATGGCGGTAGCGTCACGGTCGCGGGCGGGGGACAGGCCGCGGATCAGCTCGTCGTAAACGATACGACGAGTGCGTTTAACGACACCTTCACGATTTCTTCTACCACAATCAGCCGCATCGTCTTCGGCGGTGTGACCTACAGCGGGATCGGAGCTTTGGCACTGAATTCGGGTAGCGGGAGCAATATCTTCAACATCAACAGCACTGCTGCGACCACGCCGGTGACGATCAACGGTAACGGAGGGAACGACACATTTATCGTTTGCGCGTCGGGCTTGATGGATGGGATACTATCGCCGTTGATTTTGGACGGAGGTGCTCCGAGCAACAGCCTCAGCCTGCGCGACAATCTCAGCGCGAGCGCGCACACGTATGTTTTCAACGGCTCCGTATTTTCCCGCGACGGCGTAACGGTGGTCAGTTCGGCTGCGAACTTCGCATCGATCGCGCTTCTCGCCGGATCGGGTAATGATGAAATCGACGGGCGCGCCTCGGCTTCGGCGCTCACGATTGACGCGGGAGACGGCAACGATCTCGTTTTTGGCAGCCCGTTTACTGACGCGCTCACCGGCGGTCCGGGGCGCGATTCGTATATGGCCATAGGCGTTGCTGGGGATGTCAGCGTCGCCGACTCGGGAATTACCAGCACGGCGCTTGGAAATGACACGTTTGCGGGCGGAGCCTTCGAGGTGGTGAAAATCGGCGGCGACGCCGGTATAAACGTCATGGATGCTGGAGCCTACACGGGGTTTGCGGTGCTTGATGGCGTCGGTGGGAAGGATGTCATCACCGGCAGCGAGGTGCTGTTTCTCCCAACAAGTGTCTCATTCATTGATGCCGACGGTGACGCCGTGACGATCAAAAGCAGCAAGGGCCGCATCGGCGCGGCGAATCTTGACTTTGCACCCGGTGCAGTGGCGGGGCGCGGAAATCTTGCGGGAATCTCGCTGCTCGCGGCGCCTGCATTCAAGGGGACTACGCTGACGCTCAGCGCGAAGCCAAAGGCGGGGCTCGGCGACGGCCTCGTGAATGTCGGGTTTGTCGATGCCGGCGGACTGGACCTCGTAGGTGTCGTGATCCCCGGCGATCTCGGCAGAATCATCGCAGGCGACGCCACGCTGACAACGCCCGGTGTCGCGAAGCTCGCCGTTCAATCGCTCGGCGCATTCGGAAACGCCACACAGTTCGGCGCGGGCGGCACTGAGAGCTCAATCATCGGGAAACTCGCAGTCCTCTCGGTCCGGGGTACGGCGAACTCCGTAGTGAGCGCGAGCGACATCGGGACCGTGGCCATCGGCGGTAACCTCTCCGGTGTGCTGGAGTCCGGCAAGGGCATTGCGGCACTGACCATCCGCGGCTCCGTCACCGGTGGTGTGATAATTGCGGAGCGCATCATCGGCGTCGTGAAAATCGCAGGTAGCTTGAGCGGCCTGATTGCAGCCGGGCTCGACCCAACATTTGCGCCAACCACGCAGGCTGGATCCATCGTATTGAAAAGCCTCACTGTCGGCGGCGATGTGCGATTTGCCGCGATCCTGGCGGGTGCCAGCAACCTTACCGATGTTTTCAACGCAGACGTTTCCATCGGTTCGGTGTCAGTTGCAGGGGACTGGGTGCAGAGTAACATCCTCGCCGGAGTGGGCGTGAGCGTGAATGCATCCGGGATCCCCACAGATACGCTCGGCGTCGGGAAAGGTGGCGCTTTTAATGGCACGTCCGGCGGGAATTCGGCCGTCGTCGCGCGAATCGCGAGCATCACTATCAAGGGTCAGGCAATCGGCACTTTCGGAAGTTCTGCGGACCACTTCAGCTTCGTCGCCCAGCAGATTAACGCTTTCAAAATAGGCACCGCAAAAGTCGCTCGCTTGCCCGTTACGGATGCGGCCTTTTCGCTCGGCATCACCGGCGACGTGAGTATCCGCGAGGTCGCGTGATGGCGGGCGCCGAGGCTACTTCGCGGCCATGCGGCGGGCGATGAATTCGGTGACCTTTGGGATCTTGCACGACGCGAGCAGGTCCGTCGCTTTCACCGGATCGGCTGCGACGGCGGGCTCGGCGGCATACCACAGCATGAGCGGGATGTTGTGATCCTTTGCGTCGCCTTCATTGGCCGCGAGCGCGGTGAGCGCGGGCCAGCGCTTCTCGAGCGGGATGCGCTGGAGCGCTCCGGCGACGCGCAGGCGGACGAGCGGCGTGGAGTCCCCCTTGGACAGGCGCTCCAACTCGCTCACGGTCGCCGCACTCGGCGCGCCGCTTTCGCAGGCAAGAGTGACGGCCCAGCCGCGGACGTATTCGCTTTTTGCGGCGAGCGCTTTCAGGAGTGTTGCCTCGCTGAGTTTGCCGCAGGAATGCAGCGCCCATAGCGCGCGGAGCTGGCGGGTTTCGTCGGCATTCTCAAAAAGGATTTTTTCCAGCGCGGTGACGCCGCCGACACTCAGACCGCGCTCTTGCAGGATGCGGCGGGCATGGCGCACGTACCAATCGTTCACGTTGAGCTGGTGCGCGATGAGCTCGGGCTCGGTGGCTTTCGCGAGATCGACCTTCACGGGCTTCGCAGCGTCGGTGGTGACTTTATAAATGCGGCCATTGGAGCGGTCGGTGAAGTCGCGCTGCTGGTGGCAGGGGACTTTGTCATACCAATCATTGATGAACACGCTGCCGTCCGGCCCGTATTGCGGCTGGAGGCCGCGGAACCACTTGTCTTCGCTCACGAGAAAGTCGCCGTTTTTCTCGCTCTTGTATCCGCTCCCGCTGCGCACGACGCGCTCGTTGCGCTGCTTGTTCATGTGGATGTCGTGGAAGAAAAGCGTGTCGCGATATTCGGCGGGGAAGAGGCCGCCGAGATAGACCATCATTCCCGAGTAGGCGGCCTTTTCGTAGCGGCCCCAGGCGATGGTTTTGATGTCGTCGTAAGTGTGCCGATTGAAGTGCTGGCCGCCCTGCCGTTGGTAGCGGGCGCCTTGAATCGCGTGCCACATGTGCGGGATGACGCAGGCCTCGAAGAACGCCTCGCCGCGGTCATTCCAGTCGATGCCCCACTGGTTGCTGGCGCCTTCCGCCCAGCGTTCAAATTTCCGCGTGACGGGATGCAGACGCCACACGCCGGCGTTGATGCCCACGCGCTCGGCTTTCGGCGTGCCGGGCTTGCCGACGTTGCTAAATGTGAAGACGCCGTGCGTGCCGTAGAGCCAGCCGTCCGGGCCCCAGATGAAATCGTTGAGGGTCTCGTGCGTGTCCTCCCATCCCCAGCCGTCGAGGACGATTTCCGGCTCCGCGTCGGGCTTATCGTCGCCGTTTTTGTCGGCGATGAAGAGCAGGTTTGGCGGTGCCCCGATCCACACTCCGCCGTGGCCTACTTCGATGCCGCTGGGAAATGTGAGCTTGTCATAAAATACCGTGCGCTTGTCCGCCTTGCCATCGCCGTTGGTGTCTTCGAAAATGAGAATGCTGTCCTTCTTCTCGCCGGGGCAAACCGGGTAGTTCGTATTCGTGACGACCCACAACCGCCCTCGATCATCCTGCGTCATCGCGATGGGCTGGACGACATCCGGTTCGGCCGTCACGACCTGCACTTTGAATCCCGGCGGGAGTTTCATTTTCGCCGCAGTCTCGGCGGCGGTGAGCGAAGGTTCGGCTGCGACCGGGCGGCCTTTGTCGTCGAGCGGCGATGCGGCGAATGCTGCGGTGGCGATGGATGCTGTGAGAATGATGTGACGCATGGTGTGGATATTGAACCGGTGGTGGATGATGTTCTTTGGCGACTATCTCGGGGAGGTGACTTTCGTGCCGGTCTGCATGATCTCGACGAGTTGCTTGGGAAGCTCAGGTGAATTCAATTTGCGGCCCGGACGGACCGCGCGGACGAAATTATCCGCGAGGACTTCCTCCGGGTGCCAGATGTAATTCGTGTTGCGCGACATCGCGCGCAGAAAGCCGGGGACGCTGTTTGCGAGATGCGTGACGGGATCGCCGTCTTTTTCCACAAGCGCGGCCTTTCCGTCGGCGATGGTGACTTCGAGCAGCACGAAATCGATCTGCTCAAACACGCGTCCCTTCTTCGCCATGTCGAACGTCGCGTTCTTTGCGAGCAGCGTCGGCATTACCATGATGTCGCGGTCTTCGTGCTTTACAGAAATCGCGTAGTCCATGCCCATGGCGTCGGGATTCGTAAACCGGCGGGCGTTCACGGATGGCGCGAGCGGCGGTTCCGCGCAGCGCACAAAGCCGAGCAACCCATACATCTTCTCGCGGAGTTCCGGATGGTGCGAAGAGAAGACGTGGAAGACTTCGTGGACGAGAATATCCGGCAACTCCCGACGCCCGATGTGACTCTCCGGCATGACAATCAGCGATCCGCGGCAATACGGCGCGTCGATGTCCTCGCGCCCATTCGTTTTCGCCATCGTGATTGTTTGCGGCAGCGATAGTTTCATTGCGCTGAGAGCCGGGCGGACCATCTCCAAAGCCGCAGTCGCCGTCGCAATTTCCGCCTCCGTATAATCAACCGCCTGCGCGCCGACATACGCGGCAAATTCAGCAATCGAAGGTGCCTCCGCCTTCCCCATGCGCGCCGCACGGTCAAACGGGCTCATCCGTTTGAAATAAGCGTCCTTACTCGCCAGCAGCAAGGCACCGTCTTTCGCCGAAGGCAGCACGAGCACGGTCCCCGGCTGAAGTTCGAGGTCCACCCCGCGGAGCGAAACGGCGAGGCTGAGGAGCAGTAATATGAAGCGCATCCATCGCCACTAGCCGCGCCGACCCATGCCGCCAAGCAGGAAGGTAAATCTTCGCATCCGCCCAAACCGCGCCCTGCGTCGCCGAGCTCCGGTGCGTCCTTATGAAACAGTTGGATTGCTCAAAACTTCGACGAGGCTGAAGTTGCCGGTGCTGCCGAGATCGAATTCCTCGATTGCTGTTTTGCTAAGGTTGAGTTTCAACCCGTTTATCTTGGCGTTGCCTATGGATTGGGCGGTGATGCCGAAGTGTGCGAGCGTGTCGGCGTTTCCTTCGGCGATTCCTCCGATGGTGATTTTTGCGATGCTGGAGATGATGCTTGGCGTAAGGTCGGAGCCGTTGATGCCGACGAAAATCGGGCGGTCGTCGCGGCCAAATCCGTCATCGGTGTAGTCATCAATGCCAACAGCGAAACTGGAGGCAGTCCATGTGCCGGAGACGGTAATGCTGCCGACTTTGGCATCGGAGTTTGTCGCGACGAAGTTGCTGTCGTAGCCGATGAGGACGATGGCATTGAGCACGTTTCCTTTGACGGTGAAGCGGCTCATGCCGATGGCTGCGGCAGGTTTTCCGTTGGCAACACTCGCGAGCGCAGTAATGACGCTGGGTTGCGCAGGATCATCGCTGGTGAGGGAGCCGGAGATCGTCATATTGCGGAGCGCGCCTGCGGCGACTACGGCAGATTTGTGGACATTTTGGGCGACGTTCACGCTCGCGATTGTAGAGGCGGATTTGATGGAGGCGGTGGTGAGGGAACCCGAGAGTTTGATGGTTCCGATTTTTGCAGCCGTGAGTCCGGAGCTGGCGAGGGTGATGCCGCCGCCGAGGTGCGCAATATCCCCATGGCCGAGTGCTGCGAGTCCGGCGATTTGGGCGGCGGTGAAGGCACCTGTCCCAATGAAGCTGCCAGTGACGTTCATTATGCCCAAGGTGCCGGAAACATTGATCGTGGCGTAGCTGACGTCGCCGTTGACTGTGAGTTTTCCGATGCGGCCGGTGATCGTGCTGGTAATGGACGCTTCTTCTCCAATCGCTGGGTAAGCTCCGCCGAGCGTGCCGAGGCTGCCGACGGTGAGGGAACGGATGGCGGTCTTGAGCGGGTTGGTGCCGCCGACGTCGATTTTGTTGAGGTTCCCGGTGACGGTCACTGCTCCGAGGATGATTCCCGGAGCGCTGATGGTTCCGACATTGAGTATCCCGTCGCCGCCATTTGGTGTAACGGTAAATGTCAGGCTGCTTCCGTTTTTGAAAGTCCCGCTGGCGTTTAGGTCCACGACTGAAAGGTGGCCTGCCGCATCAAAGATGAGCATGTCGGCGGTGATCTTGCCGACGTTCACGGTGATGACGATTTGATCGCCGTCGATATCGGCATAAGTGACGGCTGTTCCGGAGGCCGACGCCACCGGTATGGCATGAGATGCGCCACTTCCATAGACGATGTAAGCTTCGCCGCTGGTGCTAACTCCAGGTCCCGCGGAACGGGCACCGATGATGAGGTCATTCTTTCCGTCTCCATTGACGTCGCCCGCTCCGTTTACGCTGCTGCCTGATGCATCGCCGGCTCCGACTCCGCGATATTTGAAGCCTGTCGTGCCGTTGATGCTGGCGAGTTGGAGCGTCGGCGCGAAGCCGGACGGGCGCCCGAAGACCAGAAAGCTCGTGCCGGCACCGACTCCGGGCGCGCCGATAACAATGTCGGCGTATGTGTCGCCATTAAAGTCTCCCACGCTGCCGACACTTTCGCCCGCGCGATCTGCACTGTTCTCGCCGACGATCGCGAAGCCGTTGTTGCCATCAAGAGTGGCGAGGTTGAAGGTGCTGGCGAAGGCGAGCGCTTTGCCAAAGATAACGTAGCTGGAGCCTGCCTTTGAAAGGGATGTCTCGGATGAGCCGATGAGGATATCACTGAAGCCGTCGGCGTTCATATCGCCCGCAGAGCTGACGCTGGCACCGATGTGGTTGCCGTCCGCGAGCCCGTAGATTTTGACACCGGTCGCACCATTCAAAGTGGAGACAGCGATGCTGGGTTGGAATGCGGTGTTTCGTCCGAAGACGAGATAGGCCGCGCCAGTTGTAGCACCGAAACGCACGGCATCTTTCGCACCGACGAGTATGTCCGCGCGGCCATCTCCGTTGACGTCGCCAGCGCTGCCCACCGAGCTTCCGAACAGTGCTCCTGTAAATTCGCCGGTCAATTTGAAGCCATCTGCCCCGGTGAGCGAACTGAGATCGACGGTGGCGGTGAATGGAACGCCGGCGAGGTGCCCGAAGACGACGTAAGCTGCGCCCGTGCTCTGACCCAACGAGTTGGACGCAGTGCTGATACCGATGATGATGTCGGCGGCACCGTCCCCGTTTACATCGCCCGCACCGCTTGCGACGTGGGTGCCTTGATCGCTCACCGATGAACCTGATAGTTTGAAGCCATTCGTCCCGTCGAGAGAGGTGACATCGAGGGTCGCAGCGAAAGGCGAGGCTTTGCCAAAAACAACGTAGGTCGCGCCGGTCGCGTCGGCCTGTCGCTCACTCACAAGAACATCCGCTTTTCCGTCTCCATTGACGTCGCCCGCCGCACTCACCGTAATACCAAGAAGCTCATTGCCGGACGGGCGTTCAATCCGGAATCCGTTGGTGCCATCGAGACTCGCGAGGGATAAGGCGCTGGGGAACCCTGCGGCGTTACCATAGACCACGTAGGCTCTCCCCGCGTTCCCGCTGGAGCCGATGATGAAATCCGCCACACCATCACCATTGATGTCGCCCGCGCCGCTCACGCTCTGTCCGGTGAAATCGCCATTTGTGTCGCCGAGTAAGGTGAAGCCGTTTGTCCCGTCCAGATCTTGGAGTTTGATGCTGCCCGGCGTAATCACCGGCGGCAGAACGGCGGGGATAAGTTGCACGGACCCTCCAGGTCCGGCGTAATCGATCGTGAAACTCGAATTCCCCACCGTGAGCGCCGCGCCTTGGGGCAACCCGCTGAATGTGCCGATGAGCGACCCCCCAATGATTTGAAGGAGGGTAATCGGAACGGTTGCCGCACTGGTCAGACTATTGGTGATCGAGAGCGTGCTGTTCGTGAGGGTGATCGAGCCATCTATCTGGATGGATGAGAAGACCGGGGATCCCCCGGTTCCGCTTAGGAGATAGGAGAATCCGCCTCCAGGAGAGAAGCCGACAGTAGGGGCGAGGATAAGATGATGCTCACTGGAAATCGGCGCACTCACCGTGGTCGCCCCGCTGTTCAGGTCGCCGATTTGCAGCGTGCCCGAGGTCACTTGGTCCAACTCCGCATCCGTCAGCCCGAGCGTGCCCGCCGAGTCCGCAGCGCCGAGATTGATCGGAAAGCCGTTGGTCTTCTGTCGCAAGGTCGCAGTGCCCGTCGTCTCGATGATGGCGTCGGCGATGTCCATCGAGTCGGCGTTGATGATGATGTTACCTGTGTAGGTATTCGTGCCGTCGAAGCCGATGCGGTTCGCGCCCGTGTCGGTGCGGAAGGCCGGGGCGTTGTTCGCGCCGCCCGTGGCGTTGATCGTGATCGTGCCGGAACCGCTGCTCGTCACCGCACTCGCATTGTCGATCCGCACGCCGTAGTTGTCAGATGCGGAACCAACCGCGCCGCCAGTTCCAGTGAGAGTGATGTTGCCCGCGCCGGTGGTGCGCACCATGCCGCCGAGCAGCACACGAATTCCCTGCATGAATTGACCGGTTCCCGGAGCGCTGTTTCCGCCGCCACCGGTGCCGGTGAGATTGATCGAGCCACCGCCTGTGCTTTCCACGATCCCGCCGACGTGCACTTGCAGACCGTTGTTCTGGACCCCGAGAGTTTGTCCTCCCACTCCAGCCATCGTGATGGAGCCCGTATTTGTGCTCACGGAAGTGTTGATAATGCTGATTCCATTCGTGAACACACCGGCGGGATCAATCCCGCCCCGAGCGTTGATCGTAATATTCCCGGCACCGGTCGCATGAATCAAAACACCAGACGCACTGGGCGGGAACGCGTTGAAGCTCATAAAGTCCCCCGCCGTTTGCGTGGCCTGCTGATTGGCGTTCATCGTGATGTCGCCGTTGACAGTTGTCACACTTGCCCCGTCGGTGCTCATCAGAATATTCCGCACCGTCGTCAGCGAGATCGCGCCCGTGCCGCTCGTCGCGAGGTCGGCGTTTGCGGTGGCGAAGTTGATCGTCCCATTGCTCGTGCCAAGCGCTGTCGCTGTGAGGTTCTCGTTCGCTGCCATCGTCACCGCTTGGTTGAAAATCACGCCCGCGCCCGTCGTGAGCGAAAGGTGATTCGCGTGCGTGATCGCCGCGCTCACGGTGATCGCCCCGCTG
>JAYUSJ010000194.1:0-1823 GCA_043755735.1 Verrucomicrobiaceae bacterium | reverse complement strand
CGGCGTTCGGGGGCGCGAGTTCCGTCTCGATACTGCGGACCGCCATCCACTCGGCGATTGCCGCGTGGATCGCGCGGTAGCTCTCGCGGGGCGGGCTTGCCGCGAGTGGGTGGGCCGCCGGAAAGATGAGCGAATATGTGAGGTCCGCACCATGCTCCACGATTCCGCCGCCCGTCATCCGCCGCACAAGCTCCCGTCCATTAGCGACTTTCGCCACAGACGCGTGGCGGATGAAATAGCCGAAACTGACGGCGGGATTCTGCCAGTAATAAAGCCGCAGAGTCGGTACGGAGATGCCTTCAAGAAGGACTTCGTCGAATGCCATATTCACCGCCGCCGGGCGCGGCGAGTGATCGTGGATGACTCGGAGTTTTTGAATAAGCACGCCGCCTTGCTACAGAAAGAGCAATGGTTCGTCATTCGGAATTGCCGACGCCCTCCGAACCACGTACGGATTCACCCACTATGTTAAAACCAGCGCTCGGAAAGGGCCTCAGTGCCTTGATCAATACGCGCGTCGCCTCGCCGACTCCCCGCGAAGAAGACGGCGAACGCGTCCAAATGGTCCCGCTCGATCAAATCATCCCGTCGCCGTGGCAACCGCGGTCGGAGTTCCGCGACGAGCACATCCAGGAACTCGCCGACAGCATCCAGCAAAAGGGCATCATGCAGCCGCTCATCGTGCGGCGCGTGGGCGAAAAGCTGGAGCTCATCGCAGGGGAGCGCCGCTGGCGGGCCGCGCAACGAGTCGGGCTGAAATAAGCGCCCATCATCGTCCGAACCGCGACCGACCAGGACGTTCTGGAACTGGCGCTGATCGAAAACATCCAGCGCGAAGACCTCAATCCGATCGAGGAAGCGCGGGCATTTTTCCGCCTCGCGAAAGACTTCAGTTTGAAGCAGGATGACATCGCGCAAAAAGTCGGAAAGAGCCGCGCCGCAGTGGCGAATGCCATGCGTCTTCTGGAGCTTCACGAGCAGGTGCAGACCTGGGTCGTGCAGGAGCGCCTCTCCGTCGGCCACGCGAAAGTTTTGCTCGGCGTAAAATCTCAGGATGAGCAACTAAAGCTCGCCGAAGAGACCCTTCGCCGCGGCCTCACCGTGCGCGGCGCGGAGCAGCTCATGGCGGATCATTTTGCAGGCAACGGGACCAACAAACCCAAGCGCGGGCCTGCCAGCAGCCCGCAAATCGAGCCCGCAGTTGCGCACCTGCAAAACCGGCTGCGGCAGCATTTCGCCACACAAGTCGGGGTCTTTCACGGAGAGAAAAAAGGACGGATCGAGATCGAGTATTACGGCAACGATGATCTCGGCCGCGTTCTCAAATTGCTCGGCCTTCCGGAGGAATAGAGTCGTGAGATCTCTCGCCCTCTGGTGTACCTTTGTTGCCTGCCTTCTTTCTGGATGCGGCGACGCACCGAAGCCCCCGGAACCCGCAGCACCAGTCGCGGTGTCGGCGGATTTGTGGAAGGAGTTTTCCGGCGAGAAAGCATTCGAACTCGTGAAGCAACAGGTCGAATTTGGCCCGCGCCCGAGCGGTTCCTCAGCGCTCGAAAAAGCCCAGCAGCACATCATCGCGACGCTCACTGCGAGCGGGTGGGAGGCCGAGCGGCAGGAGTTCAAGGAGACGCCTGTGCCCGGTCGCGGAGAAGTCGCATTCACAAATATCATCGCGCGTTTTCCCACGCCCGCATCCCGCACGACTCAGCGCGTCATCGTCGGCTCCCACTACGACACGAAAGTGATGTCCGGCGTCCGGTTTTTGGGCGCAAATGACGGCGGCAGTTCTACGGGCGCACTGTTGGAGCTCGCGCGAGTTTTGG
>JAYUSJ010000193.1:0-17348 GCA_043755735.1 Verrucomicrobiaceae bacterium | reverse complement strand
TGCGCCGCCAGATGGCTGCGGCGCGCGCGATGACCTTCACGTCCGTCGTGAAGCTCTCGATGACCACGTCGCCCTTGTATTTGATCTTCCGCAGCGCGTTCACGATCGGCTTCCAGTCAATGTGATCGCCGCCGGGCGTGCCGCGGTCGCTGCCGCAGGCGTGGAAATGCGCGAGGTGTTTGCCAGCCTTGATGATGGCGGCGGCTTGATTCTTCTCCTCGATATTCATGTGGAACGTGTCGAGGTGCAGCTTCACGGCTTTGCTGCCGACTGCCTTGATGAGTTTGAGGCCTTTGTCGCAGGTGTTAAGGAAATCAGTCTCGAAGCGATTGAGCGGCTCGATGCAAAGCGTGACGCCTTTGGACTCGGCATATTTCGCGAGCGGCTTGAGGTTTTTCACGACGAGATCGAAGTGCTTTTTCTGGGTTGCGTCATCGTGCGCGCCGATGAGGCCGACGACGGAGTAAATCGGGCCGATGATGCTCGGGCAGCCCATGATGACCGCCTGGTCAATAAGCGTGCGGACGTAATCTGAAGCCGTCTTTTGGTCCGCTTCGGAGCCGCGGAGGTCGCGCCCAGGGCCCATGCAGGCGCAGATGCTGCCGATCTTGATTCCGGCTTTGTCGGCCGCGGCTTTGACGGCGGCGGGATCGATGTGGGAAGGATCTTCGACGGGAATCTCGACCGTATCGAAGCCCCATTTGACGAATTGTTTGAAGAGCGAAGAACTCGCGGTGACGAAGGGGCTGACGAAAAGGAAGGAGTTGATACCGAAGCGCATATTGGTGTGGTGAGTTTTGAGTTGTGAAAGGGTGGACCTTTTGCGCTGGCGGGGTCGGTGGAGTCAAGCGCGGGAGGAAATATTTGTTATGATTTTTGCGGGCGCGGGGTTTGATGTTTCCATGCTCACTCGTATCGCTCTCTTCACTGCCATCGCCGTATTTGCCGCATCTGCGGAGGAGGTATCTCGGCTGGAAATGCTTGTGACTACGCTGGGTAAAATGGACAATCCCGTGGTGCAGGCGAGCCTGCTGAAGGGCATGAAGGACTCGCTGCAAGGCCAGCGCGGAATCCCGGCGCCGAAAGGCTGGGACGAGGTTGTCGCGAAGCTGAAGTCGAGCCCCGACGAGTCCGTCCGGGCGCGGGTGCAGGAGCTTTCGGTGATTTTTGGCGGTGGCGCTGCGATGGATGAAATGCGCGCAAAACTTGCGGATGCCGCCGCCCCTTTGGATGCGCGACGGCAGGCGCTGGACTCGCTCGTGGCGCAACGGGACGCGGGCGTGCTGGATTCCGTATTGAAGATCGCGGGCGAACCGGGGCCGCTGCGTGAGCCTGCGTTGCGCGGACTGGCGGGCTTTGACGATGCACGAGTCGCTCCGCTGCTCGTGGGTCAATTTGGGAAGCTCGATACCGTCGAGCGTCGGGCGGCGATGCAGACATTGCTGGCGCGTTCGTCGGGAGCGCGTGCTTTTCTGGCCGCAATTGATGCCGGCAATATCCCAAAGTCGGAGCTGACTGCGCCGCTCGCCCGCCAACTCGACGGGCTGAAAGACGCGGATGTTTCTGCATGGCTGGCGAAGAAGTGGGGCGCTGTCTCTGCTCCCAATGAGGATAAGCAAAAGCTGATCGCGAAATTCAAAGAATTCACGGGGCTTGAGGCCATCGGACGTGCAGATGCGAATCATGGGCGGGCGCTCTATACGCAGGCGTGTGCGGTGTGTCACACGATGTTCGGCATCGGCGGGCGCATCGGCCCGGAGTTGACGGGCGGCTACGGCGATATCGATTACCTTTTGAACAACATCCTCGATCCAAACGCGCTCATCGGGAAGGACTACCAGCAGACGTTCGTAAAGACGAAGGACGGACAAACCGTCGCGGGAATCGTCACGCAGGACACCGACTCTGCCATCACGCTGAGGAATCTCGCGGGGGAAAGCGTGACATTGCAAAAGGGCGATGTCGCATCCACGGAGGTCAGCCCGCTGAGCATGATGCCGGAGGGATTGCTCACGGCGATGGACGAGGAAAGCGTACGCGACCTTTTTGCCTATCTCGGCCAGAAGCAGCAGGTGCCGATGCTCATCACAGCGGTGAATGCGAACGACTTTTCGCCCGCTGCCGAACTGCGTAACTGGCGCGCTGTGGGCGATTGGAAATGGGATGCCGGCGAAGTCGTCGCGCACGGCGGAGCCAGACCGACCTCGCTGAGCAGCGAAATGCTGATGGGGCAGGGAGTCCTTTCAGCGAGCATCAAGGTGAGCGGCAATGCCGCGGCTGAACTCGTTTTGGCGGGAACCCTCGGTCCGGATGGTTTCCACGGCGAGACGCTGAGCTTCGGCGGGCCTTCTGCGATGAACGTTTGGACGTATCCCGGTCCCGAGAGCAAGTCCCTGGGCGATGCATTCGGTGACGGCTGGCATACGGTGCTCATCGAGCGCACGGCGGAGTCGCTGAAGGTGCGAATCGATGGAGCTGTCCGTTACGAAAAAGCGGGGCCACTGAAGAAGTTTACGCCGTCCTTTTGGTTGATGGGTGAGGGGAGTGAGATGCGCATCAAGACGCTGCGGGTTGAAGTAAAGCCGTAACGGGGCGCGCGAACAGAATTGACTCTCTCGCTGCCGTTCCTAGGCTGTCTTCTAAATGACGCGTATCGCACACCGAATCCTTTGCTCCATTATCCTGGCCTCCGCAGCGCCTGTCTCAGTCGCCCTGGCGGCACCGTCGGTTGCGCAGAAGGACCCTGCTTTTCTCGATGGTGTGGCTGCTACGGTGAATACGGATGTGATTACTTTTTCGCAGGTTCGGGAACTCACGGGCCCGGTGGAGAACAGCGCAAGGACTTCGTTTTCGGGCGCGGCGCTCGCGGAAAAAGTGAAGGAGGTCCGGTTGAACGCGGTGAACATGCTCATCGATCGGCAGTTGATCCTTCAGGAGTTCCGGAAGTCGAAAGGGCAAATCCCGCCGCACATGGTGGATGAACGGATCTCGGAGATGATCCGCACACGGTTCGGCAATGACCGCTCGGCATTTCTTCGGACCATCACGGCGCAGGGACTGACTCAGGACAAGGTCCGCAAGATGGAGGAGGAGAACATCATCGTGAAGTATATGCGCGGTCGCGAGGTGAAGACGGACAGCCTTGTTTCCACTTCGGAAGTCGAGAAGTTTTACAACCAGCACCGTGACGAATGGACCACGAACACCGAGGTGAAATTGCGGATGATCAAAATCAATCCCGGTTCCGATCCTGAGAAAAAGCGGAAGATGATCAGCGATATCCGGGCGAAGATCGTGGGCGGTGCGGACTTCGCGGATCTGGCGCGGATTTATTCGGAGGATTCCACTCAGGACCAAGGCGGCGATTGGGGCTGGCAAAAGCAGGGCGATTTGAGCGGCGAACTTGAGCGGCAGGTTTTCCTGTTGAAGCCGAAGAAGGTGAGCGAGGTGCTGTCGATGAACGGTGCATTTTATCTCCTCCTCGCGGAAGACAGGAAAAGCGGCACTGCCAAGCCTTTGAAAGCGGTCCGCGATGAGATCGAGCAGCGTATCCTTCAGAAAGAACGCCAGACGCTGGAGCAAGCCTGGATGGCGAAGCTTCGGAAGAAGTCGTACATTAAGATTTACTGACCACGCACAGCGCGAATGGAGTCACACTACGACGTGGTAATCATCGGAGGGGCACTCGCAGGAGCGAGTATGGGACTGCTGCTGAAGCGGGCGCGTCCGGAGACTCGTGTGCTGATTGTGGAGCGGGGCGGGAAGTTTGATTTCAAAGTCGGCGAGAGCACGTCGGAGGTCGGCGCGGCGTTTCTTACTCGCGGGCTCGGGCTCGGTTCCTGGCTGGCGCGCGAGCAGATTGCGAAGAACGGTCTGCGTTTTTGGTTTCAAAAGGAAGGCAACACGGACGTCGCCGCGTGCTCGGAATTTGGCCCGCGGATGCAAGTGCGGTTGCCTGCGTTTCAGCTCGATCGTTCAAAGCTCGACGAGCATGTGCTGGAGCTTGCGAAGTCCGCCGGCTGCAATGTGCGCCGCCCGGCGACGGTGCGGGAGTTGGATTTCGGAGGAGCGGGCAAAAATAAAATCACCATCGCTGCGGCCGGACAGGAATCGGAGACTGTGACCGCAGGCTGGGTTGTGGATGCGAGCGGAAAGGCTGCGGTGATTGCGCGGAAGCGGGGAACGCTGGAGGTTCTGAAGGATCACCCGACGAATTCGATGTGGTGCCGTTTTCGCGGAGTGCGGGATTTGGACGATGGGACCCTCGCTGCGCAGAGCGCATCCTTTCGCGACCGCACTTGGGGTGTCCGTGCGACGGCGACGAATCATTTGACCGGCTACGGGTGGTGGGCGTGGATCATCCCGCTTCAAGGCGGAGAGATGAGTGTGGGCATCACGTGGGATCGCCGTCTGTACGAGCCGCCGAAGGAAGGAACAATGCCCGAACGACTCGTGTCTGCATTGAAGGGTCACGCTCTTGGTGCGTGGTTGATGGAGAATGCGACCGCGGTCGAGGAGGATGCGCACTATTACAGTCAACTTGCTTACCGAAGCATGGACGTGATGGGCGACGGCTGGGCTGCGGTGGGCGATGCCGCCGGTTTCATGGACCCGCTCTACAGCCACGGGATCGATTTTATCGGGAACACCGTGTGGGCGGTGCGGGCGATTCTGCTCGATGCGCTGAATGGCGAATGCGTGAAGGAACGCGCTGTCGCATATTCGCGCCAGTATCAGGAGAGCTACATGCGCTGGTTCGATGCGCTTTACCGCGATAAATATCGTTACCTCGGCGACGAGGAGTTGATGCGTGCGGCGATCTTCATGGACATCGGCTGCTACTTCCTCGGACCGGTGCGATTGATTTACGGCGACATGGATAAAGAGCTCTCGCTGCTCCCTTACAACGGCCCCATTGGCGCCGCAGTTGGGAGGTTCATGCGCTTCTATAACCGGCGGTTTGCTGCACTGGCTGAGATTCGGCGCAGCAAGGGGATTTGGGGGCGGAAGAATTTGCGGAATCACTGTGTGTTCGCGTCGTCTTTCGTGCCGACGTTTGCGGTGCGCAGTCTGATTTTGAAAGGGATGTGGCTCTGGCTGAAGTGTGAAATTTCCACGCGCCTGGCTCCGCGGCGTGCGGCAGAGACGGTTGCGACACCGGCATCGCCCGCGGTGGAGGCGCACAGCCAGGTGTGATGTCCGATTTTTCTGAATTGATTTTCGCGCCCGGTGCCGCCGAAGCGACTTTGCGGGTATCGAATGGATGTGTCTTCCTCGATGTTCCGATGCCGCTGCATTCTGGGCCGCAGACGGAGCGTATCCTTCGCGGCGCAATCGGTCGGACGGACGGGGCATTTCAGCTTGTCGAGCGCGATTCGTTTCTCGCGGGCGCGGCCGTCGCTCCAAAGGAAATGTCGCCGCGCGAGTCTGCGTCGTTCATATATGACGAGCTGTTCCGGGTGCTCGGTGAGCGGCACTTGTGCCGGGTGTGGAATTACGTTCCGCGCATCAACGAAACGGTCCAAGGCGAGGAGAACTACCGGGAGTTTAATGCGGGACGCCTCGATGCCTTTCGCAAGTGCTACGGCGCGGAGTTTCGCCCAAAGCTGCCCGCGGCTTCGGCGCTGGGGACGCAATCCGGAGTGATGGCTCTCGCATTTCTCGCGAGCTCGGAAAAGCCCGTTCATTTTGAAAACCCCGAGCAAGTCCCCGCGTGCGACTATCCGAAGGACTACGGTCACCAGCCGCCGGCATTTGCCCGCGGTACGAGGATGGAATTCGACGGCGGTTCGCGCTGGTTCCTTGCTGGAACGGCGAGTATCAAAGGGCATTTAACGCTCGGCCAGACATGCGAGGAGCAGCTCAGTCTCACGCTGGATAATATCCGCCTGATGAAACGCACGATGTCCGTGCCCGACGGGGCGAGCACGCAATGGAAGGTCTTTGTCCGCAACGCCCGTGATATCGATGAATGCCGTGCGATTTTCGCCAAGGCGTATCCCGATGACGTGGAGCGGACGATGTTTCTCCAGGCGGACATTTGCCGGAGCTGCCTTCTCGTGGAGATCGAAGCGGTGTTTTCCGCGTAGCGTTCCGTTCCGCGCTGGCATTGTGCGCGAGGCTTCGTTAAATGCCACGCATGAGTCTCGAAAAAGTCGTCGTCGTTGGGGCCAGCGGATATGCTGGCGAGGAACTGGTCCGCTTGCTGATCCGCCATCCGCAGATCGAACTTGCCGCCGTGACATCGCGTCAGGCCGCGGGGCAGACGCTCGGCAGCGTGTTTCCGAAATTTGCGGGGATGCGATACGCCGATTTGAAGTTCAGCGACTCGTCCGTGGAAAACATTCTCTCCACTGGCGCAAAGATCGTTTTCCTCGCGCTGCCGCACGGAGTCTCTGCGGAGTTTGCCGTGCCGCTGGTGGCGGCGGGCTTGAAAGTGATCGACCTGAGCGCCGACTTCCGGCTGCGTGACGCGGCGGTTTACGAGGAATTTTACGGTCAAAAACATCCCGCTCCCGAGCTCCTGGATCAGGCAGTTTACGGCCTTCCGGAGATTCGCCGCAGCGAGATTCCCGGAGCATCGCTCATCGCATGTCCCGGCTGCTACCCGACGAGCATCCTCGTGCCGCTGATCCCGCTGGTGCGGCGGCGGCTCATCAAGCCGCAGAGCATCTGCGTCTTCAGCATGAGCGGCGTGAGCGGCGCGGGCCGGACTGCAAAAGTCGAATACCTCTTCGCCGAGTGCAACGAATCCGTCCGCGCGTACGGCATCCCGAAACATCGCCATCTTTCGGAAATCGAGCAGGAGCTTTCGCTGGCTGCCGGCGAGAAAGTGATGATCAATTTCACTCCGCATCTCATTCCGGTGAATCGCGGAATCCACACGACGATCTACGCTGCGCCATCCGATGGCGTGGAGCCGTTTCATTTTACCAACGCCTACGCCGAGGACTACGGCGATGCGAAGTTCGTCCGTGTGCTCGGCGACCAGGGCGCGCTGCCGGATACGAAAAATGTCGTCTCCACAAACTTCGTGGACATGGCGTGGCGGCACGACCCGAGGACCGGCCGGGTCATCATCATGAGCGCCGAGGACAACCTCACCAAAGGGACGGCAGGGCAGGGCGTGCAGTGCATGAATCTCATTTGCGGATGGCCGGAGGAAACCGGACTGTTTTGACGGAATGACGATGTGCGGATTTCCCAATTCCCGTTCTCGCCACGCCGACCGCAGAACCTATAGTCCCGCCGCTCATGCCTACTGAACCATTGACGATTGCCGGTCGCACCTTTCACTCGCGCCTTTTGCTGGGCACGGGGAAATTTCCATCCAACGAAGCGATGGCGGGTGCATTGGCAGAGAGCGGGACGGAAATTGTCACCGTCGCGCTGCGTCGTGCGGACCTGACCGGGAAACGCGATCCATTTGCGAACATCCTCGAGTTTATCGATCCCAAAAAATATCTCCTGCTCCCGAATACCAGTGGCGCGATGAATGCCGAGGAAGCAGTGCGGCTGGCGCGGCTGGCCCGTGCGGCGGGCATCAGCGATTGGGTGAAGCTGGAAATTCATCCCGACCCGCGATACCTGCTTCCCGACCCGATCGAGACACTGAAGGCTGCGGAGATATTGGTGAAGGAAGGCTTCATCGTGCTGCCGTATATCAACGCGGACCCCGTGCTCGCGAAACGGCTCGAAGATGTCGGCACTGCGACGGTTATGCCGCTCGGCTCGCCCATCGGCAGCAACCGGGGAATCGAGACGCGTGCGCAGATCGAAATTATCCTGAAGCAGTGCCGCATTCCCGTGATCGTGGACGCCGGGATCGGTGCGCCGAGCCAGGCTGCGGAGGCTTTGGAAATGGGCGCCTCGGCTGTGCTCGTGAACACCGCAATCGCGATTGCGCCCGACCCTTCGCGGATGGCGCGGGCTTTCCGCATGGCAGTGGAAGCCGGGCGCGAAGCCTACGAGACCGGGCTCGCAGAGCGAGGCATCACGGCCACTGCCACAAGCCCGTTGACCGCATTTTTACAAACACAACCATGAAGACCATTCTACTCGCGCTCGCCGCACTCACCGTCGCCACATACGCACAAGCCACTCCCGAAGAAGCAGCCCAAGTGCAGCTCGACGCGATGCGGGCTGCGGACTGGAAAAAGTTTACCGTCACCATGCACCCGACCGCCCTGACACGATTTCAGACGCTGATGGTGCAGGCCGCAGAGAGCGCCACCGCATCGGATAACCCGGCGGCGAAACGGGCGATGGACCAGGTCTTCGGCGGCGTATCGGCGGCGAAGATCAAATCCATGGCGCCGGATGTTTTTTTCGAGATGTTCATGAAGAACTTCGCGGCGGGAAACCCCGGCTTGCTGGAGCATTACCGGAAGTCGGAGGTGAAGTTCATCGGACATGTGGATGCCGGTGACTCGACCTATGTCGTGAGCACGATCACGCGGGCAGTCGGCGAAAACACCGTGAAAGCGGCAAACACAGGCGCATTCTTGAAAGACGGCGCAGTGTGGAAGTCAGCCCTGAGCGGTGAGCTCGAGATGCTCGCTGCCGGGATGGTGGTGCAGTTCTCGAAGAAGTAGCCGCGCCCGCTGCGCGCGGACGCGATTACGCGAAGATCGGCTTTGCCACTTTTCCGTAAACGTCTGTGAGCCGGAAATTGCGGCCTGCGAAACGGTAGGTCAGCTTCTCGTGATCGAGGCCCATGAGCGCGAGCACTGTGGCGTGCAGATCATGGATGTGCATGACGTCCTCCACGGCTCTGCCGCCGTGTTCGTCGGTTGCTCCGAAACTCATTCCGCCGCGCACGCCGCCGCCGGCCATCCACATTGTGTAGCCTTTTGCGTTGTGTCCGCGTCCGTCGGGCTTGCCGTTGCCGGGGGTGCGTCCGAATTCACCGCCCCAAATGACGAGTGTGTCCTTGAGTAATCCGCGCTGTTTTAGATCTGCGAGCAGTCCTGCGATGGGCTTGTCGATGGAGGCGGCGCTCGCCGGGAGACGGGTGCTGAGGCCGTTGTGGTGATCCCATCCACCGCTGCATACTTCGATGAAGCGCACGCCCGCTTCCGAGAGCCGGCGCGCCATGAGACATTGCTTGCCGAAATTGTCCGTCCTGCCCTCGCCGATGCCATACGATTTTAATGTGGCCGGTGATTCTTTCGCTGAGTCCAGCACCCGCGGGAGTTCGGTTTGCATTTTAAAGCCGAGCTCAAAAGACTGAATCACGCCCTCGACGTCCGCATTCGATCCGCTGCCGAGCAGGTCGCGATTCATCGATTGAACAAGGTCGATCTGCTTGCGCTGAAGCTCGCTTGGGAGTTCGGGATTGTGGATGTCGCTGATGCTTGCGCTGCCGCCTTCTTCGCGCTGCGCTCCGATGCGGGTGCCTTGATAAACTGCGGGCAGAAATGCGCTGCCGTAGTTCTGCGAGCCAAACTGAATCGGCGGCGCGATGGTGATAAAGCCGGGGAGGTTTTCATTCTCGGAGCCGAGCCCGTAGAGCGTCCACGCGCCGAGGCTTGGCCGGACGAACTGCGTGCTGCCGGTATGCATCTGGATGTAGGCCTGCGGATGATTCGGGATGTCGGTGGTCATTCCGCGCAGGAGGCAGATGTCGTCGGCGTGTTCCGCGACATTTGCGAAGACCTCGGAGATCCATTGTCCACTTTGGCCGTGCTGCGAAAACTTGAATGGAGACGCGAACAGCTTGCCCTTGTCTCCGGCCTTGCCGTTGTCGATCTCGAGCTGCGGCTTGTAATCGAACGTATCCATGTGGGACGGCCCGCCCTGCATGGAGAGAAAGATCACGCGCTTTGCCCTGGCTGCAAAATGCGGTGCGCGAATCGCGAGCGACGATGCTCCGGTGGCTGCTTCCACGCGGGCTGCAAGGCCCTGGAGCGCAAGCCAGCCAAAGCCGGCCGACACCGATTTCAGGACATCTCGCCGCGTGAGTGAGAGCGGCATCACATTGTTGCATTGATAAGGTTGGTTTGTGTTCATGGCAGCGGTTTAGCGGATGTATCGGAATTCAGCGCAGGCAAAGAGCGCCTGGCAAAAGGTGGACCAGGAAAGTGCGGAGGCTTCGTCTTTGTTGCCGCCTTTCAAGGGAATCAGAGCACGCGCTTCGTTCAGCAGGTATCGGTCGGCGCGTTTGCGCTCCGCGTCGGTGGGTTTGCGGCTGAGCGCGAGTTGGTACGCGAGGCTGACGCGTGCCGGATAGTCGAGCGGGCTCGCGAGGATGCGCTTCGCCATCGCCATGGACTGGGCGCGAACGAAGTCGTTGTTCATCATAAAGAGCGCTTGCGACGGAACGTTAGTCACATCGCGCGAAGCAACCACGAGACTGGGCTCGGCGAAGTCAAATACCTCCAGCATGTCCGGGACGAAATCGCGGACGACCGGCAGATACACGCTCCGTTTGTTTGATTCGTAGTCGGTGAAAACGTCGGGTTTGATTCCCCTTCCGATGTAGCCGTCGCCGACTGTGGAAACGAGCGAACCATTTGCCGGGGCTGCGTCGAGTTGACCGGAGGAAGCGAGCATCGCGTCGCGAATCGCCTCGGCGGCGAGGCGGCGCTGGCTGGCGCGCCAGACGAGGTGATTGTCCGGGTCGATTTCGTTCGCTGCCGAATCGTGCGCCGTGGAGAGTTGATAGGCGCGGCTGAGGACGAGCGAGCGCACGAGTTTCTTCGTGCTCCATCCGTCCTTCATAAACTGCACGGCCAGCGTATCGAGCAGCGCGGGATTGGTCGGCTTCTCGCCAGTCGCGCCGAAATTGTCCGCTGTGGGGACGATGCCTTGTCCGAAGAGGTGTTGCCACACGCGATTGACCGCGACGCGTGCGATGAGCGGATTTGTCGGCGTGGTGAGCCAGTCGGCGAGTTCTTTGCGTCCGCTTGCGGCGGGTGCGATTGCCGGTGCTGCGCCGTTTGTCATGACGGTGACAAACCCACGCGGAACCAAGTCGGCCGGTTGATCGATTTCGCCGCGAATGAGAACGCGGGTATTCGTCGGACTACCTTCGGTCACGCCCATGCAAAGCTCCTGCCCGGGAACGGCGGCGACGGGCGTGTCGTAGCCTTTTCCATTCTTGTTTTTCTTATTGGCGGCAAAAGCGGCCTTTCCTTTCGCGGGAGCAGAGCCCGGTGAGTCGCCAAATTTTTGCAGAAAGCGCTCCAACGCGATGGCCTTTTGTTCCGGAGTCATCTTCGCCAGGCGTGCAGCCAACGCTGGTTTGGATACGGCGAGCTGCTGAAGCCGCGACTCCGCAGTCGGCGTCGGCGTGCTCGCGACCGGTGCTGCTGGCGTCGGCGTCGGCGTAGCTTCCTCGTTTGCGGGCGGGGTTGAAACAGCCAGCGGGAGAAGCGATGTGCCGTTTTTGTTCTGCTTTGCATTGGCTCCCCCGGTCCCGAAATGAGTCACGGAGCTTCGAAAAATTCCAGCGAGGCTGTAGTATTCCTTCTGCGGTATCGGGTCGAATTTGTGATCGTGGCAGCGTGCGCAAGCCACTGTGATTCCGAGCACCGCCCGGCTGGTCACGTCGATCTGCTCATCCACCACATCCATGGTGAACTGCACTCTGTTTTTCTCATTCAGCCCCTTGGGACCCATCGCGAGAAAGCCCGTCGCGATGAGTTGCCGGTTGCGCTCATCGTTGTTCGTGTAAGGCAGCAAGTCTCCGGCGACCTGTTCCCTGATGAACTGATCATACGGTGTGTCCGCGTTGAACGCCGCGATGACATAATCACGATACCGCCACGCTGACGGGTAGGTGAAATTGCGCTCCTTGCCCGTACTCTCCGCATAGCGTGCGACGTCCAGCCAGTGCCGGCCCCAGCGCTCGCCGAACTGCTTGGATGCGAGCAGTCGTTCGACAACGTTCTCGAATGCGCCGGCAGACTGGTCCGCCAGAAAAGCGTCCACTTCGTCCGGCCGCGGAGGGAGCCCGATCAAGTCGAAATATACGCGCCGGATGAGCGTGGATTTGTCCGCATCGGCCACGGGCTTCAAGCCCTTCGCTTCGAGCGCGCCGAGGATGAACTTGTCCACATTCGAGCGGGGCCACGCTTTGTCTTTCACCTCCGGTGCCGTCGCAGACTTGGGTTCCTGGAACGCCCAATACTCCTTCGCTTTTTTCAAATCCCAGTCTTTCTTCGCGATGGGCGTCATCTTCGCCGCGCCCGATCCTTCCCGCGGGTCCGGCGCACCCATCCGGATCCATTGCTCGAAATTCGCAATCACCGCATCCGGCAATTTTCCGCCCTCTTTTTGAGGAGGCATCTGCGTCTCCTTATCGTCGTACCGAATCGCGTCGAGCAGCAGGCTTTCCTTTACATCGCCCGGCACGATCGCATGTCCGGAATCTCCACCCATCCGGATGCCCTCGCGGGTGTCGAGTAAAAGCCCGCCCTTCTGCTTGCCAGACTCCGCAGAGTGACAGCCGTAGCATTTCTGCGCGAGCACCGGACGGATGTTTTTCTCGAAAAACTCGACGCCTGCCGGGTCCTGCTTTGCGCCGGAAATAGGTGCCTCCGGAGTGATGGCCGCACCGACGAACGATGTCGTCGCCAGAAAAATGGAATGGGTAAGGAGCTTCATGAACGAAGATTGGTGACGGGTGATAGCACTGGAGGCATCAATTAGGACGCGCAAAGTTGGTCTTTTTCAGGGGATCTGCCCTACCAGTCCCGAGCGACGCGCAAGACTCGGCCGGCTATTTGCTATTTGTCGTCTGCTGCTTGCGCACCTTCGGCGGGGGCGTCGTGGCGAAGCCGAGATACAGCGAATCGCTCGTGCGTATGACCTCCGTCTCGCCCTTGCTGTTCGACGCAATCACCACCCAGCCGGACAGCTTCCCTCCGCTTACATAGCTGGAGCTGCCTTTCGTTTGATGGCTCTCCACATCCACATTATCCACTACGAAGATTGTTGCTTTGCTCGGGTCTAGAGTCACCACCTTGTCCCCGTCGCCCGAGCGGAACCAATTCTTACTGCTCTCGTATCGCCCGAGCCAAAACCACCGGAGCGTCACCGCCTCCGTCGTCCGGCCGAGGTTCTTTACTGAAATCTCCAGCGTTGCCTCGTGCGAGGTCGTCGTCCGTGTGGAGTCCGCGTTTGGTGCCGCGCCCGAGCCCTTCGTCTGTCCATTCGCAATGCTCCGGGCGCCGAGCGAGATTTTCGAAACTCGCAGCGGTTCGAGAGGAGCGGGCGGGATTGTCGGCGAGGATTTCGGGGCGGCGAATGCGGATGTCACGAGCGAGGCAGCGACGATGATGAGGAAGTGGTTCATTGTGATGGTTAATGCCACAGTCTGTCATTGCGGTTCGCCCGTGCAATACGAAGGATTACCGCGTCTTTTGAGGCACCCTTCGAAGTCACCTTCCTGTGGTCTGATTGCTTTCGCGAGATGGTATTGCACGGCCGGTCGCGAAAGGAGGTTTCTACTTTTTGCGTTCCTGCTAACTGCCTTGCTTCATGCGCAAGGTTCTCTTCATACTGCTCGTGTTGGTCGTGACGGGATTCGCACTGACTCAGTGCAATCGTCCGGTTTCCGACGCCATACTCATTGAGCGTTGGCAGAAGAATCGGGCGGCGTTTGAAGAGTTGCTCGCAATCACGCGCAAGGAGGTGGGGAACAACGGTCGGGATTCAAAGGAGAAGACTGAACTTGCGCGGAAGTTGGGTATCTCGATTGCCGCTGGCAATGAGCACATCGGATTTAGTTTTTACGCGTATAGCTCGGGAAGTATGCTGGGCGGGGTGGATAAAGGATTTCTCTATCGCGAGCAGAAGCCCGACGCAGTGGAGCAGAACCTCGACTCGATCGTCGGCAGGAAAGCCTGGGTGGAGTATCTCCGGCCTATCGAAGGGAATTGGTATCTATTCCTGCTGATTGATGACTGATGCCGAGGAGTCGAGTCCCACGCAGGGGCAATCGAGTTGCTTTATCCCGAATCTCCCGGCACACTAGCTTGGTAAAGAAGATTTCAAAAAATGTTCGAATCCGCAGAACTCGGCCACAGCATTACCGATCGGGTGTATGATCGTCAGGAGAAGAAATTGCGCGAAGCTCTGCTCAAGGCGCAATACGAACTCATCGGGAAGCCCGGCTTTCCGGTGGTCATTGTCATCGGTGGTGTGGACGGCGCGGGGAAGGGCGAGACAGTCAACATCCTCAACGAATGGATGGATCCGCGGTTTATCGTCACGCAGGCGTTTGGAGAGATGTCGGACGAGGAGCGCGAGCGCCCGCGCATGTGGCGCTATTGGCGCGCACTGCCGCCGAAAGGCCGCATCGGAATCCTGTTCGGCGCGTGGCACACCGATCCGATTGTGAACCGGGTGCTGGGCAGGAGCGACGACACGCAACTCGATCTCGCGATGGAGGGAATCAATCGCTTCGAGCGGATGCTTTCCGACGAGGGTGCGCTGATCCTCAAGTTCTGGTTTCATTTGTCGAAGAAAGCGCAGAAGGAGCGGCTGCTGGCGCTCGAAGCGCATCCAAAGACGCGCTGGCGCGTGACTGATACGGATTGGGAGCGGTTCAAAATCTACGACCGCTTTCGCAAGGTATCGGAGCGGGCCTTGCGCGAGACAAGCACGGCTCATGCGCCTTGGATTGTCGTTGAGGGGAGCGATGCGAATTACCGTTACCTCACGGTCGGGCGCACGATTTTGGACGCGCTGAAAAAGCGGCTCGCGGGCGAAAAACCGTCCGTGAGCCAGCCTGCGGCGCTGCCGGAACCAGCCATCGACGGGCGGAATGTCCTGTCGAACCTCGATTTTGAGACCCGCCTCACCCACAAGGAATACCGCCGAAAGCTGGAGAAGTATCAGGGTCGTCTCAACCTTTTGACGCGCCATAAGAAATTCCGCCAAAAGTCGCTCATCGCCGTTTTCGAAGGCGCGGATGCAGCGGGTAAGGGTGGTGCGATTAGGCGTATCACGGGCGCACTCGATGCTCGTCATTATCGGGTCAATCCCGTCGCGGCACCTACCGAAGAGGAGCGCGCGCAGCCCTATTTGTGGCGGTTCTGGCGCGGTCTTCCGCGGATCGGACGGGTGACGATTTTCGACCGTTCCTGGTACGGGCGGGTGCTCGTTGAGCGCGTGGAGAAGTTTTGCTCCGAGGTGGACTGGATGCGCGCTTATCACGAGATCAATGACTTCGAGCAGCAGATGGTCGAAGGCGGTAGTGTCGTGACGAAATTCTGGCTCACGATCACCAAGGAGGAACAGTTGAAGCGGTTTCATGAGCGCGAGAAGACGCCCTTCAAGAGTTTCAAGATCACGCCTGAAGACTGGCGCAACCGGAAGAAGTGGGGCGACTACCAGCGGGCCGTGGCGGACATGATCGAGCGCACCAGCAGCCAGGCAGCGCCTTGGGTGCTCGTTCCAGCAAACGACAAATACTCGGCACGCATCGCAATTCTGAAGACGCTCTGCGAGAGGATCGAGGAGGCGCTGTAGCTCCTGCCCGGCTACGCGCGGAAGAGCGCGCCCATCTTTTTGCCGAGCACTTTGCTCGCGATTGCGATCGTGAGGCCGAGGAAGAGCATGGCCCAGACGCCGAGGGCGGCGGCGAGGTATTTGCCATCGCCGATGAGGTTGAAGAGTTCGTAGATCGCCTTGGTGATTGGGAAGTCCTGCTGTTTTACGGCGAGGATGAGCGAGTCGCTGACCTCCAGCATGGCGAAGCTGAATGCGAGCAGTCCGCCGGCAAGAATGTTGGCGGCGATGAGCGGGAAGGTGATGCGGCGCAGCGTGCGGAACGGCGTGCAGCCTAGATTTTGTGCGGCTTCCTCGAGGGTCTCGCTGGTTTGCTGGAGCCCGGCGACGGCGCTACGCACGACATACGGCAGACGGCGAACTCCGTATGCGATGATCAAAAGAAGTGTGGGGTCGTTCGATGGATCGAGGCTTTCAAAAAAGCGACCGGGGCGGGTGATGGCGAGGTAACCGAAGGCGAGGACGAGTCCGGGCACGGCGAGCGGGAGCATGGAGAGCGCGTCGAGCAGTCCGCGCCCAGGCAGCTTGGTGCGGACGATGACGTAGGCGATGGCGAGTCCGAGGACGATGTCGAAGATGACGCTGCAGCCTGCATATTTCAGGCTGTTCATGATGCTGGGCACGGCGAGGTAATGCCCCATCGCGGCCTCGTAGTGCACGGTGCTCCACTCGGATGGGAGGACGGTGCGATACCATTCCTTTGCGAAGCTGACGAGGACGACGCCGATGTGCGGAAGGAGTGCGAGGATGGTGATTCCGAGAAAGAATGCGAAGCAAAGCGCGTTGCGGACTCCAGTGAGCGGGCGACTGCCGCCGGCCGTGGTCGCTTTTGCCATCATCGCGTGCTGGTTACGGCCAAAGAAGAACTTGCTCGCCATGTAAAGGAGCATGGTCGCGACAAGCATGACGACGACGAGTGCGAAGGGGAACGGGTTGCCGTCGATCTCTTTGATGCCGTGGAAAATCTGCACGCTGGTGACGCGGGAGTAGTCGAAGATGAGCGGTGCTCCGAGTTCTGTGAATGCAAAGATGAAGACGATGGTGCCGCCCGCAAATACGCCGGGCATGATGAGTGGGAGGGTGATTTTTTGGAACTTGCGCCACCCGGTGCAACCGAGGTTCACGGCGGCTTCATCCATCGCGGGATCGACGTTCGCGAGGGCCGAGGTGAGGTTCAAAAAGAAGATGGGATACAGGCTGAGCGACTGCACCGCGACGATGCCCCAGAACTGTCCGCGCCCGAGCCAATCGATGGTCTCGCTGGCGCCAAGGATGCCCATTTTTATGAGCAGTGCGTTGAATGCTCCGTATTGGCCAAGCATCTGTTTCAGCCCGATCGCGCCGACGAATGGCGGGAGAATCATCGGGACGAGCAGCAAAGCTGAGAGTGCTTTTTTCCCGAAGAAATCAAAGCGGTCGCTGAGGAACGCCAGCGGCAGGGCGATGGCGAGCGTCGTGAGCGTCGTGCAGCACGCGAGCATGAACGAATTTTGTAGTCCCTCGCGGTAATTGCGGTTCGCGAAAATCTCGGCGACGTAGGCGAAGGTGAAGTGCCCGTCGGCATCCACAAAGGCGCGATTCACCGTGGCTGCGATGGGCCAGATGAAGAAACAGCCGAGCAGCGCGGCGGTAATAGTCCAGACGATCCAGGCGACGGATTTCGACATAAGGCGAGGTTTAGCGGACTCGGGCGCGTGCGTCCAACATTGTAATGAATAGGGTCATCACAGGGGTGTGATTAAAAGTGGAACGCCCGAATCTTATAAATACCATAACTGTACTTTTTTGTACTTGTGCTTAGATTCCCGAGTCCATGAACAAAAAGGACA
>JAYUSJ010000192.1:0-17376 GCA_043755735.1 Verrucomicrobiaceae bacterium | reverse complement strand
TTTGCTTTGCGCCTGCGGCGGAATTGTCGAATGGCGGCCTCAGCCCGCCACTCCCAGTGGGTGGGAAGAACTGCGATGACAACCTGATTGTTCTTACCGAGCCCGCCGCATCGCGGCGGACTTCCGCTGTTTGCTGCGAGTCATTTGGGTTTTGAGGCTGACTTTAATGCGGAGAGATGCGCGATGGAGTAGGGGACATCGATTGAATCGCCCACCCGGATGACTCCGCCGGGTTCAGTGCGGATCTTGCCGGCGACTAATGCGGTTACCGTGTCGCCGATGACGATTTCGCCGGGGTGTTCCTTCGTCCGTTCCTGGAGCCGCCATGCGACATTCACGGCATCGCCGATGACCGTGAACTCCATTTTGTTCGGCGACCCGATGTCCCCGACGACCGCCTTGCCGTGATTTAGAGCGATGCCGATATCGAAGAGCGGGCGGCCATCGGCGGACCATCGATGATTGAGTTTGGATAGCGCCGCGTGCATCGCGAAGGCGCACTGCGTTGCATTTTGTGCATCGTTCTCGATGCCGAGGCTGGTCGCATTTCCCCAGACTGCCATGACGGCGTCGCCCATGAATTTATCGACGGTGCCGCCGTGGGCGAAGACGCACTCCACCATCTCGGCGAAGTATTCGTTGAGCTGCGCGACGAGGGCCGTCGGCTCCGTTTGTGCGCTGAATCGTGTGAAGTTGCGGATGTCGGAAAAGAGAATCGTCACGGGCATGACGATTCCCGTCGCGAACTCATCGCGGCGATTGAGGAGACCGCTCACGACGTTCTTGGATACGTAACGCTCTAACGTCCGACGGACGCGGGCTTTTTCCATGCGGTCGAAGACTTGGTCGGCGACGATTCCGCTGATGCCGATGAGCGCGAAAACGAGGATCGGTGCGACTGTCGGGATGAAGTCGCCTGTGCGATTGTAGAGCTGCATCGCCAGCATCCACCACAGCACCGGGATTGCGAGAATGCACATCAAGCGAAGCGCCGGTTTGCGGATGAGCATTCCCACGGTCCATGCGAGCAGGGCAGCGCCAATGAGGCATGCTGCAGCAAAGGGGCGGGACATCATCCGGCAGAATTCACCGCTCAGCACCGCGTTGATCGCATTCAGGTGCAGCTCCGGACCGGGCATGATGCCGAGCGTGGTCAGGTGCTCGTCCTGAGTCCAGTTGCCGTGTGGTCCTATAACGACGATTTTGTCGCGGAAAAACTCGCCGCTTCCGAAGTTGTTCTTCCACATCGCAGGCGCGAAGATCTCGTAAACCGACTGTGCCCGAAACGTGCCGGCCGGCCCTGCAAACCGGATGCGATGCAGGCCGAAGTCTTCCGGTAATGAATTCGGGAGTCCCGATTTTTTAACCGCAGCGGCGGCGAGGGAGAGCCACGTTTTCCCGTGATCACCCGTCGTTGCCTGGTTTACGTCATCGATACTTTCGCGAAAAATCGCACCGCGAACGCTATTGTCCACGAGCGCCGTAAAATTGGCGAATGCGATCACCTCTGCGGTGCGCAATGCCTCCGGCACAATCGATTCTGCGGGAGGCGTGAACTTTCTCGCACCGCCACCCTGCGCGTCGGCCCGTACAATATTTCCGACAACCACGACGCGATCTTTGTGACGCTCAATGGCGGTGCGCAGTGCATCATCGCCCGGTCCGGACTTTGGGAACATCATATCGACGGCAACTACGCGCGCTCCTGCGGCAAGCACCTTCTCGATGACTAACGCGTAAACCTCCCGATTCCATGGAAATACCTGCGCCATGTGTCCGAGTGCGCGCCGGTCCGCTTCGGTGTGAGGACCGCGGTCCAGCAGGTCCGGAATATCGAGTTCCGCGTCCAGTCGTTGAGAGGGTTCATCAATGGCCAGATATACGAGCGCGGGGTTTGGGAGGGCTTTTCGGCCCGTCTCCGAGATCCAGTCATCGCCCTGGAGTTGAAGACGCGCGAAAATGGTTGTCTCGACGAACTGGAGGAATCCAGCGGCGAGCAACGTGGCGAGCAGAAATACGAGGTGAAACGCGCGGCCCTTACGGAGCATTCCTCACATCTAGCCGGAACTGTGCCCCTTCTAAACCTAGAAGCTCCGCACGAGCTTCACGAGTTCGTCGAGGCGGTCGCCCGGGAGCCGCTTCATGAGCCGTGGAAACTTCCCGCCGAGCAGGATGAAGTCGCCGTTTCTTGTGAGCATGACTTTGTGGGCGTCCTTCGTCTCCACGACGGTGATTTTCCGCGCGGCAGCGCTGAGTTTGAGCTCGCTGAGGAGCAGCAGATTTGTCGCGGCCTCCGGGAATTTTCCGAAGCGGTCGCGCCATTCTTTTTTAATCAGGTCGAGCTGCTCCTGCGTCGTGACTTCATTGAGGCGCCGGTAGGCCGCGATGCGAAGCTGGGTCTCGGCGATGTAACTGCTTGGGATGAAGGCGGGCGCTTTGTCGCCGGCCTTGCTGCGACCCGCCCATTCGGCCTCTCGCGTCGTGAGGAAATCGATGCTCGTGGCCACGTCGATGCGGTGCCGAGGGCGCTGCCCCTTGAGCTTGGCGATGGCCTGCCGCAGCAGCGCGCAATAAAGGTCGAAGCCGATCGTCACGATGTGGCCGCTTTGAGCAGTGCCGAGAATGTTGCCCGCTCCGCGGATTTCGAGGTCGCGCATCGCGATTTTGAAGCCCGCACCGAGACTGCCATATTGCTTGATTGCGGCGATGCGCTTGCGGGCCTCTCCGGCGGTCATCATGTCGCGCGGTAGCATCAAATAGGCGTAGGCTTTGTGATGCGCACGACCGACGCGGCCTCGGAGTTGATAGAGATCGGCGAGCCCGAAGCGATCGGCGCGATCGATGATGATCGTGTTGGCGTTCGGAATATCGACTCCGCTTTCGATGATGGTCGTCGCGATGAGTACGTCGGCTTCTCCAGCGATGAACTGGTGCATCACGTCCTCAAGTTCGCCTTCGTTCATTTGTCCGTGCCCAATCAGGATGCGCGCTTTCGGGCACAGCTTCTTGATTTTCGCGGCGACGAGCTCGATGTCGCCGACGCGATTGTGGAGGAAATATACCTGGCCATTTCTCGCGACTTCGCGGTCGATCGCATCCCGAATGATGCGTTCGTCGTAGGGACAAATGATGGTCTCGACAGGAATCCGGTTGGCCGGCGGTGTCTCAATCGTGCTCATGTCCTTTGCACCCATCAGCGACATGTAAAGCGTGCGCGGAATCGGCGTCGCACTGAGCGTGAGCATATCGACGAGCGGCCACATCGCCTTGAACTTCTCTTTGTGCAGCACTCCGAAGCGCTGCTCTTCGTCGATCACGACGAGGCCGAGGTTTTTAAACTGAACGTCCTTCGAGATTAGCCGATGCGTGCCGATAACGATGTCCACGCTGCCCTCTGCCATGCCCTTCGCGGTCTCCGCCTGCTGACCGCGTGTTCGGTAGCGGCTGAGCAACCCGACGGTAATTGGATAATCGGACACCCGCTCGCGGATGTTGCGGTAGTGCTGCTCGGCGAGGACCGTCGTCGGCACAAGGATGGCGACTTGCTTGCCCGAAGTGACGGCCTTGAACGCGGCACGAATGGCTACTTCTGTTTTTCCAAATCCCACATCGCCGCAGATGAGACGATCCATCGGGCGCTCGCCTTCCATGTCGTTTTTCGCGTCGAGAATCGCAGTGAGTTGGTCGGGCGTTTCTTTGTAAAGGAACGACGACTCGAACTCGCGCATCCACTTGTTGTCGGGCGGGAATGCGAATCCTTGCTGAACCTCGCGTGCGGCGTGAACTTCGAGAAGTTTCGCGGCGTAATCGAAGACCGCTTTTTCCGCCTTCTTCTTGGCGTTGCCCCACGCGCCGTCCCCGAGCTTACTCAACGCTGGGTTGCGCTTGCCGATGCCGACGTAGCGGGCGACGAGATAGCTCTGCTCCAGCGGGACGTAGAGCTTGGCGCCCTCTGCGAAGGTGAGGACGAGCACGTCTTCCGTGCCCACGGTCTTCAGTTCTTCGAACCGCGCGATTCCGTGTTCCAAATGGACGACGTGATCGCCTTCGATGAGTTCGGAGAAATCAATCTGCTGTCGCTGCGCCGTTTCACGCTGTCGTTTGAGCGTTGCCCGCCGTGCGCGATTATTGCGGTAGCGCCCGAAAAGCTCCGCGTCGCAAAGAACTGCGACCTTGCCCGCAGGATAAGTAAAGCCGCGGGCGAGCGTGCCACTGATGAACGTGAGTGCATCCGCTTCCACGGGCGGCACCAACTCGCGGAGGCGCTCGATTTCGCCTTCGTTGTTGCAGAAAACAAACGTGCTCCATCCGTCCGTGCGCCAGTTGCGGAGCTGGGCAAAAAAACGTTCGCGCTTGATCTCATCGACTACGAAATCGCCGGCCTCAAATTCCCCGAGTCCGTGGTCGTAGAAGGCCGTAGTGAAGTCAAATTCGCCCGATGCGACGACATCGCTGGTGATGTGAAGCTGCGCTTCGTCCCAACTCGCGTCCACGTTCACGGTCAGGTCGTCGGCATGGATGTAATCGGCGAGTTTCTTCCCCACGCTTTCGGCCTCTCCTAGCAGCAGGGTGCAGGTGGCGAGCTGCTCGACGCTAGTCTGCGAATCGAGATCGAACTGGCGGATGCTTTCCAGTTCCACGTCGAACCATTCCAGGCGAATCGGCAGCGCGTGGTGAAAGCTGAACACATCGAGAATCCCGCCGCGGATAGCGAACTGCCCGCGTCCTGTGATTTGCGGGACATGTTCGTATCCAGCCGTCGCGAGTTTCTTAATGAGCGCATCGCGGTCCAGCTTTTTGCCGCGTGCAAGATGAAGCTCGAGCTTGCGCAACTCGGCCTCATCCACCACTTCATCGGCAAGACTCTTGCGTGTGAGAACGAGGATGAGCGGCGCGGCCTTTTTCGCGGGTGGAGTCGCCAGTTTCTGGATGATGCCGAGCCGCTCGGCCACGGCTTCAGGATCGGGAATTGCACCTTCGATGGGAGCAATCTCGAGTTCGGGGAAAAAGAGCGCTTCCGGCTGCCAGTGGATGAGTTCGTTGTGCAACGCCTCCTGCGCCCGCACATTCTGACAGACAAACCAAACGCGTTTTCCCGCAGCGCGGGCAATGGTCGCGCAGATCGTGGGCTGGGCATGCTCAACGATGTGCGGGAGCGTGCCCTCCAGCGCGCGCAGCTTCGCCGCAAGCGCGGGCTCGCGGGCGATGATGTCGAGAAGGTCTGGCTGTTTCACTGGCATGAGTGGGCGTGGAGGGAAGCGGGGGAGGGGCTTCTGTGCAATCGAAAGGGTGTGATCGAACGTGGAATCCGGGCGAACGGAGCAGCGAAAGCAGGACAGGTTTCCAACCAAAAATGCTCGGCGTGGCGAGTGCTGCGGGTGGTTTTCGCCAGCGGCGCGAGCTGCGACTTTCGTTTTCGCCGACGCAGTGGAGGGATAGTGTTTCTTGCGGGAGTGGGGCTTGCGATTTGGGCAGGCGCTGCCGTAGTACTGCCTTTAGACGAAGGCGGCGGCTAGGAGCACGTCATTTGCTGAGATTTTGGCACCCTTGAGCGCTGCCAGATAGAGAGTTCTGGGGGCATGCTTAAAAAAGAACAGCAACTTCGCGACGATGCTTTTTCCGACGCTTTGCGGGCCAATAATCACCGTGAAAGGACGCGTCTGAATCTCAAGGGATTCGATTCCGGCAAAGCCTTTTATCGTGAGCGTTTCGATCGGTTCGGTCATCTTTTTTGAAAGTAGGAATCAGCCGGGCGCAATTGGCAAGGTCAACTCGCAAACGGGAACCGTTCCTCATCGAATTATGGCCCGCGCCTCGTCCATGAGCGGATGCTCAAAGGCGCTTGCGTAGGCATTGAGGGTGGCTGCTTTGATGCGGAGCTGGCGTCCAACTTCACGCCACGCGGAGACAGCTTCGAGGACTTCGCGGAGGATGGTTTTGGCGGCAGCGGCCTTCAGCGCAAAACGCGGTGCTGCTTTCAGCGCGGCGGCGATGGAGGGTGGCTCCTGATCCTCGGTGATGGCGGTTTTCGGCGTCTGGGTGCGGTCGATTTCGGGAACAGGATTGAGGTCGTAGGCAGGCGAGAGCGCCCAGCGACCGGGCTCGCGCATGAGGAAGCCGTGGTTGCGCATGTGGTCGTCGTAGTTGCTGGCGAGCAGCGAGAAGATGAGGCGACGCAGAGTTCGTGGAGATCGGCGGTGGTATCGTGGCCAAACTGTCGGATGCCGTCGGCAAGCATGGTGTAGGCACCGGGCTCTCCCTGCGGCAGGGCGAGCAGGCTGCTGGCGGAGATGAATGGAATGCGACACGCGCCATCCCGATCGAAACGTGTGATGACGGAGACGGCTTTACCGCCGACGGAGACAAGCTGGTGCTCCGCAACGGTAATGCCGGCCCGTTTTGCGAGGGAGAGGGCGAGGATTTCTCCCGCAGCGATGTCGCGCGTGTCGTCGGGGCGCGGAAATTTGGCGATGGCGAGGCGTCCATCCGGCAGGGCAATGGCGGACTTTGGCCTCGCGCCGCCAAGGGGCGAGCCTTGGCCGAGAAGATGGCGGAGATCCTGCGCAGTCTCGGTGTCGCCATGAACGGCATCGGCTGCATTGAGAAGCGCAGCAAGCTGAACCACCGGCGGGATTTTCCCATCCCGTGCTGCAAGGAAAGGCCCGTCTATACTGTCGCGAAACCGCAGTGCGCCGATGCGGGTGGTGTCGTCGAGCGCGAGGACATAATCAATGTCCTGATAGGGTTTGCTATCGAGTATCTTTTTGCGAACTGCCCGCTCGATGAGCACCCTGCCCCAGCGGTCGGGGCCGCAGTCCTGCATGGCTCCGAAGAGCTGAGGGCTGTGATGAGGCCCTGCACGAAGGGGGAGTGCAGTGGGGTCGATGGCAAAAGCGTCTGCGCGTCCCAGCCACTCGGACGTGTATTCAAACGAAACAGCGGAACTGCGCCCTGCGGTGTGCAATCTGCCGACAAGGCGTGTTTCGCCGTGCCATTCGATGTGGACCTCCACGCTCATGGCTTGGCACGCCGGATACGCTTGGGCAGACGTTCTTCATCGAGGCTGAGCGCAAGCGCATCCGTCGCTGGAGCGGCGAGCTGGGCGAGGCGGTCGTGCATTTGGAGGATGAAAGCGGCGGTGGCAAGAGTGCCCAGCGCAACGGTCGGGTCGCCGCGCTCCAAACGCCAGAGGGTATCGCGACTGACGAAAATCCGGGACGCCATATCGGCAGTAGCAATGCCGCGTTTCCGGCGCGCGAGTGCGAGATCGCGCCCGAGTTTTCGGAGTGCTTTTGCGGCGGGGAGCGGTATGGACGGCGTTTGCGGCATCAATGTAGTGTCTGCTGTATCGGACGTTATATGATATAGCGTCTGCTATACCAGATAATAAATCAGAGCGGAGTCGCCCGGTGTTCGTTGCGGAGCCATGAGAAGTGAGACGCGTGTGTTGTGCGTTGTTCGAAATGGGGATCGGGGAGCCATCCAGCGTGGGTAGCGTGTGCCGGACCCGCTCACTCCCCGACGCCCGACCCCGTTCTGCCCGTCCACTCGGCAGGGCTTTTCGTCCGGCTGGAAGTGACGGGGCAGTGAGAACGTAGCTTCGGGTTTAGCCGCATCCAGTTTTTGAATGTCGAGCTACGCGAGCGGCCCGAATTGAAATAGTGCTGGAGCCAAGCAGAGGCGGAATCCAATCTCACTTTATGAAACATCGCCTCTCCAAAACAACTCGGCCCACTGCTGCCGCAGTCTTGCTCACCGCGCTCGTGTTTGCACTGCTGCCTGCACTTCGCGGCGACGATGCGAAACCGGTGGTTGCAGACGGTGTGTTTTTCCGCGTGCGAGTTGCGGAGCCGGCGGACCAGCCGTGGCTCGCGAAAATCGGCGGGCACATTCATGTGGATCCGTGGTCGATGGCCGGAGCCGTGCTGCCTGCGGGCGCGGACAAGGACGCGGCGAAGAAAGTCGCGCCGGGGCAATTTAGTCCGTGGTTTGATCTCGTCGCACACGCCGGAGCGAAGATTCACGGCAAACACAGCCGCGCGGGCGGCGTCGCGGAGTTCCCGAATATCACGCTGCAATTTTCCACTCCGCCGGATGGAAAAATGGCCGTCACCGTCGAGCTCGCGACCGCTCCGAACGAAGCCTCCGTGGTCAAGCGCATGGAGGAGAAGTTCACCGGAAACCTCACGAGTTTTCTCGTCTCGGCGGACTTGAAGAAGGACGCCGCGGAACTCGAAACCGCGAGCGAGATGACCGCGCGCCGTTTGCAGTGGGCTCGCGAGGCGAGCGGCGGCAAACGCACATCGCCGAAAGAGCTGTGGATTCAGACGCAGTTCTGGAGTCCGCAACGCGCGGAGCTCAACGTGCAGGAAGCCGAGGTGCTCTGGCTGCTCGGGTTCAATCTCGTCGGCAACACCACGCCGGAGATGATCGCGAAGTTTCCCTTTCTCCTGCCCGGCGGACACAAATGGGTAGAGTTCGGCCCGTCGCTCAGTCCCGAGGATTGCGACCTGCAAATCACCACCGCCGCGTCAAGAGCCACGCCGGGATCACGGCTCACGCTGTTTGGATTCTCCGATGAAATCGCCTGCCGTCCGCCCATCGGAAAGGACCCGAAGGGCATCGCGAATTTCCGCGAATGGCTGAAGCAACAGAAAATCGCGCCGTCCGATCTCGGCGTCGCATCGCTCGACGACGTGCTCCCGATCGAATCGCCTGCGGACCTCGCCGCGCGGCAGAAGGAGAACAAAGCGGCGGCAAACCGCACATTCACATGGACCACGCGTTTCCGTCATCAGTCCGCAAACGAGCGCATCCGTTGGATGAACGAGACCTTTCACCGCAACGCTCCGTCCGGCGTGCTCACTTCCACGCTCGTGGCCGACCACCCGTATTTCGGCGGCTCGGGGCTCGGCATGGGGATGGAGACGGAGAACACCACGTGGGGCGGATTCCCGCTGTCGCTCGACTGTTTCTCCATGGCGCGCGATCGCGTCGTGGATGTCATCGGCATCGAAGACTGGCTGGGCCTCGACTACATGTACGGGCCGTCCTCGACGTGGGAGGGATTCCAGCTCATCGGCTTTCAGGCAGCCATGATGCGCAGCGGCAGTCGCGGCGGGATTCCCATCATCACGTGGGTCACGCCGGGCGACGAAAAAAACATCCGCCTCAAAAGCGCGTCCGCACTTTGCCAGGGCGCGAAACATTTCTTTTACTGGACCTACGGCCCCACCGCCACGAGCACCGAGAACTACTGGAGCGACCTCCGCGGTGCCTACGACGGCATCGTCCACATCACGCGCCAGCTCGCCGGAGCCGAGCACATCATCGCCGACGGCAAGCCGCGCAAAACCAAAGTCGCGCTGCTCTACAGCCTGTCCAGCGACCTGTGGCAGCCGTTCGGCTATCTGTCCATGGCGGAGCGGCGGCTCACGTATCTCTCGCTCATCCACGACCAGTATCTCGTGGACATGATCACCGAGAACGACGTGGAATCCGGACGCCTCGCCGACTACGACGTCCTCTACTGCGCCGACCCCTGCGTCTCCACAAAAAGCTGCGAAGTCATCAGCGACTGGGTGAAGCAGGGCGGCTGGCTCCACGGCTCGTGCGCCGCCGCAAGCCGCAACGAATTCGGCGAACCCCACGCCGGACTCGCCGCCGTCTTCGGACTCAAGCCCGGCCCCGAAGTCACCGTGCAAAAAGGCCGCTACGACCTGCGCGGCGCGCTGAACAACATCCCGTGGCTCGACGAAGTGAAGCTCGCCGACGGCACCACCGCCGGAGCCATCGGACTCAAAGCCGCACTCTCCGCCGACGGCGCAAAAGTCACCGGCACTTTCAAAGACGGATCGCCCGCGGTGTTGGAGCATGTCTTCGGAGAAGGCCGCGCCCTCTACATCGCCACATGCCCCGGAGTCTCTTACGCGAAGGACGCCCGCTTCGTCCCCGACGCCCTCCGCGAGCAATGGCCCGCCGCGCAGCGCCAGTGGATCAATTCCACCGCCGCCGCATCCGGCGCACAGCGGCTCGTGCAATTGTCGCATCCCGTCGTCGAAGCAGGCATCTACGATTCCGACTCCGGCAGCGCGCTCATCCTCGCCAATTTCCAATACACACCCATCGCCGAACTCGCCGTGCAAATCCCGCTGCGCAAGCGCACCGCCAAAGTCACCTCCATGGAAAAAGGCCCGCTCAAATTCACCCTCACCGAGCCCGACGCCAAACAAACCGCCGCCGGCTTCAGCGCCATCGCCGCCTTCTCCCTCCCGCTCGGATGGAACGACATCGTGACGCTCGAATAAATCGACACGAAGAGTTGATACCAACCCGCCCCCGCCGAAGGGCGGTCCACCGCAGAGTCTCAACACATTTCCTGTCCCCGCCCGGCTGGTGATTCACGGAAAATCACCGGAGAAAAGCAATCGATTTCAATCGTGAGAATAAAAACAGTCCCTCTCTGTTGACTCTTACGAATAGGAACAAAGCGGCGTTCTCAGAATCCGGTCACAGAGGGGGGCATTCGAAAGGGTTGATGACCCGGACTCCACAGCGGCGGAAATCGTCCACGTTCCGGGTGACTACCGTCAGTCCGTGCTGCTTCGCGGTGGCTGCGATCATTGTGTCTGGCGCGGCGATGGTGAATCCACTTCGCTGAACATGATCGCAAATCTCCGCCCACCCGAACGCAGTCTCCATTGTCCAAGCCGCGCAAGGAATGTTCCGTCGAAGGCGCTCGAACCACTCGATGAGCCCGTCGCGTTTTCGCCCGTGAGGGAGCATCAGTATTCCTCGCCAAATCTCGCCCATCACAATCGGATCCACCGTTGTCACTGCTTCATGCTCCTCCAGCCACCGCAATACCCGCTCGTTCGGGCGCAACTTGCTTGGTTCGCAAATCACATTCACATCAGCGAGAAACGTCATGACTCGCCTTCCTCGTCAAAAAGTCGCGCGTTATCCCGCGTGATGAGCAAGTTTGAGTGATCCAGCGGTTGCCACCAATCCTTCACCGGACACTCCCGAAGAATCTTCACCCACGATTCCTTCGGTAGAGGTTTCTCGTCATTGACCTGCACCCGATATTCCCCATGCCCCACGCGCTCGATCTCGCAGTGCTGGCCGGGCTTGAGGTCATCGGTCTTGCGGAATTCCTCTGGAATCTCCAGCAAGCCGTTGGCAGAAAGAATCGTCGTCATGGATTGGAGATTACTCTTTTCATCCCGGAGCGTCAACGGCTGCATCGGCGGGAGCTGGGCATCGTATCGTTCGGAGTCCCAACTTCAGGCGGTCACAACGGGCTGAAGCCGGAAGTCCGAGCATCTTACCTACCTGGCAGCGGACAAATCCAACGCCACAGCATCCGCTCGTAGCCCTCCATCCATTCCCCAGCCTCCGAGTCCGCGAGCATCCGGTAAATGTCCCGCTGCATCCCATCCCGCATCAACCGCGCCCCCCAACTTCCGCCCAGATTCGCCAGCGAGTTCATCCGGCGGACAAAAGCTCTCCAAAATATGGGCCTCTGGGTTACTTTTCGTGCAGCAGAAGCCGCTTCGTGTCGGCAACGCTTTCGCTCACCAACAACGCGCCTACCCTGGTTGATATTTCTGACTCATCAAGCCCAAGAGAGCCGAGCAGGTGTATGTAGTTTCTGAGCGACGAATTGATCAAAGGATGCTCGTGGCCGGTTCGCTCAGAAAACTCAGCAAGCATCTGCAAGAGTCTTTGCATCAATGCTTCGGCTTCTGGCAGGCGCCCCGTCGCCATGAGCAAGTGAGCAAGGTTGTTAAGACGAACGGCGACATTTGGGTGAGTCCGTCCATACGACTTCTCGTCGATTGCTAGCGACCGACGCATCATCGGCTCAGCCTCGGCCAGACGATCCGTAGCCATAAGGAGGGATGCCAAATTGTTCAGATCCGTGGCCACCGCCGGGTGCTCGGTCCCGTAGGCGTCTTCTTCTATCTCTAATGCACGGCGCATTAACGCTTCCGCTTCTGGCAGCCGGCTCGTGGCTTTGAGTATTTGAGCCAAGTTCATCAAAGCGGCCGCGACGTTCGGGTGCGCGGGACCAAGGGATTGTTCGTAAATCGCCAATCCGCGTCGCATCAATGGCTCGGCTTCGGCAAGTCGATTGGTTGATTGCAACAATTGGGCCAAGTTGTTCAAATCAACTGCAACGCTCGGGTGGTCCGCTCCATAGGCTTGCTCGTCAATGTCGAGTGCGCGGCGCATTAGAGGCTCCGCCTCCGCAAGTCGGTTAGTTGCAGTCATTAATTGAGCTAGGTTGTTTAATGCGTTCGCGACTCTCGGGTGTTCGTCTCCATAGGACTGTTCGTCAATCCACAGAGCGCGGCGCATCAGCGGCTCCGCCTCTGCCAAACGGTTCGTGGCCTGCAGCAACTGCGCAAGGTTGTTGAGGTCACTGGCGATGTTGGGATGCTCTTCGCCGAAAGAGGCCTCGTCAACGGCCAACGCACGGCGCATGAGTGGCTCCGCCTCCGCCAGACGGTTGGTGGCCTGTAGCAACTGCGCAAGGTTGTTGAGCCGGATGGCGACGTTGGGATGGTCTTTGCCGAAATTGGCTTCACCGATAGCAAGCGTGCGGCGCATGAGCGGCTCGGCCTCCGCCAGACGGTTGGTGGCCTGTAGCAACGCGGCGAGATTGTTGAGGCGGATGGCGACCTCGGGATGGTCCTTGCCGAAAGTGGCCTCATCCATGGCCAGCGCGCGGCGCATGAGCGGCTCGGCAGTTTGGTGCTGGGCTTTGGCCTGATAGAAAAGGGCGACCTGATTGAGCAGTCGGGCGGTGGGGACAGGAATGTGGCGGTCGGCGGCGCTTAGGGCTACGGTTGTGGCGTGCGACGCGAGGGGCTCGACGACAGGCCAAGTGCGGACGTCGTCGGCGGCGAAGGGCACGAGGTCATTGACCCATGAGAGGGCGGCGATGAGGGCTGGTGGCTTTTCTTCGGGCTGTTGCTGGCGGGTGATTTCCTGAAGGAGGCGGTGGACGCTAAATGCGGTACCCTCGGCGTTGAGCGTGGCGAGGTGGAGGTCGCTCAGGGCGATGAGCTGGACGCGGGCATCGGGAACATTTTCCAGTTTCTCAAGAAGGGCGATGGGCATGGGGTCAGGTGCCAGCCATGAGAAGATGCGGAGGAGGGTGCGGGCGTCATCCGTGAGTTGGGAGATGCTGGTGTCGTAGGTGATGGCGATGCTGCGAGGGTAGTGGCTTCTATTGGGATCGTAGCTGGAGAGAACGTGCAGGCGCTTGGATTCCGAGTCGCGGAGGTAGTCCATGAGGGAACAGCGGCGGGCGCGGATGTAGGCGGCGGATTGCTCCAGGGCGAGAGCGAGCCCATCAAGGAGCCGGGCGATCTTTTGCGCGGTAACGGGGTCGTCATCGCAGCGCACACGGCGGTCGTGGGTGTGCTCCAGCATGAAGGCAATACTGCTTTCCTCCGAGAGGACATCAAGGTAGAGCGACGTGATATTGGCGGGCCAGTCAGCAAGGCGGGTGGTGATGAGGACATGGCCGCGGGGGATGTGAGTGAGGAGGGCGGCCACAGCGACCTGAGCGGGGATCGTGTCCACATTGTCAATGATGAGGAACCAGCCGAGGTGCTGGTTTAGCCATCTGAGGACGGCGTGCGTCTGAGCAGCGGTGTCCGTGGCCTCCTGCTCCGGGAGATTTAAGACCAGCGGGCCGGCAAGCGCCGCGAGACTCCGCGCGAGTGCGTCAGGGCTATCCGCCGTGAGGAAGAGCAACGCAGAATAGTCGCTTTCATTTGCCCACGCATACTCCACAGCCGCACGGGTTTTGCCCACGCCTCCCATGCCATGAATGGCCTGCGCTCCCCGAATAACCGCAGGCGTCTGACTCGCGAGGTAGTCACGAAGGGAGGCCAAGAAGGAGTCGCGGCCTTTGAAGAGCGTGCCGAGGGAAGTGTAAGGGAGGTTATTAGGAACCGCGGGCCTCGGCCGGGTCTTTGCCGATCGAATTTCTCCCGCGCGATGCTTTGCAACGAGCCCGTGCAAACCATCAATGATTCTGCCTCTCAAATCCTCGGGCGACTTGAACTCTTCGGCATAGCGTTCCGTGCGTAGTCGAAGTTTGAACTTCTCGAGTTTTTCGATCGAACCTTCAGTTTCGATGCTTTTGTGAAAAACAGGGTGATCCTGATGCATCGTAAACACTATGACTGGCAGCCCGCGCGCGATAGCATGGTTGAACTCCATTTCGATGAAGGATATCTCGGAGTTGTGCGGCAAGGAACCATAACGTTCTCCAAGTATGCATATGAACAGATCAGCTTCTTCAATTTTTTGTTTAAGAATAGCATCCAGAGTATCGGAATTAGGTAAGAAGTGCTCCCACATCACAGGCATCACTCCTGCCCGCAGGCATGCGTCGTGTGCCGCCCGGCGGTGCTCAATCAATTCTCCTGTGCAACTTATGAAGGCTCTCAAAGTGGCGTGTTCTGCGTCAATCTGTGGTGGAAGAGCTACTGCACGCCCGCTCGACAGTTCGAATGGGCGCGCCAGTGTTACACAAACAAAATCTTTCCCGGCTCGAAACAGAGGAAAGGCCATTCCCGCCTCAGTCATTAATCGACGCATACGGTGAATGCCGCTCGCATTCAGTTCCACGTCTGTCATGCACTGAAAAATTCGTGCAATTGACTCATTTCTCCTAAAGGCTCGAAGGGTCTGGTCAGGGCTGTTGAGTTGATCAAGATGCACTTGTTCGAGCAAACCCCCGTAGCTCGTCACTTCCACTTTGTCTGGATAGACGTCAATGCGAGTAGGCTGGGACTGAAGAACCATTGTTTCGTAATCACGATGGACAAATGCATTGGCCAACGCTTCGCGAAGCACCTTTCGCGGGATCTCGAATTCATCTCGTGATTTGCTGCCAACTTCACCTCGTCGGCGCAAAACATAGCCTCCCGTTAACCAAGTCATTCCCATATCGAAAAGTTCCAACAGATTACCTCGTGCAACCTTTAATGTCGTATTGTCACCACCGCGTTCAGATCCGTCGTGAATCGCCATTTGTAACGTGCTGCAACCCGCTTTGTCAGCAAGCAGCTGACTCGGAGCAAAGCAAAGAAGAGCCCCGAGTGTTGGCTGCCCATCATACAAGCAAAGGAGGTGCTCAAGCTTTTGCTCAATCGTAGGGCTACCACCATCTTTCCCCCGCTTCAAACCAGCGTTCTGTTCTTGAGACAGCGGTTTCGCGAGAAACTCCAATATTAGTTCCTGATTTAGGTCACTCAATTTGCGTGTATACACAGGCTGTCGGTCGTAACTCAGATGCTCGTATTTACCGAGAAAGCCTGGTGGCAGAGCATCTACAATTGCTGGCTCCGGGGCTGGTTCCGGCTCAACCTTCCAGCCTTTTGGTAGTGGTAGCGGTTGGTCGTAGGCCGCCCTAGAACCCGCCTCAGCCCGGAACGCTCCCACGAGGACATCGCCCTCTAGGCGGAAGCGACCGTCGTAAATCAAGGGAATTGCAATGAGCCGAGGTGAGGTTGGTTCGGGCGGAAGCACCAATCGCAGAAACTGACATGAGAGCGGTGCATCACCTGGTAATTGGTCTTTGTTCAAGCCGAAGCTGCCGACAGAGAGCACTGGCGCATTCCCGTTCTTCTTCCAATGCCAACTAGTCGGCTTCCCTTGGTCGTGGTGGTGTCCGTGCAAAACAATGTGGGGACATGTATCCTCGACTATTTTGGGCAGGTGCTCTGAACCGATGAATCCAGCAATGTCAGCGATGTAGTGCTCAAACACATCCGCAGACATTGGTACGCTTGCGCCCACAGCCTTCTCTTTATTGCGAACCCAGTCTAGAACCCAGTCTCGATTTGCGTCTGTGGCGGAAATTGGGTTATGGTGAAGCGCAAGAATTTTCAGACGGGATGCTGAAGCATCCTCTAGCCAGAAAGTCATGAGGGCTTGAGCTTGCTCGGGACTGAGAAACCCGCCCTTTGACACATCGTGTTCGCGCTCGCTGGTATTGAGTGCGGCAATGGAAAGCCGAAGGTCAGGAAAGTCACGCAACCAGCCGCCGCTCCCCAACGAACGCACATTCTCAAGTTCTGCGAGATTTTCACTATCGACTGGCTTTCCATAAAAGTCTGACAGAAAAGCACGGTAGTTCGCGAGTTTCTCTGTGTTCAAGCGCAAATCAAACTCGGCAGCAGGGAACTTTTCTCCGTCTCTTGCGGCCCGGACGATTCGACAGTCAGCCCACGAAATATCGTGGTTGCCTGGGAGAAAAACAAAGCGGTTACGAGGTAGGTCCATTTCTTCCGCCAAGGATTTTAGAAATTCGAGCGCGGCGCGAAATTCACTTGGCAGGCCAGACTCTACGATATCTCCCGTAACGATGACGAGCGAGACGGCCATTGTAGCCGGTATCTGAGGTTCCTTGCTTGCCGCCTGCAGTGCCCGGTGAAAAGCTCTGCCAAGGTCAGATGGATTATCATTAGCAAACCGATTCTTGTTTCCAAAGTGAAGGTCGGAGAGATGAAGCAGTAACATGGGTGTTTATTTTAAATAAGCGGGACGTTGACCTGCCAGAGGCTGTGTCTTTCATGTGGAATCCGTCGGAGTCCTTGAAGAATAGCGGGCACGGCCTGCATGAGCATTCCGAAGCCTTTGTCGCTCTCGATGACATCGCCTCCGGCGGCGGTGAGTTCGAGGGAGTCGGCGGGGAGGTTGATTTCCCCGACGATGCGGCGGCGGAGGCGGTCGGACAGGGCGTCGTCGTTTTCGAGGCCGAAGAGGTGGGGCTTGCCGATGCTTTTGCCGCCGACGCGGACGTTGAGTCCTGATTTTTTGCCGGGCAGGGGTTTGTCTGCGATGGTGTAGGAGACGCTGGCGGTCTGGCCGTTGGGGAGGGTGATTTCCGCCTGAAATTTCTCGCCTTGGATGTCGTGGTGGAAGACGCGCTCACCATTGACGAAGATGACGAAGGATGGCTCGCGGCCATAGTCGAGGGCGAGGAGCTCCTTGAGCTTGTCGGGCTGGAGGTGGGAGAGCTTGGGATTGAGGTTGCGCAGGGTGATGGTGGTGCCTTTGGCGTCGAGTGGATCGGAGTCGGCGACATCTAGGGGCAGGGGCACCTTCTCAAGGTCGCCAAGGGCTTCCATGAGGGCGGTCTTGGAGATGAGAACGCGGGTGCGTTTACCCGCGGCTTGGGTGACGAGTTCCATCTCGCTGGCGAGGATGAGTCCGGCGAATTTGCCGATCCCTTTGCGGCCTTTGACTGTGCGGTTGAGATTGGGCGTGCGGTCGCCTTTGCGGCTGAAGCGGGGGCTGGCGATGTTGAGGTATTCGGCTTCGAGTTCGGCGGTCTTCATGCCGCTG